>DASPIH010000164.1:0-14849 GCA_035629195.1 Blastococcus sp. | reverse complement strand
AGCGGGCCGAGGAGGCGGCGGCAGCAGCGGCGGCAGAGCGTGCCGCCCGCGAGGCCGCCGCGGCCGCCGCGGCCGCGAACGCCTCCAGCGGCCGGGGCTCCAGCGGCGGTGGCTCGAGCGGCGGCTCCGGTGCCGGCGGGGGCGGGGCGAGCTCCGGGTACGCCAAGCCGACGTCGGGCCGGGTCTCCAGCTGCTTCGGCTGGCGTTGGGGAGCGCTGCACGGCGGCGTGGACATCGCCGCCCCCATCGGGACGTCGATCTACAGCGCCACCTCCGGCGTCGTGCGGCGGGCAGGTGCGGCCACCGGGTTCGGTCAGGCGGTCTACATCGAGGGAGACGACGGCTCGGTCACCGTGTACGGCCACGTGCACCGCTATTTCGTCTCCACCGGTGAGCGCGTCTCGGCCGGCGAGCGCATCGCGGAGGTGGGCAACCGGGGGCAGTCGACCGGACCGCACCTGCACTTCGAGGTCCACCCGTCGGGCGCCATGTACGGCGGTCAGGTCGACCCCGTGCCATGGCTCAACGCCCGCGGCATCTACCTGGGCGGCTGCGGCGGCTGAGGGAGGACCCCCCTGCGCCCAGCGCTCGCGCCGGGCCCCTGCAGAGGGGCCTGGCGAGGGTCATCCGCCAGAGGTGGAGGCGTCGATGCCGCACCGGGCGCGGAGTCGCTCCTGGATGCCGCCGGCCTGGGTGCAGACTCGGAGCCGCTCGCCTCCGCGGTCGTGGACGCCGGGGCGCTGGAGGACGGGTCCGCTGCCGGGCTCTCCTCGTCGGACCCTCCGCATGCGGAAAGCAGGACGATCGCTGCAGCGACGGGCAGACCCACCCGGCAGGCGGAGAGAGGGCGGCAGGCCAGCGGTCGGGAGCGCTCGTCGCGTCGGTGCCGATAGCGTGCGCTCGTGACCGCCCCGCCCGATCCCCGCACCGGCTGGACGCTGCCCGCGCCCGGCGCCCTGCCGCGCACCGCGGACCTCGAGCCCCTGGTCACCCGCGTGCTGGCGCCCAACCCCTCGCCCATGACCCTCGACGGGACCAACACCTACGTCGTGGGCGCGCCGGGCAGCGGGCAGGCGGTGCTGGTCGATCCGGGCCCCGACGACGCGGCGCACCTCGCCGCCGTCGAGGCCGCCCTCGCCGCGCGGGCCGCCCGCTGCGTCGCCGTTCTCGTCACGCACCACCACGGTGACCACGCCGAGGCGGCGCGCCCGTGGGGCGGCCGCTTCGACGCACCCGTGGCCGCGGGGGACGGCGCGGTCGCCGGCCCCGGCGGCCGGGTCCTGGTGGCGGGGGAGCGCCTGGCCCTGGCCGGCACGGCGATCGACGTCGTCGCCACTCCGGGCCACACCGCCGACCACCTGGCCTTCCGCCTGGAGTCAGGGGCGGTGCTCGTCGGGGACCACGTGCTCGGCCGTGGCACGTCGGTGGTCACCCATCCCGAGGGTGATGTCGTGGCCTACCTGGAGTCGATCCGCCGGGTCCACGACCTGGGCCCCAGCGCGCTCTACTGCGGGCACGGTCCGGAGCTGACCGAGGACCCCGGCGCCGTCCTGGCGTACTACCTGGCGCACCGGGCCTACCGCGAGCAGCAGTTGCTCGTGGCGCTGGCCGGCGGTGCAGGGAGCGTCGACGATCTCGTCGCCGTCGTCTATGCCGAGGTGCCGCGGGCGGTGTGGCCCGCGGCGGCCCAGTCCACCCGGGCCACCCTCGCCAAGCTGGCCGCCGAGGGCCGGGTCCTGCTGGGCCCGGACGAGGAGGTGCGGCCGGCATGACCGACGTGGGTGTGGCGGGTGTCCCGGTGATCACCCCCGCCGCGTCCGAGCGCGACCAGCGCCGGGCCGCCGCCTTCCTCGCCGCGTCGGGCCTGCGCGCCGGCGACCGGCTGCTGGTCTCCGCCGCTGCCTCGCCGGCCCTGCTGGCCGTCGTCATGGGCGCCCTGCGGACCGGCATCGTGCCGGTCGTCCTGGACCCCGCACTGCCGGCCGGCGAGCGCGCCGCGCTGGCCGAGGACGCGGATCCGGCGCTCGACGCAGGCGAGGACCCCGCACGCCTGCTGGGAGACGCCGAGGTCGATCTCGCCGACGTGCCGCTGGCCCGGCCCATGCACTACACATCGGGCACCACCGGCCGGCGCAAGGGCGTCTGGTCCGGCGTGCTCGCCGAGGACCACGCCCGCGCCCTGGCCCGGGAGGAGATCGAGCTGTGGGGCTTCGGGCCAGGGGACCGGCACCTGGTGCTCTCACCGCTGCACCACAGCGCACCCCTGCGCTTCGCGATCCACACGCTGCTCGCCGGGGGCGAGGTGCTGCTGCCAGGACCGTTCGACGTCGCCCGCGCCGCCGCCACGATCACCGGCCTGCGGCCCACGACCACCTTCTGCGTGCCCACTCACCTGCAGCGTCTCCTGGCCGTCGGCTCCTCCGTCGACTGGTCCTCCTTCCGGCGCCTGGTGCACGCGGGCGCCCCCTGCCCGGCGCCGCTCAAGCGGGCGGTGATCGAGGCGCTCCCCGAGGGCAGCGTGTGGGAGTTCTACGGCTCGACGGAGGCGCAGTTCACCGTCTGCTCGCCCGAGGACTGGCTGGCGCACCCGGGCAGCGTCGGCCGGGCGCGGCCCGGCCGGCGGCTGGAGACCGACGAGCGCGGCCAGCTGTGGTGCGCCGTGCCCCCGTGGGCCCGCTTCGAGTACTGGCGGGCACCCGAGAAGACGGCGGCGGCCTGGCGGGGCGACCGGGTCACCGTCGGGGACCTGGGCCGGGTCGACGACGACGGCACCGTGTGGCTCGACGGCCGGCGCGAGGACCTGGTGATCTCCGGTGGGGTGAACGTCTACCCCGCCGAGGTGGAGGCGGTTATCGACGCCCACCCCGGCGTCGTCGAGAGCGCGGTGTTCGGCGTGCCCGACCCCGACTGGGGGCAGCGGGTCGTGGCCGCTTACGTAGGCGACGTGGACGCCGGCGAGCTGGCTGCCTGGGCGAGGGAGCGGCTCGCGCCGGCCAAGCGACCCAAGGCCCTGCACCCGCTGGCCGACCTGCCGCGCACATCCACCGGCAAGGTGCGCCGGCTCGACCTGCCGGGGGTGCTGGGCCTCGCCGACGGCTGAGCGCGTCCTCGTGCTCAGCCCCGGGTCACCGGACGACCGGGGTCTCGCTGGTCGTCGTCGAGGTGAGGGGGGACCAGGCATCAGGGTGCGGGCGGCCGGCGTCGGGAGCCCAGGCGGGAGCGCGCGTGCCGGCAGAGGTGCGGGTGGCCGGGCGCGCACTGAGGCTCACGATCACGGCCAGCAGCACGAGGAGGCCGACCAGCACACCGCCGATGACCAGGAGCGTCGAGAGCATGTACTCAGCGTAGGCGTATCGCTCGTATGTGTCACCGGGCAGAAGTTCCACAACGTCGGCCCCCGCATGCCCAGAGTTCGCCTGCGTGATGCCCGGGATCGTCCCACCTGTCACAGCGGGAACCGGGACACGGGAGGCGCGGGGGAGGCCCCGCATAGCTCGGTGGCAGTGAGGGGTAGGCCCCTCGTCCGAGGACAGGAGGCCGTCGTGACCGATCTTGCGGACCTGGCCGGCCGGGTGGTGGCCGTTCCCCTGGGAGCCATCGCGCGCCGGCGTGGCGGCAAGCCCATGCACCCGCGAGGGGCGGTGCTCGACGCGGTGCTGGAACGGCGCGGCGCCGTCCCCTCGTTCGGGGTGCCCTGGCTCGACGAGGCGGCCGCCGAGCCGGTGGTGGTCCGCTTGTCCCGCGGCGCCGGGCTTCCGGCGCCCCTGCCCGACCTGCTCGGGCTGGCGATCCGGCTGCACGGCGACCAGGCGCCGGTCGACCTGCTGCTCTCCAGCACCGGCCGCGGCGCCTGGACCCGGCTGGTGCCCGTTCCTCGCGTGGACGCGGAGGCCACCTACTGCTCGATCATGGCCTACTCCTCGGCCGCCGGCCCGATCCGCATCGCCGCGCTGCCGGAGACCTCCGGGATCTCCTCGGATCCCGCGCCGGTCGCGGACGCGGCACCGGACGGTGGACTGGCCTTCACCCTGGCGGCAGCGGTGGGGAGAGAGGCGTGGCGGCCGTTCGCGCGGCTCCGGAGCACGGGCGCTCGCGAGCCCCTGGACCCGGCGATCCGCTTCGACGCCGTCCGCAACGCACCACCCGGCCTCACCGCCGACGGGCCGATGGCCCGCTTCCGGCGGCCTGCGTACGCTACGGCCCGCGTCGCCGGGCCCAAGGGTCGGTGACGCCGCGCCGGTCACCTGATGGAGTTGATCACGGATTGGCGCCCGCGCGGGCCGGGTAGGGCTCGATCAAACCGGGTACAACCCTTCGCCCGGTCGAGGACGTCGAGCGACTCCGGTGACTGCCGCGACGCCCGACCGCACGAGGAGACGCACCGTCGCGTGATCCATGCACACCCTCCGGATCCCGGGCTGCCCGATGGTCCGGGTGCCGGCATCCGGGTGGCCACCGTTCCGCACCACGCCCCCTACGTGGACGTCGTCCTCCCGGATGCCGTCGTCCACGTCGGCACCGATGCCCGGCCCGGTTCGTGGCTCGATGTCGCCCACCTCTCGGCGCACGCGTCCGAGGTCGACGTGGTCCACCTGCACGCCGGGCACGAGTCCTTGCGCGCGCCGGGCGGCATGGCGTGGACCGAGGAGCTGCAGCGGCGAGGCATCCCCCTCGTCGTGACCGTCCACGAGATCCCCCCGCCCGGGAGCGGGCGCGGCGGTGATCTGCGCGCCGTCCTGGCCACCGCCGAGGTGGTCCTGACCCTCACCCCGGGCGCGGCCGACGACATCGCCGAGCGGTACGGGCGGACGGCGATCGTGGTGGCGCACCCGTCGATCGCCGTCCCGGATCCGGAGCTCGGGGCCGAACGCGGGCTGGTCGGCGTCCGCGTCGGTGCCCTGTGCGACGCCGTTCCCGATCCCGCGGCGCTGGTGCGCGCGGCCCTGTCGGGGGCCCGGTCCGGCGGCGGGCGGCTGCGCGTCCTCGTCGAGGAGGCCGAGCTGCCGACCCTGGACCCGTCCGTCGTCGAGCTGGCCGACGACGGGCAGCTGGAGCTGGTCCGCTTCGCCTCGGCGGACTGGACGGGGCAGCTGCAGCAGCTGCACGTGGCCGTGCTGCCCCAGCGGTGCGGAACGCACTCGGCGGACGTGGAGATCTGCCGCGACGTCGGTACCCGCGTGGTGGCGCCCAGCTGCGGCTGGTTCGCCCATCAGTGGTCGGAGGTCGTGACGTACGGCAACGACGAGCGGGACGGGCTGGATGCGGTGTCGCTGACCGCGGCCATCGCCGCCTCGCTGGCGCGCCCCATGCCCAGGCCGGCCGACCGTGCCTGGCGGGCGGAGCAGCTGGCCGCGGTGCGGCAGGTGTACGCCGAGGTCTACGGGCGGGTCGCCGCCGACCGCAGCTGGACCTGAGAACGCGTCCGGGCCCGGCGCGCTGCGCCGGGCCCGGACGGTGGAGGCGTGGGCAGGGGCGGGGTCGAACCGCCGACCTCTCACTTTTCAGGCGAGCGCTCGTACCGACTGAGCTACCTGCCCCTCCCGGTGCATTCACCAGGGAGCGACCCTGACGGGACTCGAACCCGCGACCTCCGCCGTGACAGGGCGGCGCGCTAACCAACTGCGCTACAGGGCCTTGCTCGTACTGCGTGCCCCCAACGGGGTTCGAACCCGTGCTACCGCCTTGAAAGGGCGGCGTCCTGGACCGCTAGACGATGAGGGCTCGTTCGCGGGGGGCGGGAAGAACAATACATGCCCCTCGCGGCTCTTCTCAGCAGGGGTCTCCGGACACGGCCGACCCGTGCGCGCTCCCTCGACCGGCCGAGATCAGCTGAGGCTGGCGGTGACCTCCACGGAGTCGTCCGTGACACTGGAGCAGGCGATCGACAGCGGGCCGGCGGTCACGCTCTCGCCCTCGCCACAGGACACGCTCGCGCCGCCCACGCGCAGCGAGGCCCGCCCGTCCTGCACCCCGCCGAAGGTGAGCGTGTTGCCCAGGATCTGGGCCTCGGCACCGTCGCCGGAGAGCGTGGCGGTGCAGGAGCCGCCCGAGCAGGAGACGTTCTCGGAGGTGAACGAGCAGCCGGCCAGCAGGAGGCCTCCGGCGAGCAGTCCACCGGCGAGACGGGTGGCGCGGATCGTCGTCGACATGCCTGCAGCTTAGGTCCGGACGGTCAGGGGGGCGTGGAGGACGGCGTGGCCGGGACGTCGGCGGCGCCGTCGGCACCGTCGTCCGCGTCGGGGGGCACCAGCGTCCGCTCCACGGTCACCTCGGTCTCGCCCAGGCCGCCGAGCGTGATCTCGTCGTAGGCGCGCAGCGCGCCGGTGCCCGGGTCCACGTAGAGCACGGTGCAGGTGAGCGGCTGCGGGTACTCGCCCTGCAGAGCGCGCAGTCCCGCTCCTCCGGTGGAGCCCTGCACCATCAGGCGGGTGCCCTCGTCCAGCTCCGAGACCGCCCGCTCGTGGGTGTGCCCGGCGAGCACCAGCGGCACGACGCCGTCGAGCGGGCCGGCCTGGAGCGGGTCGTGCACCAGCGCGATCGCCGGTGGCGGATCCAGAGCGGCGGCGACCTCGGCCAGCTCCTCGCCGGACGCCTCGAGGGTTCCGTCGTCGGCGTCGTCGTCACCGGTGCTCTTGTCGGGCGTGAACCGGGGGTCGGGTGTGCCGACGATCGGGATGCCGGCGACGGTGACCGCCGAGTCGTCCAGCACGGTCACGTTGGGCTGCGAGGCCATCAGCCCCGCCGTGGCGGCGGAGTCGTGGTTCCCGCGGATGTAGACGTAGGGGACCTCCAGTGCCCCGACGGAGGTGATGAGGCGGTTCTCCGGCTCGCTGCCCCAGTCGGTGATGTCACCGGTGTCGAGGACGGCGTCGACCCCGAACTTGCCGGCCACCTGGGTGACCAGGTCGAAGCCCGCCGGGTTGAGGTGGATGTCCGAGACGTGCAGCAGCGCCACCGTGTCGTCGTCCGCAGCCGGCGGGGGGAGGGCGGACAGCGCGGAGTAGAGCGTGCCGACGTTGGCCACCAGGTCCTCGAGGGAGGCGCGGTAGGCGTCGAACCGGGCGACGATGTCCTCGGCGCTGCCGATCAGGCTGGTCGCGTTGACCAGCAGCCCGGTGTACCGCGGCTGGGAGAGCGCCTCCGGGCGCCACGTGGCGGCGCTCACGGCCCCGGTGCCCACGAGGGCAGCGGCTGTGAGGCCCAGGGCGATCAGCGGCTCCCTGCGGCGGCGCAGCACCGCCCACGACGTGAGCGCGCCGCCCGCGAGGCCGACGAGCGTGGTGACCCAGACGAGCCGCACCACGGCGGCCCGCAGGTCCTCGGTCACCTGGTCGACGACGCCGGCGAGCCGCACCGGGTCGGTGGCGAGGGCCTGGGCGCGCTTCTGGTCCACCCGCTGGAGCGAGACGTCCAGGCGCATCGGCCCGTCGTACACGTCGACGAACAGATCGCCGAGCGGCGGTACGGCGACCTGGGCGCCGCCGCCGACGGGCCGGAAGCTGATCGTGGCGTCGAACGGGCCGATGGGCGCCGAGACACGGGCGAACAGCAGGACGGCGACGAGGCCGCCTCCGAGCGCGAGAGCGAGCCGGGCCCCCCACCGGGCGCCGCGCCGGGCCCGGCGCGGCCACGGGGACGCGCTCGGACTCGGCTCGATCACCCGGCCCACGCTAGCCAGGGACCAGGATGCCGTCAGCTCGGGCGAACGGCCTGAGCGGTCCGGGCGGTCCGGGCGGGGCTGTGTTCCGGCCGGAAGATCCACCGCAGGGCCAGGAAGCGCATGAGCCCGATGAGAGCCGTGACGGCGGCGACGGTGGCGATCTGCAGGACGGGAGCTGCGCCGTCGGTGAGCGTGTCGAGCAGCCCCAGCGCGGTGCTCGTGGCCAGCAGCCCCAGGACGGTGACGCCGCCGGCCTCCCACTGAGCGGTGAACCAGTGCACCCGCTCTCCGGCGTGGAAGGTCAGCCGGCGGTGCAGTTCGTTGGCCAGCACCGTGGAGATCGCGGTCGCCGCCAGGTGGGCGGGCAGGTAGCCGCCGGGGTGCAGCGCGACGAAGAAGACGGCGTAGACCGCGGTGGTGGCGGCACCGACGAGCACGAACCGGAGGAACTGCGCCGTCGTGTCGTCGGCGCGCAGCCGGGCGGTCAGCCGCGGAGCCACCCCCTCGGCAGGCTGCACCGCCGCCCGCGACGGGTCGCCGGACGCCTCGGCGGCAGAGCCGCGGCGGAGCAGCGACGAGCAGGTCACGGAGTTCCTTCGGCAGGCGGACAGGCGGCGGGGACGAGCGGGATCCAGGTTCCTCCTCCGGTCGCCCCCTGTCACTGCTCAACGTGCTGGCGCACCGTGCGGTCATCCTGTGTGCTTCCTCACGACCGGCTGCGAGCCTGCCCGCCGGCCGTGCGTCGCGCGGCTGTCGCCCGGGTAGGGAGCGCCCATGAGCCTCATGGGTTTCCTGGACCGCATCGCGGACGTGCAGACGCTGGACAAGGCGATCGAGCCGGCCCGGAAGGCCGTCCAGGGCGCGCTGAAGCCCGGCGCGCTCAAGGACGTCCTGCACGGCACGTGGCTGGGGCACCCGCTGCACCCCGTGCTCGTGCAGGTGCCGGTCGGCAGCTGGGTCTCCGCCGGTCTCCTGGACGCGGTGCCGCGGTTGCGTCCGGCGGCGACCGTGCTCATCGGCACGGGCGTGGCCGTCTCGGTGCCGGCTGCGCTCTCCGGCGCGGCCGACTGGTCCGAGCAGGACGCGGGGGTCCGCCGCCTGGGCGCCATCCACGCGGTGCTCAACACGGCGGCCCTCGGGCTGTACGTGGGCTCGCTCGTCGCCCGGGGCCGGGACCGCGGCGGGCTGGGCCGGCTGCTGTCCTACAGCGGGCTCGGGGTGGCCGGCTTCTCGGCCGCCATCGGCGGGCACATGTCCTACGCGCAGTCCTCCGGAGCCTCGCATGCGGCGACGGCGATCCGCGGCCTGTCCGCCGACTGGATGGACCTCGGCCCGCTCGACGACCTCCCGGAGGGGCGTCCCGCGATGCGCGCCGGCAAGGGCGGGAGCATGGCGGTGCCGCTGGCCGTCGTCCGGCGTGGCGCGCAGGTCGACGTCTTCGTGGCCGCCTGCTCGCACATGTCGGGTCCGCTCGACGAGGGCTCGGTGGAGACCGTGCGGGGCTCGGAGTGCCTGGTCTGCCCGTGGCACGGCTCGGCCTTCGACCTCGACAGCGGCGAGCCGCGGCGTGGTCCGGCCGCCAACCCCCAGGAGAAGCTGGAGGTGCGCATGGAGGCCGGCCGGGTCATGGCGCGCATCCCGGGCCGGCACCGCTGACGGACCGACCGCCGGGAAGCCCTCGGTGGGGAAAAGAGCCGGCCCGGCTGCCCCGGGGGGAACGGGTCAACCGGGCCGGGGCCGTACCCGCCGGCGCGGAGCGCGGGCGGACGAGTGCGGCGGACGGACGACGCGCTGTGCGCCTCCGACCGGATCGGTGATGACCGTATGTAGCCGGCGGCGCCTCCGGGATCCCCTGAACGGGTGATGAGCGCCCCGGGAAGGTGACTCCGCGCACAGGACGTGTGCGCCGCGGTGCCGAGTGGGCACCGCCGGGCGATGTTCTTCCTCTTCTCGAACCGGCTCGGCTGCCTGGGCTCCCTGCTGGTGTCGGCGCTCGTGACGCTGCTCCTGCTGCTGGCGTTCGACGTCCTCTGACCGCCCGAGGGGGCCGGCCCCGGACGGGACCGGCCCCCTCGGGCGGTGTCAGCCGGCCGTGATCAGCCGTTGAGCTCCAGCGTCTGCATCGTCTCGGCGCGGACCTGGGCCAGCAGTGCGGCGTCGGTCGCCAGCGAGCGTCCGTAGGAGGGGATGACCTCCTGCAGCCGCGGGCGCCAGGCATCGACGTGCTGGGGGAAGGCCCGCTCCATCAGGGCCAGCATCGCCGCCACCGCGGTCGAGGCGCCCGGCGAGGCTCCGAGCAGACCAGCGATGCTGCCGTCGTTGCCGACGATCAGCTCGGTGCCGAACTGCAGCACGCCCTTGCCGGTCGTCGGGTCCTGCTTGATGACCTGCACGCGCTGACCCGCGGTCACCATGTCCCAGTCGTCCTGCTCGGCGGTGGGCACGAATCCGGTGAGGGTCTTGTGCCGGGCCGCCCGGGTCTGCATCAGCTCGCCGATGAGGTACCTGGTGAGTGCCAGCTCGGTGCGCGCGACGCCGAGCATGGAACCGAGGTTGTTCGGCTTGACGCTCAGCGGCAGGTCGAACATCGAGCCGGCCTTGAGGAACTTGGGCGAGAAGCCGGCGTAGGGGCCGAACAGCAGTGAGTACTCGCTGTCGATGAGGCGCAGGTCCAGGTGAGGCACCGACATGGGCGGGGCGCCGACGGCGGCCTGCCCGTACACCTTGGCCTGGTGCCGGCTGACCAGCTCCGGCGATCGGGTGCGCAGGAACAGGCCGCTGACCGGGAATCCGCCGAAGCCCTTGATCTCGGGGATCGCGGCCTTCTGCAGCAGGGGCAGCGCGCCACCGCCGGCGCCGACGAAGACGAAGCGGGTGCGCACCGTGAGGTGCTCACCGGTCCTCGTGTCGCGGACGGTGACCTTCCACCGGCCATCGGTCTCCCGCTCCAGCTCCTGCACACGCTGGTTCAGGTGGACGTGCACGCCCCGGGTGGAGACGTCGTCGAGCATGAGGCGGGTCAGGGCGCCGAAGTTCACGTCGGTGCCGGCGTCCGAGCGGGTGGCCGCGACGATCTGGTCCCGGTCGCGGCCCTCCATCATCAGCGGCAGCCACTCGGCCAGTTGGGCCGGGTCCTCGGTGTACTCGAGGCCCGCGAAGAGCGGCTGCGCGGCCAGCGCCGAATGCCGGGCGCGCATGTAGCTGCGGCCGTTCTCGCCGGTGATGAAGCTCAGATGGGGGACCGGGGAGATGAAGTCCTTGGGTGAGCCGGTCATCCCCTTGCGCACGAGGTGCGACCAGAACTGGCGGGACATCTGGAACTGCTCGTTGATCGTGGTGGCCTTGGTGGGGTCCACCCGGCCGTCGGGGCCCGCAGGCGTGTAGTTGAGCTCGCAGAGAGCGGCGTGCCCGGTGCCGGCGTTGTTCCAGGGGCCCGAGCTCTCGCCGGCGACGGCGCTGCCGGACTCGAAGACGGCGATGCTCCAGTCGGGGGCCACGACCTGGAGGAGCTCGGCCAGGGTCGCGCTCATGATGCCGGCCCCGACCAGCACTACATCGGGATTCGCGCTGTCGGGAACGCTGCGCTCGGAAGTCACGTCTGCCTCTCTGGCGGTGCTCGGCGAGGCGCCGCAGCGCCCTTCCATCTGATCGTCGGCCGGAAGTCACCGACACATGTGCCCGCGGAGTATGAGTTACCCCACCCCCGAGGCCGTACGCGGTTGCCCCGCCCGCCGGCACCGCGTCGGGCGAGCGGTGCCCCCCTCGTCCTGCCGTCGACCCCGGCATCTTCTCCGGTCGGGGCCTCCGCCGCACGCGGGGTGAAGCGTCCGGGGGTGCCCGCCTGGTTCGGGGAGGCGGGCCGGTCCGCCACCGTGATCGGCGTGGGCTACCAGGAGGCGGGGGCCGGGAGTACGGTACCCGGCTCGTCGGGACGTCGGGCAGCGGACGCGCTTCCGAGCCATCTCCTGGAACCCCCGCCGACCGGAGGGCTTGCACCGGTCGAGAGAGCCGGGGGAGTCCCGAGGCGAATCCCGCACCAGAGTTCCCCCGGGCCGCGCCGGACGGGTGGGCGAGATCCCCGGCGGTACCCTCACATCTGGCTGCCGTCGCCCACGGATTCTCACGAGTCGTCTCGTGGGTTCTCCGGTAGGTCTTCTGCACTCCCGGGCCTCTAGCTCAATCGGCAGAGCAGCGGACTTTTAATCCGCGGGTTGTGGGTTCGATCCCCACGGGGCCCACCATGCTTGAACTGCGCTTTCGTGCTCGCTGGCACGGCGCGAGCGTGACAACGCCGACGGTTGGTGCTCTCGGGCGATCTCACCGTGAGTGACCCCGTCGCTCCCTGACAGGAGCCGGCCCCTTCCCGCTGATCGGCGGGTACTGAGCTGCTCGTTCAGTTACTCTGCGCATACGGGGCTCTACTCTGGGCTCACGAGGTCATCGACCGATACGAGGAGACCCGCGATGTTGAGCAATCGAGGCAAAGTGCTGGCGGCCATATCCGCCATAGCGATAAGCCTGGGGGTGGCGTCCCCCGCGGCGGCGACCCCCACCGGCGACGCCGCAGTCACCGCATCCGGGATCACCGGCGCAACGCCCCTCACCAATCCGACGGTGCACACCCCGCCGACCACCATCAACTCGACGTGCGGCGCCGACGTCACGGCAGCCCTCGACGCGTGGATCAAGTCGATCCCCAACAACTCCCGCATCGACTTCGCCGCAGGGAAGTGCTACCTCATCCAGGGCTCCCTGATGCTGCGCGACCGGGTGAACCTGCACATCGACGGCAACGGGTCCACCTTCAAGGCCACCAGCTTCACCAGCGGTTCCGACCGGGCGCAGTGGTGGCTCGGCCAGGCCACGAACGTCGTCCTGGAGGACATGAAGCTGTCCGGCCCGCACACCGCAGTCGTCCCCTTGGCCCGCGACAGCAAGCACGACCACAACATCATGGTGCGCGGCGGGTCCAAGGTCACCATCCGCAACGTCACCGGCGGCAACACCGAGGGCGACTTCATCTGGATCGGCCGAGGCACCAACACGGCCTCCGCGCTCTACACCGCGAAGAACGTCCGCATCGAGAACGTGACCGGCAACAACATCGGCCGCATGGGCATCGCCATGGAGATGGCCGACGGTGTGCTCATCGACCGGGCCAACATCGGCCGCACGTCGCTGCACCAGATCGACTTTGAGCCGCAGGTCAGCAACCGCCCGCTCAAAAACATCACCGTCGCCAACTCGACGTTCGGCGAGGCCGGCTGGGCGACCTTCGCGTTCGGAACCCCGCTGGCAGTGACGGGCATCGACTTTTCCAACATCACGCTCGCCGGGAACCGTCAGACCGTCGAAGCCGCTGGCGAGTGCCGCCCACCGGTGGAGATGAGCAGCAACAAGCACCAGGTGAAGAACCTGACCATCGACGACAACCGCCTGCTCACCCGGGGCCACGGCATGTCGCTCAAGCTCGCCGACACCGTGAAGGTCCGCAACAACATCGTCGGCCTGGTCGGGGGCTGCGGAGGGGCCGGCCGCCTGGTCACCAGCCAGGTCACCAACCTGACCCAATCGGGCAACCAGTGGGCCGCCAGCCCTTCGGCCGTCACCGGCTGAGGCGGTTCGCCGCTGTTTCAGCCGTCGCCATGACGGTCTTCTGCGCCGCCGACCACGGATCGGCGGGGCTCAGTGCGTTGTCCGGTCAGGCGCCGGCGTCACCCTCGGCCGCCGCGAGGGCCTCTCGCCGTACGCCTTGTCGCCCGCGTCCGCGAAATCGAGCACCTCGTTGTCGAGAACGATCAGCATTTCCCGTCCGCCGTCGGGCCAGTCGACCGCTTGACCTCGACCTTGTAGGTCAGGCCGTACTCCAGTGGCACGGTGCGAGAGGCTGCGCAATGAAGCAGGACCCGATCCTCCGGGTGACAGTCGACGTAGCGCTCGTCCTCCACGCACCAGCTGAGCACTCGCGGGTCGGGGCGTGATCTGAGGGTCGGGGATCATGGTATAGCCGTCTGACCTGGAGGAACGGACGTTGGCGGACTGCCCCGGACGAGCAACCCGCGCCCTTGTGATCCGCGGGTTGTGGGTTCGATCCCCACGGGGCCCACCGAACGGTCGGCTGTGCGGCGCGATGGTCAATCACCAGGGCCGTCGCTGTCGTGGGCGCGCTGGTCGAACGTGACGTCCACGGTCTCGAAGCCCTTCATGCGCTCGGCCTTGGCCCGGCCGGTGTAGCTGCGCCGGTCGCCGGGAGTCAGGTCGACCGCGTCGGTGAAGGGGGTGAGCAGCGCGCGGGGGTACAGCCGATCGACGCGCACCACATTGATCTCGACGCACAGGACGCCGACCACCGAGGCCAGGTACAGGAAGGCGAGCAGCCCGAGCACCAGGGCGAACACCCCGTTGACGGCGCTGGCCGAGCCGATCACGTGGCTGACGTAGGTCACCCCGAAGGCCTGCAGCAGCTGCCAGAGGACCGCGGCGGTCAGCGCCCCGGGCAGCACCTCGCGCACGGTGAGATGTCGCGAGGTGGCCAGCCGGAACGCGACGACGAAGATGGCCGCGTTGATCAGGACGGACGCGACGAGCACCAGGGTGCGGACGACCACGCCCAGGGAGCCGGTGCCGTGCGCGCCCACCGCGGACAGCGCCGTCGTCCCGATCACCGCCGTCCCGGCGGTACCCAGCAGCAGCAGGCTGCGGCCACGGGCCAGGAACGGGTTGGGCCGGTTGTTGCGCGGTACCGACCACGCCGTGTTCATGGCGTGCTGCACCGCCTGGGCCACTCCGAGCCCGCCGTAGAGCGCGCCGAGCACGCCGACCACGACGCCGAGGGTGCCGCCGCTGAGCCCGCGGGGCTCGCCCAGCTGGTTGCCCACGACGGGGAACTGGCTCAGCGCCGATTCGATCAACCGCTGCTGCAGGTCCGGGTTCCCGGCCAGGACGTGACCGAGGATGGTCGAGGAGAGCAACAGCAGCGGGAACAGGGAGACGAACGCGTAGTAGGTGATCAGCGCAGCCAGGTACGGGCCGGAATCGTCGACGTACTTGTAGACGACGGCGAGGGGAAAGCCGGCGGCGGGGTGACGGCGCTGCAGACGGTCGAGCCTGTCGGCGAGGGCCACGGGCGCAGTGCATCACGTCGGGCGCGCTCCCGCCGCCTCGATCACCGGGACGGAGCCGCGGGGAC
>DASPIH010000163.1:0-2640 GCA_035629195.1 Blastococcus sp. | reverse complement strand
GGCCGGGGTAGGTCGTGCACGACCTGACCAGTGACACGAGGAGTTGAGAAGCGTGGCCAGCGTGCAGGAGTCCATCGACGTCGACGTCCCGATCCGCGTCGCGTACGACCAGTGGACCCAGTTCGAGTCCTTCCCCCAGTTCATGGGCGGAGTGGAGCGCATCACCCAGATCGATGCCACCCACACGCACTGGGTCACCAGCATCGACGGCGTCAAGCGGGAGTTCGACGCCGAGATCACCGAGCAGCACCCCGAGGAGCGGGTCGCCTGGACCAGCACCAGCGGTGACGCCAAGCACGCCGGTGTGGTCACCTTCCACCGGCTGGACGACGCGAAGACCCGCGTCATGATCCAGATCGACTGGGAGCCGCAGGGCCTCGTCGAGAAGGCCGGTGCCGCGCTCGGCTTCGACGACCGCCAGGTGAAGGCGGATGCCAAGAAGTTCAAGGAGTTCATCGAGAGCCGGGGTACCGAGACCGGTGCTTGGCGTGGCGACGTCTCCCGGCCCGACCAGTAGAGGACCCCTTCGCCCCCCACCGCTCGCAAGCTCGCGGCGGGGCCCCTGCGAGGGGGCCGTTCCAGCACGTTCCGACGGCGCCCGTTCCCGATCAGGGAGCGGGCGCCGTCGCGTTCGGCCGGCTGCTACTCGGCGTCGAGGTCCTGGGCCACCAGGCCGGCGATGCGGTCGAGCACGGCCGGGTCGTCGCTGCTCACGACGACCTCGGTGCCCTGCTTGGCGCCCAGCGTCATGATCATGAGCGGTGACCCGGCGTCGACCGGGTGCCCGCCCGGGGTTGCCAGGGTGACGGGCACCCCCGCCTTGCCGACGGCGTCGGCGATCAGGGCGGCGGGCCGGGCGTGCAGCCCCACCCGCGATCCGACGGTGACGGTCTGACTGGGCATCGGTCCTCTTCCTCGCTGTCGTGGATGTCTGGTACGGCACCCTTGCAGGGTTCCGCCGCGAGCGCGCGAGCGGTGAGGGCAAGGGGGTCCGGCCGCTGCCGTCAGGCGGTGGCCGCGCGCGCCGGGGCGGGGGTGTGGGCGTGCTCCAGGTCGACGGCGTCCTCGGGTGCGTTCTCGGCATCGGAGCGCCCGATGCTCTTGGCCACGGTCACCGCCAGGGCGCCGACGACCGTGCCGGCGACCAGCGCCAGGACGAACATGAGCACGCCCTGCATGGCGAAGAACACGAAGATGCCGCCGTGCGGAGCGCGGAGCTCGACTCCGCTGGCCGCGACGATCGCCCCCGTGGTCGCCCCGCCGAGCATCATCGAGGGGATCACCCGCAGCGGATCGGCCGCGGCGAACGGGATGGCTCCTTCCGAGATGAAGGAGGCGCCGAGCAGCCAGGCAGCCTTGCCGTTGTCCCGCTCCGCCGGGGTGTAGAGCTTCGGGCGGAGCGCCGTGCTCAGCGCCATCGCCAGCGGCGGGACCATGCCGGCGGCCATGACGGTCGCCATGATCACCAGCGAGCCGCGGCTCGCGTCGGCGGTCAGACCCGTGGTGGCGAAGACGTAGGCCGCCTTGTTCACCGGGCCGCCGAGGTCGAAGCACATCATCAGGCCGAGGATGATCCCGAGCAGCGCCGCGGAGGTGCCGGTGAGGCCGTTGAGCCAGCTGCCGAGCCCCTCCAGGGCGGCCGCGAGCGGGCGGCCGAGCAGGACGGCCATGATCCCGCTGGAGATCAGCGTGGCCAGCAGCGGGATGATCACGACCGGCTGGAGGCCGCGCACGCCGGTGGGCAGCTTCCAGCGGCTGATCCACAGCGCGGCGAAGCCGGCGATCACGCCGCCGACCAGGCCACCGATGAAGCCGGCGCCCACCGTCACCGAGACCGCACCCACGACGAAGCCGGGGACGATACCCGGGCGGTCGGCGATGGCGAAGGCGATGTAGCCGGCCAGCGCGGGCACCAGGAACCCGAAGGCCGCCTGCCCCAGCACGGTGCAGACCGCGCCGACATAGCCGAGGAACCCGTCGGTGAGCCCCTCGACGCCGGAGGCGGACGGGAGGTCGAAGAAGGAGTTGTTCAGCACCCAGGACAGGGCGTAGCTCTGACCGTCGGCATCGGGGTTGCCGTTGACGATCTGGTAGCCGCCGAAGAGGAAGCCCAGCGCGATCAGCAGACCGCCGGCGGCGACGAACGGGATCATGTAGCTGACGCCGGTGAGCAGCCAGCGGCGGATCTCCGAGCCGGTGCGCGCGCCCCCGCCGCCCGATGCGGCCGGGGCGTCGGCCGAGGCGGTGCCGGCCACCCGGCGGGCGCTCGGGTCGTCCGCGGCGGCGAGCGCCTCGCGGATCATGACGTCGGGCTCGTTGATGGCCCGCTTGGTGCCGCTCTGGACCAGCGGCTTGCCGGCGAACCGGGCCTGGTCGCGCACGCCCACGTCGACGGCGAAGATCGCGGCGTCGGCGGCCCGGATGACGGCCGGATCGAGCGGGGTGGATCCCGACGAGCCCTGCGTCTCCACGTGGATGTCCACCCCGGCGGCCTTGCCGGCCGCGACGAGCTTGTCGGCGGCCATGTAGGTGTGCGCGATCCCCGTCGGGCAGGCGCTCACCACGACGATGCTCCGCCGTGCGGCCGGCTCCGCGGCCGGGGCAGCAGCGGCCGGAGCCGCCGCCGTCGCTCCGGCGGTC
>DASPIH010000162.1:0-15852 GCA_035629195.1 Blastococcus sp. | reverse complement strand
CCGACCGCGGAGACCGCCCCTGACGGAGGTCCGCGACCGTGCTTCCACGAATCGACGTCCGCCGTCCACCTGGTCGTGGCCGCCAGGGGCAGGAACGAGCCGATGGTCTCGTCGTGCTCATTCTCGCCCATCGGGGCCTGCCCGGCATCGACTGTCCGGAGAACAGCGTCGCGGCCGTCGCCGCAGGGTTCGACCGTGGGGCGGACGGCGTGGAGGTCGACCTCCGGCTGACCGCTGACGGCGTGCTCGCCGTCAGCCACGACGCAGATCTCCACCGTCTCGCCGGCGTTCCAGTGGGCGTCGCCGGGTCCACGTGGGCCGACCTGGTCGCGACGGCCGGGAAGCGCGACGTCCGGCTCGCCCGGGCGGAGGAGGTCCTGGACCTGGCCGCCGGTCGACGGGTTGTGCTGGAGGTCAAGCAGCCGCCGCCCGGCCCCGTCACGGCCGACCTCACGGCGGTGGCGGTCGTCGACCTGCTCGGTCGGGCGCAGCGCGCGGGCGTGGACCTCGACGTCACGGTCTCGTCCTTCGCGCCGCACATCGTCGCAGCCGTCCGCACCCTGCTGCCCCACGCCTCCGGGGTGCGCACCGCGTTGTTGGGCTGCCCCGAGGACCAGGCCACGGCAGTCCTCCGGCAGGCGGTCTACTACGGCCACGCAGAGGTCCACCCGCACGTGCGCTCCGTCCTGGACGACCCGGCCGTCGTGGCGGAGGCGCACGACCGTGGGGTCGCGGTGGTCCCGTGGACCGTCAACGCCAGGTATGACGTGGAGCGGTTGGCGATGCTGGGCGTCTCCGGGCTGATCACCGACGTCCCCGCGACCGTTCGCGCCACGATCTCCCGGGCCAGCGTCTGACCGACCGTGGCACGGCGGGTGCGCGGAGATGGCCAACGCGTTCACCCGCTCGCCGAGGATCGTCCACACGGTCGACGTCTCGGGTACTCCTCCCCCGGGGAGCCTCGTGTCCGCCAGCGCCATCCGGTCCCAGGGGGAACACCGTGCACCGTCGCCCGCGCGCCGTCGTCCTCAGCCTGTCCGCCTCCGTGGCAGTCCTCACCACCGCGGTCGCCGCCTCGGCCACCTCGACGGCTCCCGCACCGGAGCTGCCCACCGGCTCGGGCCTGCAGCAGGCCGAACTGGGCGGGCACGCGGTGCTTCCCGCCCTCACCTTCGGCGAGCAGATGCCGTCCGGTGCGCTGGCCGCGAGCGCCAACGGGGTGACGGCGCCGTTCGACGCCCAACCGATCCAGGGCTTCTCCGGCCTGCTTCGGGACGGCGACAGCTGGCTCGTGCTGTCCGACAACGGCTACGGGACGAAGGCCAACAGCGCCGACTACCTGCTGCGCGTCAATCGGCTGGACATCGACTTCGGTACCGGAACGGTGCACGTCCTGGACGGTTTCGGCCTGTCCGATCCCGACGGCGTGCTGCCCTTCCCCCTCACTCGCGAGGACCGACGGCTGACCGGCGCCGACTTCGACCCCGAGTCGTTCCAACGTCTTCCGGACGGCACGTTCTGGTTCGGTGAGGAGTTCGGGCCGTCGCTGCTGCACACCGACGCCACGGGCAAGGTGCTCGCCGCGCCGGTGTCGCCCGAGGGCGTCCGTTCCCCCGATGCCCCCGACCTGGACGGCGAGGCGACGCTGGGTGCGAGCAAGGGCTTCGAGGGCATGGCGCTGTCGCCGGATGGCCACACGCTGTACCCGCTGCTCGAAGGCGCCGTGGCCGGGGACGACCCGCAGACCCTGAGGATGTACTCCTTCGACACCCGGACCGGTCGCTACACCGGCGTCGAGACCCGGGTCCGCCTGGAGAGCCCCGGGGACGCGATCGGTGATCTGGTCGCACTGGACGACCACCGCTTCCTCGTCCTGGAGCGGGACAACGAGCAGGGCCCCGAGGCCCGGCTGAAGGCTGTCTACCTGCTCGACAGCCGCGACCGCGACGAGGACGGTTACGCCGACAAGCGGCTGCTGGTCAACCTCCTTGCCGTTCCGGATCCCCAGGGCGTGGCCGGTGAGCCCGGCTCCTTCTTCACCTTTCCGTTCGTCACCATCGAGCAGCTCGCCGTTCTGGACGACCACACCATCGTGGTCGGCAACGACAACAACTTCCCGGGCTCCGCCGGGCGGACCGCCGGCGTGCCCGACGACAACGAGTACGCCCTCATCCAGGTCGACCAGGCCCTGCACGCGCAGCACCGGCACGGCTGACCCGTTGGGCGGGCCGGGGGTGCGGGTTCCCCGATGCCGACCAGGACTGCCCACGCGTGACACGGCGGCTCACCCCAGGCGGGGCGGCGCGCCAAGCGCGCCCAGGGACCCGACCGGGCAGTGAAGCTCAGATTCGGGAACATCCGATCGAGGTGGCACCGACCGTTCGGGGGGACAGGTGCAGGCGCGTGGCGATGTCCGAGTCGACCAGGCTCCCCGCACCACATGGCGGGCCACCGCTCGACCTGGCGGCCTGCTCCCACGCGCCGGCCAGCAGGTGTGCCGAGCACGTCCCGGGCCGCCGCCAGGAAATCGTGCCGTGCCCGTCTCCCGCCCGACCGGCTCGACCGTGGGCCGGACCCCCACGAGGCAGTCGACGCGCCCGTCGGTGGCGAACCCGAGCCGGGATGCTGCACCGGGTCATGGGGTCGGTGACCGGCGTCGCCGCCCGTCCCGACCCCTCCGGTGGAGGTCGTACCCGACGGCACGGCGGCCTTCCTGCGCCGGGGCGGTCAGGCCAGCGCGGAGTCACCGACCACGTGCTCGACCGGCAGGTGACAGGCCCGCTCGATCCGGCTCGGGAGGTCGGCGCGCAGCCAGCGGGAGGGTCCCAGCCGCAGCGTCGAGACCAGCACCTCGTCGGCGGGGAACCGGCCCAGCGCCAGTCGGACCGCCTCCAACGGATCCGGATCTCCGACCTCTCCGTCGGCGGACGCTCCGAGCTCGCCGATCAACTCCAGCGAGCGCGCCAGCCGCTGGGCGGCCACAGCATGCGCGTGGTCCGCCGGCGGGCCGTTGCCCACCGCCGCGCGCTCCTGGTCGGCAAGCGGCGTCGCCGGCACCACGACGTGGAACGAGTGCTCCCCGGACTCCACCCGCTGCCGGATCGACTCCAGCAGACGGGGACCGCAGAGGGTCTGATTGGCGAGGATCAGGCAACGTCGCATGTCTCACTGCCTCCGGATCTCGACCGATACCCTGCACCTCGACGGTAGGGCGCAGTCGTCCTGTGAGCCACCCTTGACGGTCGGTGCGGAAGCCATGGCAGCCGCGACGCCGGGCCGGGGCGTTAGGGCAGGTTAGGGCCGGCGGGACATCGACGCCTCTCCCGCCCGTCGACCAGCCGGCCAATTCTCGGTGAACGGGGGCTGCCGGTCGGCTGTGGCAGGCTCGACCCGCAGCCGGTGGTCATCCAGCAACGCGTTCGCGGCCCCGACGCGGGGTAAGGCCGAACCCGGCGAGGACCTGCCCGCGTCCGTCAACGGCGACGACGACGTGGTTGACCGGGTCGTCGAACGGACTCCCCCTCAGCCAGTGACCGAGTTCGGTGACCGGCCACGGCCGCGCGAAGGTGGACCGGCCGCTGAACCGCTCGAGCTCCGCCGCGATCGACTCGAGGTCGCCCGGGCCGGCAGCTCGGACGACACCCGTGGATCCGCGCGCAGGCCGGCGACGCATGGAACCAGGGCGGTGATCGCCGGCGCGCTGGTCCAGGTTGCCCAGCGACGCGCGTTGGCCAGCGAGGCAGCGTTGCCGCGCTGGATGTGCACAGCGCGTCGACGTCCTCGGCTCGGCTGACGTCGGTGGGCACGGCGAGCACCCGGCCGGGGTGTTCGCCGCCGAGGGGCGTGGCGGCGAGCTGCAGCTGCGCCTGCTCGACGTCGGCGAGGACGACGTCCAGCCCACGGTCGAGCAGCTGCCTGGTGAGGCGAGACCGATGCCTCTGCCGGCGCCGGAGTCCGTCGGTTGGAGATGCATGGCAGGACTCCTCGTTGAGGCGGGGCCAGCTTCCTGAGCAGCCGACTCAGGGTGGCCACCTCGGCAGTGGACAGTCGGTCGCCCAGCAGCTGCTGGGCGACCGCGGTGGCGGTGACCTCGGCGTCCGCGCGCGCTCGGTGCCGGCGGGCGTGAGGGTGGCGAGCGCGGAGCGGGCGTCACGCGGGTCGGACTCGCGGTCGACCAGGCCGACCTTCTCCCGCGGGACCAGCGGCCGGGTCACCGCCGAAGCGGTGATGCCCAGCCGGGCGGCCAGGTTGATCCGGCGCAGTCGGCCGGCCGGGGCGGTCACCAGGGCGGTCAGGATGACCAGGTCGTTGAGGCTGAGCCCGTGCACTCCCGAGAGCCGTGAGTCGACCCGGCGCGGCGATCGTCCACCCCGTCGTCGTCCGAGGAATGGTGACCCGGGCCGCCCGAAGCCTCACGAAGAGGGCGGCGCCGGTGCGACGTAGGGCAGCAGGATGGCGTCCACGACGTGCTCGATCAGGTCGGGGGTGACGGGGTCGCCGGTGACGAGGAAGCGGTGCCAGAGCACGGCCTGGCCGAGTTCGCGGGCGATCTCGACCTTCACGTCGGGGCGTACCTCCCCGCGCAGGATGCCGCGTTGGAGCGTCTCGGCCATGGCCTTCTTCCGCCAACCGATCACCCCCTCACGGAACGCCTCGGCCAGCTCGGGGTCGTGGGGCATGGCACCGACGATGGCTGGGCCGATGACACCCACGGGGCTGGCGAAGAAGTCCGCCCAGCCGTGCAGGATCGCCAACATGTCGCCGCGATAACTGCCGGTGTCCGCGTGCGGAATGGCCGACATCGCCAGCGGCACGAGGGTGTCGCGCAGCAGGGCTGCCCGACCGTCCCACCGTCGGTAGAGGACCGGCTTGCTGGTTCCGGCCCGGGCGGCGACCGACTCCATGGTGACGCCGCCGACACCCTGGTCGATGACGATGTCGACCACCGCGGCCTTGATCGCCGCCTCGAGGACCTCGCCCCGTCGCCGCCGGACAGGAGGTGACGTCGCCTCGTCCGGGGTCGTGTCGAGCGGTGCGGTCCTCATGACATCCAAGGTACAAGAAACGGTTGCGTTTCCCCGCGCACAAGGCCACCCTCTCACTCCTACGACACGACAACGTATCTACGGAGGGGTCATGGTTCCGGAGTGCCGCACCGGTCGGACCGGTGCTTCGCGTGCAGAAGCGCGGCCGTTCGCTGCGGGAGGCGGCAATGACTGAGGCCGACAAGGTGCACGTGGTGGTAGGCGCGAGCGGCGGTACCGGCAGCGCCCTGGTGCGCGAGCTCGTCCGGCGGGGCCGCCGTGTCCGCGCGGTCAACCGGAGTGGCCAGATCGCGGTGCCCCCGGGCGTGGAGGTGATGGCCGCAGACGCCACTGACGCCCAGCGGATGCGGGAGGTATGTCTGGGCGCCGGTGTGGTCTACAACGCGGTGAACGTTCCCTTCGTGCAGTGGCGGGAGAGCTTCCCTGCGGCCGTCGACGGTGTGCTCGCCGGTGCGCGGGCTGCCGACGCCCGGATGGTGTTCGTCGACGACACCTGGATGTACGGCCGGGTCAGCGGACCCATGACCGAAGATCTGCCCTACCGGCCGGTCAGTCACAAGGGCGTGCTGCGCGCCTGGCTCGCCGAGCGGGTGCTGGCGGCGCACACCAGCGGCCAGGTACGCACCGTGATCGGGCGCGCTCCCGAGCTCTACGGCCCCGCGGTGGAGTCAGTGCTCGGTAGCAACCTCTTCGGTCCGGCCGTGGGGAAGGGGCCGGCGCTGTGGGTCGGCGAGATGGATCAGCCCCTGGGCCCCATGTTCATCGACGACTTCGCCTCCGGGCTCGCGGACCTGGGTGAGCACGAGGAAGCTCCCGGCAAGGCCTGGCACCTCCCCACACCGCAGCCGACGACAGCCCGGGGGTTTCTCGACCTGCTGTCCGCTCAGGCGCAGAGACCACTCAGGGTGCTGAGACTGGGCGCGACCACCGCCCGCGTCCTCGGCCTCGCCTGGCCTGTCCTCAGTGAAGGCGCCGAGATGCTCTACCAGTTCCGGCAGCCGCACAGCGTCGACGCCACCGCCTACCGCACGGCCATCGGCGCCGGCCGGGTCACCTCCTACGCGGATGGCATCGACGCGACCCTGCGGTGGTACGCGGACACCCCGAGCCGGCCCCTGACAGCGGTCGGACGATGAGCACCATCCGCGCTCCGGGACCCACCCCGGCGTTGCGGGCTCGGGCCGGCCGCCTGCCCGACCTGGTCAGGAGCCATCCGATCTCGGCCTTGCTCCTGTGGTTCTTCACGGTCGGTCAAGCCGTCGCATTCATGAGTACTTGCAGTTCTTCCTCTACGTCTTCGCCACCGTGTGGCTGGTGCAGCGCGGGTCCCCGGAGTCCAAGGAGGCCCACGCCGTCGGCCCGGAGACCGACCAGGAACAGTGGGTCGGGGAGCACGCGCGCCGCGACTCCCCGGCGTGGGTGCGCGCTGGTGGCTGCCGCACCGCGGTGTTCTCCCGGTCCTGGGTCTGGTGATGGGCGGTCTGCTCCTTCTCTCACCTGGGCCGCCATGTCGGTGACCGGCTGGGCGGCCTTCAACGGCGAGCAGCTCATCAGTCACGCGGACCCGGTCAGCTGGGCGGGCTACCTGCAGCACGCTGACTTCTGGAGCCGCACGTTCCAGAACTGGCAATCGGAGATGCTCGCCGTGGGCTCGATGGCGATCTTCGCCGTCTACCTGCGCCAGCGAGGGTCCCCGGAGTCCAAGCCGGTGGGCGCCGCGGACGGCGGGACCGGCCAGACCGGCTGACCTGCTGCTCAGATGCTGCCCCGGAGCTCGAGAGCTGTCTGGGCAGGGCGAGTTTCACCGAGGGGCGACCGCGGAGCCCGCCCTGCCGCGCTGATGCTGATCTCTCGCCAACTGCCGTCGGACAACGGTCTGTCCGGGCAGCAGCCGTTTCCCGGGCACCGCCTCAGCCGGGCTCCCCTCGAGCTTTGCGACGAGCGATGACCACGATGTCGACTGCCACGATCGCGGCCAGGACGAAGAGCGCGATCGGGAAGGCGACTGGGACGTCCGTGGCGAGGAGCAGGAATCCACCCGCCAGACAGACCACGAGCCCGAAAGCGGCGAGGACCATGCGCAGGGTCAGAGCGGACTGCGCGGGAGCAGCACCGGCGAACCCCGCGGTCGGGTCGTGATGGTCGGGGAGCCCGCGCCCGTATTCCTCGGGCGTTCGCGGATGCTTCCGCGATCGTTCGTCCATCTCCGTCGACCTCCTCTGTGGGGAACCGGACAGGCGGTTCACGGTCAAGGCTGCCCCCTGGGGTGGGGGGAAGGGACGCAGATGGCCGTGGCGTCCTGCGCCGGGCTGAGCCAGCCGGTAGCTGCACTGGGGCGGTAGGAGCGCGAGCTCGACGTGCATCCCCGGGCATGTGCGCGTCAATCCGCTTCTGGTTCGCGGGTGAGGAACTCACACCAGAGTGCCGAACCGACGTCGTCGAGTCTGGAGCGACCCGCTGGTTGAGGGCTGTGCCGGCTCTCTGGCCGGCATGCGCGACGAGCACCACGCCAAGAGCTGCATGTGCGCCTGGCACCCGCGCAGACCCGTCGACACTTGTGAAGCACTCGCTGCCGTCAGGGTGGGCGATCGCACGCGACCTCGTCGACGTACCTCTGGTCGAAGGCGCCCGTCGCAATGAGTTGGCCGGCGACCTCGTCGAGCGTGGTGCGGGTGCTCATGGCGGCATGGGCCAAGGCGTCCAGTGCTCGAGCGGGTGTGACCCTGTGGCGTTCCGCGAGCGCACCCCTTTGCTTGTTCCACCACTGCGCTGGACTTGAGGACCCTCGCCATCTGCTGGGCGTACACACCACGGAGGCTGTCCTCGACGTACGCATAGGCCGACGCCGCGGCCGCGTAGCTGGCATGCCTGGCTGCCAGTTGCCTGGCATTGTCACCGAAGGTGTGCGGCCCCTCGCCGTAGAACGTCAGGGCGGCGCACCCCTGTTGCAGTACGGGGACAGGGAAGGACAGGCAACTGAGAGCGCCGCGGCGGCTGGCCTCAGAGACGTAGTCCGGCCAGCGGCTTCCCCGAGTACGCCACCGAACTGGACTGGACCGTGGGTGACGTGGCCGGGCACCTCCGCGACAGCGCCCAGATCTTCACCGATCGACTGCCCGCATGTGCGAAGAGCGCCAGCCGCAGCTGGCCGACTTCGTCACCGGCGCCCCGGAGCGGCTGGCCGCCTACCGATCCCGTCCGCCGGCGCAGCTGCTCCCGCAGCTATGCAGGACGCGTTGCTGCAAACCGTGGCCGCCGTGGGCGCCACGGAGCTGGACCGAACGGTCTCCACGCCGTCAACGGGCGGATCAGCGTGGCTGACGTGCTCGACTTGCTGCCGAGACACCAGGGCGATCACGCCCAGCAGCTGGCCGCCCGACTCCGATGACCGCGCTATGGACGGTCGGGGCGCGCTGATCACCGCCGTCAGCCGGGAATGGCGTTCGCTGGCGTCCTCGCCCGACGGCTGGTGGGCGACGGTGCCGCGCCGCGATGCGGATGCTTCGCTCCCCCGACTCACACCTGACAGCTGAGAGGCCGTTCGGGTCGCGTGGCGTCGGTCGCCAGCCTCGAGGAAAGCGCCGCAGCGTCGGCACCGACGAAGCCGAGCAGCGCCGACCCGCGGCAGGTCTGCCACGGAAGGCCGAGGAAGTACAGACCGGGCACGTCGGTGACCCCGGCGGTGTGGCGCACGGCCCCGTCGACGATGACGCCGGGCACGTGCAGCCACGAGTGGTCAGGGCGGTAGCCGGTGGCCCACACGACCGCGTCGACGTCGACGGTGGTGCCGTCGGCGAAGGTTGCCGTGTGGCCGTCGACGTCGGTCAGCCGGGGCCGGAAGTCGATCCCGCGGCCCCGCAACTGGCGGCTGCTGGTGCCGATGACCAGGTCGCCGCGGGCGCGCAACCGGCGGGCGATGCGGGTGTGGCTGGGCACGGTGAAGAACCCTGAGCGGGTCAGCCAGAAGAACAGGTCGCGGCCGGCGATGCGCTGGGGCAGCTCGGTCGGCCGGGTCCCGACCGCCACCGTCACCGGCCGGGTGGCGGCGAGCTCGGCGGCGATCTGCAGGCCCGAGTTGGCCGCGCCGACGACCAGCACCCGGCCGCCGCCGGGCAGCTGAGCCGGGTTGCGGTACTCGGCGCTGTGCAGCTGCGGCAGCTCAGGGTCGAGCCGGGGGGCGAGTGCGGGGATGCGCGGGGTCTGGAAGGGGCCGGTGGCGACGACGACCTGCCGGGCCCGCACCGTCCCGGTCGGGGTGGTGGCGGTGAAGGTGCCGTCGTCGGCGCGGTGCAGCCGCAGCACCGGCGAGTTCAGCCGCACAGGGAGCCGGAAGCGCTGGGCATAGGCCTGGAGGTAGTCGGCGACGTCGTCCTTGCTCGGGTGGTAGTCGCCGGGGGGCGCGGGGAACGGCATCCCCGGCAGCGCGTCGTAGGCGGCGGGGCTGAACAGCCGGAGCGAATCCCAGCGGGAGCGCCACGAGTACCCGATCTCGGGCCCGGCGTCCAGGAGCAGGAAGTTCGCGTCGAGAGCGGCGAGGTGGTGGCCGAGGGCCAGACCGGCCTGGCCGGCGCCGATGACGAGCACGTCGAGGACCGCACGGTCGTCGGCGGGAAGTGGCATGGGCATGAGGTTCTCCTGACGGAACGGGGACGGGTGAGGGACAGCGGGCAGTGGTGGTCAGAGGAAGCCGACGGTGAGCAGCGCGGTGGCGATGGTGAGGTCGGCGACGAGGCAGGTCTCGGCGTACCAGCGGGGCACGACCCGGCCGAGGCGGTGGTGGACGACGTCCCAGGTGGCGTGCGCCAGCCAACCGGCGGCGAGCACGTATCGGGCGGTGTCCGGGTCGACGGCGGCCGCGGCGACCGCGATCGCGCCGAAGCCGAGCACGGCCGCGGTCTGCGCGGTCAGCAGCCGCCGGTCGCCGAGATCGCCGCGGGCGCTGCCCCAGGTCAGGTAGATCACCGCGGCGAGCAGCATGCACCAGGCGCTGACCCAGAGCTGCACCGCGGACGGGAAGCGTGCGAGGAGCACGAGGCTGTTGACGGCGGCCACGACACCGAGCGCGGTCGGCCAGCGACGCGCGAGCGCGCCGCGCTGGCCGCTACGAGCACGGCTGGCCGACTCCGCGGGTACCGCGATGGTGCGGGTCATGAGGGCTCCTCGGTCCGGGCTGGATCTGGCTCGGACGCTAGGAAAGGGCTGGCGGCGTCACGCCGGGAGAACCACCAGGTTCTCCACCGGGATGACCACCAGGGCGGTGCGGGTCGGCGGGTCGGACGTCTTCCGGACCCGGCGTCGAGGAGTCAGTCGAGCGGCAGCGCAGTGAGCTCGGCCCGGGATGCCACGCCCAGCTTGCTGAAGACGTTGCGCAGGTGGAAGTCGACCGTCCGCGGCGACACGAACAGCCGCGTGGCGACGTCCCGGTTGGACAGGCCCTGGCGAACCAGCCCGGCGACCTGGCGCTCCTGCGCGGTCAGGTCGCTGGTCGTGGTGACGTCGCGGCGGCGGGCGGTCTCGCCGGAGGCCCGCAGCTCGGTTCTCGCGCGTTCGGCCCAGCTCGTGGCACCGAGGTCCTCGAACACCTCCAGCGCGTCGCGCAGGTGGGCCCGGGCGTCCACCCGGCGGCGTGCCCGGCGCAGGTACTCGCCGAAGCCGAGGTGTATGCGGGCCCGGTCGAACCGGTGGGTGCTCGCCTCGGCGTGCTTGACCGCGGCCCCGAACTCCGCTTCGACGCCTGCTCCTTCAGCGAGCAACGCCCGGCCGTACGCGGCCGCGGCGAGCGCCCAGCCGGCGTCCACGGCGGAGCCGAAGTCCTCGAGCTCCTCGGCCCAGGCGCGCGCCAGGTCGAGACGGTCCGCGCGCACGGCGGCCTCGAGCCGGTCGAGGGCAGCGAGTCGGGCGACGGTGCCGGGAGCGCCGCTGAGCTGCTGCAGGTGGTGGATCGCCGCGGCGGGGCTGTCGGCGGTTAGTCCGCGGGCCCAGCGGATGAGGTCCTCCACGATCGGCGCAGTCACCCCGGCTCCCTGGGTGCTGTCGACTGCGGCGAGGTGCTCGGCCAGGTCCTCGGGCTCACCGCGCAGCGCGGCCAGCAGCGCCAGCCAGGCGTGCGGGAGCCGGGTCAGCGCCGACTGACCGCTGCCGATGGCCAGGTCGAGGGCCTCGGCAGCACCCGCGACGGCCGCCCGCCAGTCGCCGGTGGCCACCTCGCCGAACGCCCGCCGGGTCAGTGCGTACACGATGGTGGTCAGCGCGCCGGTCTCGCGGGCGGCGGCGAGCAGCCGCGTGTGCTGGGCGAGGATGACGTCGGCGTCGCCGAGCAGGAAGGCGGCTACCCCGAGGTTGGCCCGCAGGTCGGTGTCCTCGCCGGGGTCGCACTGGGTGAACGCCGGGTGGAACTGGGCTGCGGCCTGGGGCCACCGTCCAGCGCGGGCGTGCACGAATCCGGACAGCAGCCGGGCGTAGCAGCGGCTCCGGTCGTCGGCGGCGGTGGACGGGTCGCCGAGGACCGCGGCCTGGGCGGTCATGTCTTCGGCACCCTCACCGGCGTGCGTGCCGACCGCCGCGGCCAGCATCGTCATCGCGCGAGCACGGTCGGCGTCGGCGTCGGCGACGTCGGTGGCCGCGTGCAGCAGGATCCGGTGCCCGACCAGCGGCGAGCCGACGTTCCACTCGACCCGGGCCCGGAGCCGGTCCAGATCGGCCCGCAGCTGCGGATCGGTGGCCAGCGGACGGGCCGCCTCGGCCAGGGAGCTGGCTCGCCCGGGCTGTGCGGCGAACCACGCCGCCTGCGCCGCGGCGGCCAGCCGGCGGGCCCGGGCGGCCGGATCCGCGGAGAGCTCCGCGGCGCGCGCCCACGCGGCCGCGGCCGCCTCGTGCCCGCCCCTCCTGGAGGCGCGCTCGGCCACGTCGTCCAGCGCGGCGACGACGGCGTCGTCGGGGCGGTCGGCGGCGGCGGCCAGGTGCCATGCACAGCGATCGGGGTCGGCACCCAGCACGTCGGCCAGCGCCCGGTGTGCGGCGCGGCGCTGCGCGCTGGTCGCCGCGCGGTACACCGCTGAGCGCACCAGGGGGTGGTAGAGGTCGACGGCGTCGCCGTCGACGGCGAGCAGCCCGGACCGTTCGGCTTCATCCAAGGCGTCGTCGCCGACGTGCAGCGCCTCCGCGGCGTCCCGTAGGACGGTCAGCCGGCCGGTGTCGTCGGCCGCGGCGATCAGCAGGAACCGTTGCGCCGGCTCGGGCAGCCGCCGGTAGCGGTCGAGGAATCCGCGCTCGACCCCGCCGGTCAGCGGCAGCGCCGCGGGCAGGGGTGCCCGGCCGGCCAGCTGGTCGCCGGTCAGTACACCGGCGAGTTCGCCGAGGGCGAGCGGGTTTCCGCCGGTGGCGGTGACCAGCCGGTCGCGGACCGCCGGGTCGACCTCGCCGCCGGACCGGTTCCCCAGCAGCGTGTCTGCGTCGGCTCCGCTGATGCCGCCGAGCACCACGGTCGGCAGGTCGGGAACGTCGAAGCCGTATGCCTCACCGTCGCGGGCGGCGAACAGCAGCGCGACCCGCTCGGCCTGCAGCCGACGGGCGGCGAACAGCAGCGCAGCGGCCGAGGCGTCATCGAGCCAGTGCGCGTCGTCGACCACGGCCAGGACCGGGGTCCCCTCGGCGGCGTCGGCGAGCAGGCTGAGCGTGCCGAGGAACGCCAGGAACCGGTCGCCCTCACCCTCGGCTTCGCCGAATGCGGCGCGCAGCGCGGCGCGCTGCGGCGCGGGCAGGCTGTCGATGCGGGCCCGCAGCGGCCACAGCAGGCGCTGCAGCGCGGCGAACGCCAGCGGGGATTCCGACTCGACCCCCGACGTGCGCAGCACCCGCATCCCGGTGGCCGCGGTGAGCGCGTCGGCCAGCAGCGTCGACTTGCCGGATCCGGCCACCCCGCGCACGACCAGTGACCCGCCGGTCCCGGCGCGGGCGTCGTCGAGCAGCGAGGCGATCGCCGCGCGCTCGGCATCCCGTCCGGCCAGCACGAACAGAACCGTACCGAGGGCCGCGGACAGGTCCCGGGATGACGATCCTGATGATTTCCCGGCGTAAGGGTCCTCGTCGGCGGCGAGCGTGGCAGTCGCACCTGCAGATCCCACTTCGCGGCGCAGCCATGTCGGCCCAGCCCACCGCCGAACCGGCGGCCCCCGCCCACGCCGTTCCCGGCGGCCAGCCGGCGACCGGTACCAGTGGCCGCGGCGCGCACGGCCGCTGACCCGGGCGATCACGGCGCAGATCCCGGCGATTTCCCCGGTGAGACGCCCTCCCCTCCGAGCCGAGGCTTCTGTCTGACCACACCACCGACCCGAGGAGTTCCCATGCTGTCCAGCACGCCCCGCACCTTCATCGGCTCGACCACCTTCACCGTCACCGGAATGACCTGCGAGCACTGCCGCCAGGCGGTCACCGCGGAGATCACCGCCGTCGACGGCGTCCAGACCGCCGCCGTCGACCTGGCGACCGGTCTGGTCACCGTCACCGCCGACCGTCCGGTCGACCGCGCCGACATCGCCGCCGCAGTCGACGAGGCCGGCTACCGCGTCGCCTCCTGACCGTCCCGGCGGCGGGAGCGCGCACTCCGCGCTTCCGCCGCCGGCGGCACCCCCGTTCCCGCACCCCCTGGAGAGGACCGCCGCCGTGACCCTGCTCCACGAGGAGCTCTTCCGCGCCCGTCAGGCCGAACTGCTCCGCGACGCCCGCGCCCACCGGCTCGCCCGACGCGCCCGAGACCGCTTCCCGCGCCGCCGCCCGCGCTGACCACCCGTCCCGAACGCCCCCAGGAGACGTCATGTCCCTTCGCCCCTTCCTGCCTCCGACCCCGCGGGCCGCCACTGCAGAAACGGCCGCGACAACCGCATCTGCGGCCACCGCCGCCCGCGCGGTCGACCTGGTCAAGACCTACGGCCGCGGCGAGGCCGCCGTCCACGCCCTGGACGGCGCCAGCGTCGCCATCCCGGCGGGTACGTTCACCGCCGTCATGGGCCCGTCCGGGTCAGGTAAGTCCACCCTCGTGCACGCCCTCGCCGGCCTGGACAGCGTCGACTCCGGCCAGGTCCTGCTCGGCGACACCGACCTGACCACGCTGTCGGAGCGGGACCGCACGCTGTTGCGCCGCGAGCGGCTCGGCTTCGTCTTCCAGGCGTTCAACCTCATCCCGGCGCTGACCGCCGCGGAGAACATCGCCCTGCCGCTCACGCTCGCCGGCCGCCGTCCCGACCCGGCGTGGATGGCCGAGCTCGTGCAGATGCTCGGCCTGGCTGACCGCCTGGATCACCGCCCGGCGCAGCTGTCCGGTGGGCAGCAGCAGCGGGTCGCCGTCGGGCGGGCGCTGATCGCCCGCCCCGAGCTGGTCTTCGCCGACGAGCCGACCGGCAACCTGGACTCCCGCGCCGGCGCGGCACTGCTGGCCTTCCTCCGCGACGCCACCCGCACCTTCGGCCAGACCATCGTCATGGTCACCCACGACCCGGTCGCGGCCGCCTCCGCCGACCGCGTCGTGTTCCTCGCCGACGGCCGCATCGTCGACGAACTGCCCGACCCGACCGCCGAGACCGTGCTGGCCCGCATGGCCGGCCTCGACCAGCGCGTGGGGGTGTGAGCCGAGATGTTCCGACTGGCCCTCTCCAACGCGCTCGCCCACCGTTCCCGGCTCGCGCTGACCTGGCTGGCCGTCGCCCTCGGCGTCGCCTTCGCCGCCGGCAGCCTCGTGCTCACCGACACCAGCACCCGGCTGCTGGACGAGCAGTTCCGCACCACCGCCGCCGGCGTCGACCTCACCGTCCGGGGTGCGGCCGCCTTCGACGCCGCCATGGGCGTGGAGGTGCAGCGCGACCCGCTCCCGGCCGACCTGGCCGAGCGCATCGCCGCCACCCCCGGCGTCGACCAGGTCCGCGCCGTCGCCTCCGGCGCAGGCCAGCTGCAGATCGACGGTCGAGCCGTCGAACCGGCCGGCCCGACGATCCTCGGCACCTGGGCCGAGGCCCCCTTCACCGCCTACCAACTGCGCTCCGGGCGCCCCCCGGCCGCGGGCGAGGTCGTTCTCGACGCGGCCACCGCCGCCGAGCACGGCATCGCCCTCGACGACACCGTCACCGTCTCCGCCACCGCCAGCGCGCCGCTGCGCGTCGTCGGTCTGACCGGCGTCGGCGACGGCGACGGCCTGGCCAACAGCACCGTCGTGCTGGTCGACCTGCGCACCGCGCAGACGCTGCTGGACCTCGGTACCGGCGTCACCTCGGTCGACGTGCTCGCCGCCGACGACGTCCCTGTCGCCGACCTGCGCGAGGACCTGGCCGCCACGCTCGGCGGGGACTACTCCGTCAGCAATGCCCAGGACGCCGCCGCCGCCAGCGCGGACGCGGCCAAGGAGAGCATCGACTACCTGCGCATCGTCCTGCTCGCACTCGCCGGCGCCGGCCTCGTCGTCGGCGCGTTCCTGATCGCCAACACGTTCAGCATCGTCCTCACCCAGCGGGCGCGGGAGCTGGCGCTGCTGCGGGCAGCCGGCGCCACCGGCCGTCAGGTGTTCGCCTCCGTGCTCGGGGAGGCCCTGCTGGTGGGGATCACCGGTGCGGCCGGCGGCACTGCCGCCGGAGTCGGCGCCGCCTACGGGCTGCGCGGGCTGGCGTCCGGCGCCGGCCTGGCGCTGCCCGACGGGCCGCTGACCGTCACCGGCCGCACCCTCCTCATCGGTCTGGCCGCCGGCACGCTCATCACGCTGCTCGCCGTGCTCGGCCCGGCCCGCCGGGCCGCCCGCACCGCTCCGGTGGAGGCCATGCGGGTA
>DASPIH010000161.1:0-5124 GCA_035629195.1 Blastococcus sp. | reverse complement strand
CGCGGAGCGGGCGGCGGCCGCCGACGCGGTCTCCGCGGCCCTGGTGCGCGGCCTCGCGGGGATCACGACGCTCGCCGCCTTCGTCCCCGACCCCGAGGAGCCGGGAGCCGGTCTGCTGCCCGCCGCGTACGCGGAGCTCGGTGCCCGGGTGCTCCTGCCGGTCGTTCCGGCGCGGGGGCGGATCCTGGACTGGGCGGCCGACACCGGCGAGCTCGAGGTGGGGCGGTTCGGGTTGTCCGAGCCGGTCGGCGTCCGGTTGGGCGCCAACGCTCTCGGCGCCGCCGACGCCGTGGTGGTCCCGGCCCTCGCGGTGGACCGCTCCGGGATCCGGCTCGGCCGGGGCGGCGGCTACTACGACCGGGCGCTGGCGCACGCACGCCCCGGCGCCGTGCTGGTCACCGTCGTCTTCGACGACGAGCGCGTCGACGAGCTGCCGCGGGAGCTCCACGACCGGCCGGTGACCGCGGTGGTGACGCCGGCGGGGGGCTGGCAGGACATCGACCCCGGCTCTGGCTGAGCGTCCGGCGACCGGTCGGCCAGGAAGGCGTCAGGGCGCCGGCCGTGGCGACGGCCGGTCGATCAGCGTCGCCCGCCGCCACCCGCGCAGCGAGTTGAGAACGGCGAGCTCCTCGGCGCCGAGCAGGTCCGCCGGGAGGAGCACGCGCTCGCGCAGCACCCCGAGATCCAGGAGGCGGCCGCGCTCCACCCCGGGCAGGCACCCGGATCCGGTCGGCGGCGTCCACCACCGTCCGTCCAGCCGCACCGCGAGGCTGGCGATCGTGGTCTCGGTGACCTCGCCGTCGGAGTTGACCAGCACGACGTCGTCGGCCTCGGGATGGCGGAGCGCGGCGGCGAGGTAGGGGTCCCGACGGGTGGACTTGTGCTGCAGCCACGGGTTCCGGGCGTCCACCGGCTCGTCGTCGATGGCCAGCCGCACCGGAGCCCGGTCGGTCGGGGGCATGGCATGGAGCTCCACGGTGGTGCGGCCCGTCCTCGCCAGGAGCACCCGGACCCGTGCCGGCTCGGTCCGGGCGCGAACCGCGTCCCGGACCGACGTCAGGACGTCCCGCCGGTCGAACCGGAACCCGGACCACGCCGCCGAGTCGGCCATCCGGGACAGGTGCCGGTCCAGGTTGCGCAGGCCACCGGCCGGTGTGAACGCCAGTGTCTCGACCAGTTCGTGCTCGGTGACGTCGTGGCCGAGGACGGCGGCCTTCGCGTGCAGCTCGGCGCGCTCCCGGCCGGCGTCGGAGTCCCAGGTGATCCCGCCCCCGGCGCCGTAGACGGCCCGGCCGGTCGAGCGGTCCAGCACGACGGTCCGGATGGCGACGTTGAAGCGGGCCCGGAACGGAGCCGACGGAGGGCCGACCAGCCCCACGGCTCCGCAGTACACGCCCCGCGGCGTCGGTTCCAGCCGGCTGATCAGCTCCATCGTCCGCTGCTTGGGCGCGCCGGTGACCGATCCGCAGGGGAACAGCGCCTCGAACAGCTGCAGCAGCCCGGTTCCGGGTCGCGCCCGGGCGGACACCTGCGAGGTCAGCTGCCAGACGGTCGGATAGCGCTCTAGGGCCAGCAGCTCGTCGACCCGCACGCTGCCGACCTCCGCCACGCGGCCCAGGTCGTTGCGGAGCAGGTCGACGATCATGACGTTCTCGGCGCGCTCCTTGGCGCTGGAGAGCAGCAGCCGGGTCTGCTCCTCGTCCTCCGCCGTCGTGCGTCCTCGCGGGGCCGTGCCCTTCATGGGCCGGGTGCGGACCTCGTCGCCGGCCCACTCGAAGAACAGCTCGGGACTGGCGCTGGCCACGACGTGCCGCCCCAGGTCCAGACAGGCGTTGTACGCCCCCCGCTGGGCGAGGGCGAGGCGCGCGTACAGGTCGACGGGCGAGCCCGTCACGGACGAGCGCAGCCGATCGGTGAGGTTGCACTGGTAGGTATCGCCCGCGGCGATGTGCTCGCGCACCGTCGCCACCGCGCGAGCGTGCTCCTCGTCGGTCCAGTCCGGCCGCCACGGGCCGTCTGCCTGCCCGGCCGGACCCGGCGCGGTCACCGGATCGACCGGAACCGGCTCGTCGCAGAGCCCGAACCACACCAGCGGAGGGTCCCCGGGTGCGGCCGGGCGGCCCGGGAGCCGCGGATCGAGGCCGGCGGCCGCCTCGTAGGCCACGTAGCCGTACGCCCAGCCACCTCGCTCGGTCGCTTCGTGGACCTGCTGCAGGACGCCGGCGACCTCCTCGGGGCGGACCGCGACGAGGACCTGCCGGGGTGGCGGGCAACGCAGCGCCGTTCCCGCCCGCAGGTCGTCGAACCGAGCCCACGGCCGGCCCATCAGCCGCCGAGCTCCTGCCGCGCCGCCACCGTCGTCCGGAGCGTGCCCGTCAGCGTCGCGATGCTGGCGGTGAGGCTCATGGGATCTCCGGATCGGCTGCCGGCGACCGGAGCCGGCGAGGTCGGCGGGAAGTAGATCAGATCGGGGTCGAGGGGGCGCGCGCCGGACGTGCCCGTCAGTCCTCGCCCGGGTACGGCGGCACGCTGTCGGCCACCACGGCTCCCCGCCGGCCCGGGGGCTGCTCCGGTCCGACGGTCGAGTCACGGACGGTCTGGCGCTCCACCTCGGCGTTGACCGCCGCGCCCAGGATCACCAGGAAGACCGTCGTCCACAGCCAGAACATGCTGATCGCGACGCCGGCCAGGGATCCGTACGTCGACTCGTAGCTGCCCAGCCGCTCGACGTAGGCGAACAGGGCGATCGTGGTGACCAGCCAGAGCACCGTCGCGAGCGTGGAGCCCCCGGTGATCCACCGCCAGCGGGCCTCCGTGCGGTCCGGGGCGAAGCGGTAGAGGACGGCGAGCACGCCGCTCATGAGGAGGGCGAGCGCGGCCCAGGTCACCACCGGCGCCACCGTGCGCGCCAGCTCCGGCGCCCCGGCGAGCCACCGGGACGCGGCGCCGGCCGCGGTGAGGACCGCACCGAGCAGCAGCGCTCCACCGAGCACGATTCCCAGGGCCAGGCCGGTGCGACGCAGGAAGCTCCGCGTCTCGGTCTCGTGGTAGGCCAGCGTCAGCCCGCCGACGAGGTACGTCGCTGCGGTGGTCGCCGTGGACAGCGCCAGCACGAGGCCGGTGAGGCCGCGCCAGGTGAGCACCTGGGTCGAGGCGGTGGTGATCGTCGTCAGCTGCTCGGTCATCAGTGGCTGCAGCTCTCGGGGGAGCATCGCCACCACCCCCGAGAGCTGCCGGAGCGCCTGAGCGGGCGTGTTGACGGCGCCGTACACGGAGATGGCCGTCACCAGCACGGGCGCGATCGACAGCACCGCGAAGAACGCCACACCGGCGCTCTGCACCATGAGCCGATCGCTGAACACGTGCGACGCGACCCGCCGGAACACCCGGCGCCAGCCGGCGGCGGGGATCCGGGTGGGAGTGTCGGCGTCGGCCGGCGAGGACCCGGCGCCGGTTCTCCCGCGCCCGACGCGTGCCCGGGCAGGGGAGGGGACGGAGGTGCTCTGCTCGGCCATCGACGTGCCTCCTGCCGCCGCACGGGCCGGCAGCGCGGACGGTGGCGCAGTCGTTTGCGTCGGCCGGCCCGGTCCTCATGGTGTCCCACAGCGCGCCGGTCCGCACCGGCGACGGCGAGCAACCGGTCGGCCCGGGAAAGGCCGCCGACGATCTGCCCGCACGCCGCAGTCGTGCGAGGCTCGGTGGCGTGACGCGTGTGGGCCTGGTGCTGGGCGGCGGTGGTGTCGTGGGCCAGGCGTACCACTCGGGCGTGCTGGCCGTGCTCCAGCACGACCTCGGTCTCGACGCCCGGACGGCCGACGTGGTCGTCGGCACCTCGGCCGGCTCGATCACCGGCACCCTGCTGCGACTGGGTGTCTCGGCCGAGGACCTCGCCGCCTGGACGGTGAAGGCCCCTCTCTCGGGCGAGGACGACGTGCTCCTGGCGATGGCCGAGGTGCCGGTTCCCGAGCTGGCGCCGTTCCGGCCCTGGACGCTGCTGCGCCGTCCGCTGCGGTTCCCCGGCCCGCACATGATCGGGCGGGCGCTCAGCCGGCCGTGGCAGTTCCGGCCGGTGGCGGCGGGCATGGCGCTCCTGGCGCCGGGGCGGCACGACGTCGTCGAGCAGCTCGCCGCCCTCCGGGAGCTCGAGCAGCCGGGATGGCCCGAACGGGACCTGTGGATCTGCGCGGTCCGCCGCCGGGACGGCCGCCGGGTCGTGTTCGGCCGCCCCGGCGCTCCAGAGGCCTCGCTGCACCTGGCGGTGGGGGCGTCGTGCGCGGTGCCGGGCTACTTCGCGCCGGTGCAGGTGGGGCCGCATACCTACGTCGACGGCGGCGTGCACTCGTCGACGAACGCCGCGATCCTCCGCGGCCAGGGGCTGGACGTCGTCATCGTCATCGCGCCGATGAGCGGCCCCGCGGGCTGGCAGCCCGACTTCTTCACCGCTGCTCGCCGGCACTCCGAGCGGCTGATGCAGCGCGAGCTCCGGGCACTGCGGAACGAGGGCATCCGGACCGTCGTCTTCTCGCCCGGGCCGGACGAGCAGCGGGTGATGGGCACCGACATGATGTCGCGCCACCGGCTGGACGAGGTGGTCTCCCAGTCGTTCCTGGCGGCGGGCCGGCACGCGGCCGTGCCGGAGGTCGCCGAGATCCTGCGCCTGGCTGCCGGTCGCGCGTCCTAGGTCCGCGTCCGGCGACGCTCGCCTCGAAGGTGGCCCCAGCTCTGGACGACCGCGTGGCCATCCATGCCGACCCGCGACCACGGGCACCCGGATGTCCGCTCCGCCCACCTCCATTCGGGGGAATCGCCATCGCCCGCACGCATCGCGATGTGACGCTTCTTGAAGGGTTCTGGAGGAGCGGATCGCAGAGCCCTTCGAGTACGCCGCTCGTTGCCGGACGCGGCACCCGATCCTCGCGACCGTCTCGCCATGTCGGGATTGTGGGTGGTGCTCGATCCGAGGAGTCTCCGGGCGTGACGATCCGCTGGTTCACCGATGCCGACCGGCAGGACATGCGCGATGCGGCAGAGGAGCGCCGCGTCCTGGACGAGCTGGTGCAGAAGTACAGGCCGATGAGGACGATCACGGCCGAGGAGAGGGCCGAGCGAATCGCGAACCCTCGC
>DASPIH010000160.1:0-35220 GCA_035629195.1 Blastococcus sp. | reverse complement strand
GGGAGAAGCACCTGCAGGCCATCAACCGCTTCCGCGGCGTCTGAGGAAGGACCCCGTCCTCCTCACCCCTCGCACGCTCGGGATGAGCCTCTGGACGGGGCCACCCGCCCGGGCTCCGTGGTGGGACCGGCGACACGCCGGCCCCACCCGGGGCCTCGGTTCCGAGGCCGGCGACGGTCGTGGCCGGCCCCGCGATCCACGGCAGCGCTCGACACCGCGCGTCGTTCCGTCCTGCTGACCGCCGGTGCCGCGCCGTCGGGACGTCCAGCCGATCACCCCGACCGATCCGTGCCCGAGTTCATCGAGAGGAGGGACATGACCGATGACCACCGCTAGGGCGAGCCGGAGGAGTCACCGGACCTACGTGGCCAAGCTGGGTTGCGGAACCACCCTGACCTACGAAGCGGCGAGCTTCCTCCCGGACGTCGGAGAGGTGGTTCCGTGCCGTCGCCATGGCTTCTGCGCCGTCGACTCCAGGGACGAGGGCGATGGCCGCGGTGCCGGCGACGCGCACCGTGTCACGCGCCGACGGTCGCAGGGTGAGCTCGTGGCCTTCCTCGAAGCTCGTCCGGTCACGTCGATCCACACGTTGCGGCAACATCGATTCACGTTGCGAGTCGTCGCCGCGGCTCAGAAGGAAGGTCTCGTCCACCTGGACCTCATCGCCGGCCGGGTGTTCCTCGGCGGTCACGGTCCTGGCTCGCAATCAGTGGTCGACGGAAGTCAGGAAGGCTCGGCTGCTCGTGCTCGCTGAGGACCCGTGGTGGTCACCCGGTCACCAGGGAGAGCCCTGACGCACCGACCGGGACGCCGTGGTGCTCGACGGATCGAGCGCCCTGGCGACGCCCTCGATGTCCGGCGACCGCCCACCGGCCGCCGGCGCGTTCCCTCAGGCGGCGACGGGGCTCCTCGATCGACGTGCTCCCGATGAGCTCCAGCAGGCCATATCGGTCGGCGACCGCCTACGATCGTCGCGCAGATCCCCGGCGTAGCGGCGACGTCCGTGGCGGTTCGATGGGCCGCCGGACGTCGCAGAGCCCGTCGGAGTTCCGCGGCTCGCGGTCGGCCTCCGACCGACCAGGGCCATGGACGGCAACTTCTTGCCATGCCTCAACCGTCCGGTTACGGTCGGAAGCCAGCGGAGTAGCGACGATCACATTTTCTGCATAGGAGCTGTCGAGTGAAGACGTACCAGGCACTGGCTCGGCGGTTGTCCCAGCGCGACGGGGAGCCCCTGTTCGGCCTCATGGGCGACGCCAACATGCAGTTCATCGCGAGTTTCATCGATGACCACGGTGGGCGGTACTTCGGGAGCACCCATGAGGCCGGCGCAGTGGGTGCGGCGGACGGTTTCGCCCGCGCGAGCGGGTCCGTCGGCGTCGTCACGGTGACGCACGGGCCGGGTACGACGAACACGATCACAGCGCTCACCGAAGCCGTCAAGGCCAACACGGCTCTCGTGATGCTCACGTCGAGCACTCCGAGTTCGAGCCCGCATCACCTGCAGAACATCGACCTCCAGCGTCTGATCGAGCCGACCGGGGCGGGGTTCCGCAGGCCACAGCGGGCGGAGGACGTCGTCGACGAGCTCCAGCGCGCACTGGCCCAGGCTCGAGCGGAGTCGCGCCCTGTCGCACTGGACGTCCCCGTGGAGTTCCTGGACGTGGAGATCGAGGACACCGTCGTTCCTCCGCCGGAGGCACTTCCGGCACCTCCGGCGGACCTCGATCCCGATCTGCTCGACGCGGCACTCGGGGTCATCGCGTCATCGCGCCGTCCGCTCGTCGTCGCCGGGCGGGGAGCCGTCGAGTCCGACGCTCACGACGCCATCGTCGCGTTCGCGGATCTGATCGGGGCGGCGGTAGCGACCACGGTCGTGGCTCGCGGCTTCTTCACCGGTCACGAACTGAACCTGGGCATCTGCGGAAATCTGGCTCATCCCGTGGGACTCACCGCGATCCTCGACTCCGATTGCGTGGTCGTCTTCGGCGCCAGTCTCAATGACTACACCACGGACAAGGGTTCGCTCTTCGATGGCAAACCGGTCATCCACGTCGATCGGCTCGAGAATCACCTCAACAGGTACTACCAGGCGGACGTCGCATTGTGGGGAGACGCCGCTGCGGTAGCCACGGCCATGACGAAGGTCCTCGTCTCGGAGAGCATCGAGTTCAACTCGAGCCGGGCCGGATTGGCCGAGGAACTGCGGAACCGCGTGCCCGAGGACGAGTTCGTCGAGGCCAAGGGAACCGACACCGTCGACATGCGGGCGGCCATGCTGCGGCTCAGCCAGCGAATGCCGGCGAACCGGGCAGTCGTCACCGACGCCGGGCGTTTCCTGCGAGCGGTGTGGCGGTACATCGGCATCTCCGACCCCCGCTACGCCGCGCACACCGTCAGCTTCGGGTCGATCGGCCTGGGATTCGGGTGCGCGACCGGGTTCTCGGTGGCGACGCCTGACCGGGTGACCTTCGTCTTCGTGGGAGACGGCGGAGGAATGATGAGCATAAACGAGTTCAACACCGCGGCGCGGCACGGCTTGCCAGTGGTCGCCGTGGTCATCAACGACGGTTCCTACGGTGCCGAGTACTCGAAACTCCAAGGCTTCAACCTGGATCCGCGGCACTCCCTGGTGAAATGGCCCGAGTTCCCGGAAGTGGCGGTCGCCTTGGGGGCGAAGAACGCGATGACGATCCGCTCGCTGGAGGAGATCGACAAGCTCGACGATTCCACCTGGGCCCCGGAGAACCTTCCCTTGCTCATCGACATCAGGGTCGACCCCGCCGTCGACTACTACGCCTGACGGGCGGCGGGATCGGGATGCGCAGGGCCGTATCCCGATCCCGGTGCCTGCATGTCGCGGTGCAGTGATGCGGTGCGTCCGCGCTCCCGGGCGCTGACTGTCCGCACGTGTCGCGCCCGCGTGACGGGTAGCTCGAGCGGTCGGTGCCCGCCTGGTGACGAACGGCGTCGCTACTGGCGTCGTGGTGCCCGCAGCGCCATGGAGGACTTCTACGACGGCGTGCCGTCGTCGAAGTCCTCATATCCGTGTGCCCGGACCTCCCCGGCGATCGAGCCCGGCACGGGCACCCGAGGCCGGCTCGATCGCCGGAAGGTGCGGCTGGCCGCGGCCGGCGTCCAGCGCGTCGGTCCCCCGTGACCGTGTCGGTTGCGTGCGCCTCCGGGCGTCGCGCCGCGGCGACGTCTGTCGGTGGGTCGAAGACCGGACGTGCTGTTCGGCAGCTCGGCGTGCTCGACCGCAGGGGCGCAACCTGGCCGGCGGACGGACCCGGGCGGCGACCCCGAAGAGCCGAGCCGTCCAGCTGATGCACGTGACCTGAGCCGTCGGCTCAGCCCGTGGACCGGGGCGACGCGGCGCGCTGGTCAGCCGCCGCGGGACGGCGCATCACGGCTCGTCGGACACTCGGGGGCGTAGCACCCGGACGATGTGTTCGACGAAGGCCTGCTGGCCCTCTCTGAACTCCGGGCTGTCGGGATCCAGGCCGGTGATGAGCGACGCGATCTGCGGTGCGATGTGCGGAAAGCTGACGAGCGCCACCGCGGCGAGATGCAAGAATCGCGCATCGAGATCCGGATCGATCTCTCCGCTGCGCTGGGCACTGCGGATCTGAGCGACCTTCTGCATGTAGTACGCCCGCCGCTCGTCTCGGCGCGCCACTTCTTCCTGGCTGGAGCCCTCGACGGCTTCCCAGAGCCAGTATCTGAACAGGCGGTTGCGATTCCTCGAGAAGCTTGCGGCGGTCATGTTCAGGACCGACTTCAGGTACGGCTGATCGGAATCGTCCTGGGTGACTTCGAGCGCGCGAGCCGTGATGTGCTCCATCACCACGGAATGCAGGACGCGCTTGCTGTTGAAGTAGTAGTAGATTAGTTGCTTGTTCACGTTGGAGCGCCGCGCGATCTCGTCGATGCGGGCCCCGGCATAACCTTTGGCCTCGAATTCCTCTGCGGCGACCGCGAGTATCCTGTCGCGGCGGTTTTCGATGAGGCCGTCCAGACTCGCGTCGTCGTCTTCGATCCAGTGGCGCCCTCGATCGGCCTCGGGGTTCGTCATGTACGTCCTTCCCGCCACATCAGGCGCCCTGCCGGTTGCAGCGGTGGCTCATGCGCGGCGTCGCATGAGCGGTCGTCGGTGTCACGCGCTCTGTACTCGGCAGCGTCCTGGCACTGAATAATAGCGTGGCAGGCAAATACCACGGCCGCGCCTGGACGCCGGGTTGCTTCGCGCAAAGGAGTGGGGGAGTCCGTGCAGGCGGGGCGTTGTACGTCGTCCGCGATCAGCATGCGGACCCGGTGCTCCTGGCGTTTCCGGTGCCGGGGCCGCGGGCTCGGTCGTCCGGGGCGCCTCGACCAGCGAACGCTGCCCATGGTCCCGGTGGGCGGCAGCCGGTGAGTGGTCGTGGGCGATGCGCCGGTCGCCCCACCGGGTGGCTGAGGAGGTCACCGGCCTGTCCCTCGTCGGTGCGCTGACCGGGCGGGCCCGGCCCGGATCTCGTCGTCTGCACAGCTGGTCGGACCGGCGCTCCGAGCGATTCACGGCCGTGCCGGCCGGAGCTCCTTCGCCGGTCGATGTCCCATGGTCGGCCCGCGGCGTGGGAAGCGACTGCGGTGATCAGGCGTCGGTCCGGCTGGGCCGGGCGGCCGAGGTGGATGCCGGCTCCGGTGGGCACGTCTCGCGCGTCGTGCTCGGGGTGAAGGGCTGACGAGGAGGCTCGGCCGGGATGGAGCAACCGGTGTGCAGCCGCGGATGCGTTGCAGGAGAGGGCGGCGACGCTCGGGGGCGTCGTCCGGGATCAGCCACCGCGCTCGGGCGCGGGCGATCCCTGCGGGCGAGGACGCGCGGTCGTCAGCGGCGGGCCACGATGAGTCAGCGGCCGGCGAGTCGGTCGTCGGGGACATCGTGGTGCCGGCCGCCACGTGATCGAGTTCGCGTTCGGTGCACAGCAGAACGGGGGCGGCTCGAAAGGTGCTGCCCGACAGGTGGCAGATGGCCTTTCGGCTCGTGCCGACCTCGTTCCAGCAGAAGCACCTTCTTGTCGTTCAGCAGTGCCTCGCCGCGGCCTCGATCCGATCCTTTCGGACGGGCTCCAGTTGCCTTGACGCTGCTGACCGCGGGGGCTAGGTTTCCCTCACTCGAGGGGCGGTTTGCCCTTGCCGAACACGCTGGGGACAGGCATCGAGCCTATCCCCGCGTTTGGTGCGCCCCCGTGCGCCGCGCACGCCAGGACCTGAGAATCTGAATAGAGGCTTCCATGACTCAAGAGCTGACGCACTCCCAGGCTTCGGCACCGATCGACGGGCAGTCAGATTTCATCGAGGACCTGGAGTCGCTCACACCCACGGTTCTGGCGAGCTACTCACGCATCGAGGACGAGCGGCTGCGCGAACTGGTCACCTCCGCGATCGCGCATCTGCATGCCTACGTCAAAGAGGTGAACCTGACGAATGCGGAGTGGCGGCAGGCGCTCGACTTCTTCAACGCGCTCGGCCGTAATGCCGGACCCAAGTCCAATCCGGCAATGGCCCTGTCGGACCTGCTCGGCGTGTCGACGCTCGTCTGCCTGCTGGAGGACACCGCTACCACCGGCGGTGCACTGCACACGGCGAGCTCCGTCCTCGGGCCGGTGTGGCGGGAGGGGGCACCCTTCGTCGAGAGCGGCGGCTCGTTGCTCCGCTCGGAGACCCCCGGCGCGCCGCTGTTCTTCACGGGACGCGTTCTCGACCCCTCGGGAAATCCGCTGCCGGACGTCACCGTCCACGTGTGGCAGGCGACACCCGACGGGTTGTACGAGAACCAGGACGACGAGCAGGAGGAGATGAACCTCCGAGCTCGCTTCACGACGGATGCTGACGGGACGTTCCAATTCCGGTCCGTGCTGCCGGGCGGGTACCCGATACCGGACCGCGAGCCCCTCGGGTCCATGTTGCGGCTCGCGAAGCGCCCGGCGTGGAGGCCGGCGCACATCCACTTCATGCTGCACCGCGAGGGCTTGCGGACGCTGGTGACGCAGATCTTCCACCCGCTCGACCCGCACCTCCACCAGGATGCTGCGTTCGGTGCGACGCGCGATCTGATGATGGGCGGTTTCGAGGAGCACACCGGGCCCGCGCCGGAGCCGGGCATCGAAGGCACCTGGTACACGGCGGAGGAAACCTTCGTGATGGTGCCCGGAGAGTCGATCGTGCCGGCTGCGCCGATCGAGTAGGCCCTTCCGCCAGGAGAGCGGGGTCGCCGATCTCGCTGCTCCACTCGCCCAGGCGTTCCCGGTGGGCGGAACCGATCCAACGCGCCATGCCCCCGCGTCCGGCGCCGACCTCACTTCACACCTGGAGTACGCACCGATGGCAGCACGAATCGAGAAGCTCACCTCGGACATCGCCTGGAGCACGCACGACCGCATCATGGTGAAGGGGCAGGACCTCTGCGGGGACATCCTGGGAAAGCAGTCCCTGGGAGACGTCGCCTTCCTGATCATGACCGATCGCCTGCCCAGCGAGAACGAGTCGATCATGTTCAACGCCCTCGCGGTGACGCTGATCGAGCACGGGATGACACCCAGCGCCATTGCGACCCGCATGACGGTGATCGGCGCACCGGAGGCCATGCAGGCCGCCGTCGCCGCAGGCCTGGCCGGGCTCGGAAGCGTGTTCGTGGGGAGCATGGAGACCGCGGCACATCTGCTCCAGGACGCCATTCCCGATCCGGGTGCGCCCGTCGACATCGATGTCGTCGCCGGCGAGGTGGTGGCAGATCTGCGCTCCAGGAAGGCGCAGGTCCCCGGTATCGGGCACCCCATCCACAAGCCGGTCGATCCGCGCGCGGTCCGTCTGTTCGAGATCGCGGAGCAGACAGGGTTCTCGGGGCCCTACGTCGCCCTGATGAAGCGTATCGCCGGGATCGCCGGCGAGCGGGCCGGCAAGGAGCTTCCGATCAATGCGACGGGGGCCATCGCCGCCATCGCGTCGGAGATGGGCATTTCTTGGTCGGTGATCCGCGGCATCGGCGTCATCTCGCGATGCATCGGGCTCGTCGGCCATGTCCGCGAGGAGCTCACCAATCCCATCGCGCGCGAGATCACCGCTCGGGTGAGCCGCGAGACGAGTGCCGATGCCATCCGCGCGAGCGAGCAGAGCGCATGACCGCGCCTGACCTGTCGCCGATCGAGGTCCTTCGCTCGTACCCGGAACACGACTACACCCTGGCCGGCCTCGTCGCCAGCCGCGCGGCCTCGGACCCGGACCGAGCCCTCGTGCTGGACGAGACGGGGGCCTCGCTCTCCTGGCGGGACGTGATGGCCGGCGCCGCGGCGCTGGCGGTGTCGTTGCACGGTCAGGGCGTGCGCAAGGGCGACCGCGTGGCGATCATGGCCCGGAACGACGTCGCGCACGTCCTGCTCCTGCTGGCCCTCGGCCGCCTCGGAGCCATCATGGTTCCGGTCAACTCGGAGTTGGGCGTCGAGGAAGTAGGCGGCCTGTTCGAACAGGCCGATGTCATCGGCGTCGTCGCCTCCCTGGAACTCCTGGACACGGTCCGCAAGGCCTGCAGCGGGATGGCGGAGAAGCCCTGGCTGTGCACCATCGGCCGGACAGAGGGCGAGCTGAGCTTCGATGATCTGTCGAAGCCGCAGACGGCGGGCACGCTCGACGATGCGGGAATCGAACCCGGCTCCGCCGAGGATCCAGCCATCATCATCTTCACGTCAGGCAGCTCCGGCCGGCCCAAGGGCGTGGTGCACACACAACGAAGCCTGATCCTCTCGGGCGAGGCCTACGTCGATCGCGTCCACTTGCAGCCGCGCGACCGGGTGCTGATCATCCTGCCGCTGTTCCACATCAACGCGATGTTCTACTCGCTCTGCGGAACTCTCGCAGCGGGCGCTTCGTGCATCGTCGTGCCCCGGTTCTCGGCCAGCAAGTTCTGGAACACCGCCGCGGATCTCGGGGCGACGGTGGTCAATGCGACGAACACGGTGCTGAACATCCTGGTGGCACGCCCCCGATCTGAGTACCGCGAGGACCACCAGCTCCGGGCCATCTCCGGCGGGGGTCCACCGCACACCGAGCAGTTCCTGCGCGAAGAGTGCGGCATCAAGACCATCATCGCCGGCTACGGGATGACGGAGATCCCCGGCGTCATCTCCACCCCCTTCGACGGACCTCGCGTAACCGGCAGCATGGGAGTGATCGGCAGCCACCCGGACCCCTCCCACCCCTGGGCCGAGTGCCGCATCGTCGACGAGCAGGGCAACGACGTGCCGGTAGGGGAGGTGGGGGAACTGTGGGTGAGGACCCCGAACGTCATGAAGGAGTACTTCAGGGACGAAGAACGGACGCGTGCGGCTTTCCGCGAGGGCGGCTGGTTCTCCACGGAGGACCTCGTCCGATGTGATGCCGACGGCGTCTTCTACTTCGTGGCGCGCAACCGGGACATCGTCAAACGGCGCGGCGAGAACATCTCCCCGGTGGAGGTGGAGAAGGTCATCATCAGACATCCCGCGGTGCTGGATGTGGCGGTGATCCCCGTTCCCGGTGAGCTCGGCGACGAGGAACTCTGCGCGGTGACCGTGCTGATCCCGGGGCAGGAGGCCACCGCCAGCGAGATCGCCGACTGGTGCGCGGAGCACCTCGCCCCGGTCAAGGTGCCGCGCTTCGTCACGTTCGTGGAGGATCTCCCGCGTACCGGTCCGGACAAGGTTGCCAAGCAGGTCCTGCGGGCCGACCCGAGCGTGCTGGCGGGCGCCATCGACCTGGGCCCTGCGAGCGCTTCCCGCCAGCGCTGAACGCTCGGCTGGCCCTCGACGTGTGGGCTGGATGTGATGACCGCGGAGCCCGGGTACGGCGTGCCCGCTCGACCATGACGACGACCTCCGAGCGAGGCGTGGAGCAGTTGTGCGCTGCCACGGCTCGCGCCCCGGGGTCCGGAGCTCCCGCGGATGCCCGACTCGACCCGGCGGGGCGGTCGTGCCGTGCCCAGCTCTTCGTGGCCGAGCGCTGGCAGCGCTCGGTTCCGACAGCCGATCGGTGGGTCGGCCACCGCGGAGCCCACGGCCGGGACGGCACGGGGCACCACGCCACACGTCCGGCGAGTTCGGCCACGACGCCTGCCCGCCGTCGGCGTCGACCGGACGTGCCGCCGATGTGCGGGTGGAGTGGACGATCAGCAGGCGACTTCCCGCTCGACCGCGCCGGCTCGCCGCGCGCGGGCCGTCCTCCGGACGACCGTGGCGACCCGCCCCGACGATTCCGGGCGGCCCCGGACCCGAGCCCGGTGTCGCTGGGCCGCTGCCGGCGTCGCCGGGGACCGAGCCCGGTGACGGCCTCCAGCGTCCCGCTGTCGATGTCACCGGAGCCTCCAGGCGATTCCCCCTCACCGGAACGGTGGTCGTCCGCCGTCGCCCGACCATGCGGTCTGGTGCCGGGACCCCCCATGCCCCATGGTGTCGTATCGGACCCGTGCGCCGGTCGCGACCGCGAGAGACCTCGCCAGATACCCATTGACGAGTCGCCAACTAGATGGTTGATTTACGAGACGAAGTGGCCCTCGCCACATCATGCGAGTATGCCCAGCGGCACACAACTCCCATGCCGAACGACGAGAGGATGCAGCGTGGATGACTTGCAGGGAAGGTCGTCCGCAGCGATGCGGATGATCAACGGTGGATGCAAGCTCTGGCCGGCGTCGTCCGCGGAACCTGAGACGAGCTACGCGTCGGCACACGCGGAGTCCGGGATCGGCGCGGAGCGCGACGAGCGTGGACGGGGGCGGCACCAGTGAGTGCACTCGACCAGTCCGCCGCGAGCAGGCTCGCTCCGGATGCCGGGTTCGACGAGGTCCGAGTGGGCATGGTCTCGGGGACCGACTTCTCGCCGGCATCCGACGGGGCCCTGCCGCGGCTGCTGCCTGCGATCACCCAGGCGCCTCCCGCCCGCGATGCGGTGATGGCCAGTGTCCAGTGGGAGCAGGGAGCTCGGCCGAAGTCGGTCGGCGTCCGCGTGGAGGGTGTCGTCACGCGGTGGAAGCCCGCTCGCAAGCGGGGGCGCGGCAGGCTGCACCAGGACGTCCGGCTTCTCGACGCCGACGGTCAGGTGGTCGAGACGGCGCGCGTCGCGTGGGACGTGCCGGCCGCGAGCGACGGTCAGGACGACGAGTCGGCTTCGCGTGTCGCCTGGGACGTCGGCACGGTGGCATGGGGCAAGCACCTCGCCACCCGTCTGGCCTCCAATGAACAGTTCAGCTCGGCGGTGCAGACCTTCGACGGGACCGTCGGGATCCGGGCCGGCGAGGAGCTGGTGGAGTTCCGCATCTACCGCGGCAAGGTGATCGAGGTCGGCAAGAAGTCCCTGGACGGGGCGACGTTCACGCTCGGCGGCACCGAACGCGCGTGGATCGACCTGCTCTCCTCCCCGAAGAACGACCTCGTCTCCCGACTCGGACGCAACGAGTTCCGGTCCACCGGGAACAACTACCAGTACCTGCGAATCTTCAAAGCCATCATGCTGATGATCGACGAAGCCCAGCTGGCTGCCGCCAAGGAGAAGCCCAGTGCATAACGCGGACTACCTCGAGATCGACGGGCGACTGGGGTACGTGGAGGTCGTCGGTGACGGCGCCGACACGCTCCTGTGCGTCCACACGGCTGGACAGAGTGGTGTCCAGTACCGGAACAACATGAAGGGCCTGGCCGCGCTCGGGTATCGGGTCATCGTCGTGGACCTGCCGGGACACGGTCGATCCGAGCCCGCCGTCAACGGCCCGGTCATGGACATCCCGTACTACGCCGACTGGTGCAAGAAGGTCCTCGACCAGCTCGGGAGCGGACGCCGGTACCTCCTGGGGTGCTCGATCGGCGGACGCATCGTCCTGGAGATGGCCTCGCGCTTCTCGGCCGAGTTGGAGGCGGTGGTGGCCATGGAGTGCCCCGTCACTCCCGCCACCGCCACCCGGTTCCGCCCGCCGGAGGACTCCAGCACGCCGAGCGTGCGCGACCAGACCTACTACTCCAACCTCGCGCTCATCGGCAGCGATGTGCCGGCCGAGACGGCCGAGATGATCGCCACGATGCACTGTCGCGAGGACTGGCACGTCACCCGCTCCGACCTGATCGGCTGGGGTCTGCACGACCTGTGGCAGCGCCTGCCGGACATCAGCTGCCCGACCTATGTGATCTCCGGCGGCGACTCGTTCGGCGAGGCCCTCAGGCCGACCGCTGACCGGATCCCGGGCGCCCTGTTCGAGAGCGTCAAGGGCATCGCGCACTACCCGAACCAGGAGATGCCCAACTTCGTCGAGTCCTTCGAGCGCTGGATCGAAGAGCTGCGTCAGGCGAACGTCTCGGCGCAGGGTGGTCGCTGATGTCCCAGGAGAACGCCAGCTTGTCCGGCGTGCGCGTCGTGGCGGTCGAGCACTTCATCGCGGGACCGTTCTGCACCCAGCTCCTGGCGGACCAGGGCGCGGACGTCATCAAGGTGGAGAGCCCGGGCACGGTGCACAGCGGCTACTTCCCGACGCTCAACCGGAACAAGCGCAGCATCGTCCTGGACCTGAAGTCGGAGCAGGGGCTCGAGGCGCTCCACGCGCTGGCCGAGACAGCCGACGTCTTCATCACGAACATGGCGGCTGGCGTGCCCAAGCGCCTGGGCTTCGACTACGAACGCCTCTCGGAGATCAACCCGCGGTTGGTCTACGTCCACATCACCGGGTTCGGGCAGAACAGCCCCTATCGCTCGCTGCCGGCTTTCGACGGGGTGATCCAGGCGATGTCGGGCATGATGGACCTGACGGGCGAGGCCGACGGCCCTCCCATGCTCTCGGGTCTCTTCATCCCCGATCACCTCACCGGGCTGTGGGCCTGCCTCTCCGTCAACAACGGGTTGCTGAGGCGTCAGTCCACCGGTAAGGGCTCGTACGTCGACCTCGCGATGCTCGACTGCATGATGTCCTTCCACAACTCCGGCTTCATGGAGGTCCTGCAGCTCGGGAGCAAGGTGACCCGCGTCGGCAGCCGGGTCCGCGAGTCCTACGCCAGCACCTACCGGGCCAGCGACGGGTACGTGTACCTGGCACCGCTCACCGGCCGCATGTGGCAGGGCGTGTCCCAGGTCATCGGAAAGCCGGAGCTGCTCTTCTACATGGGGGAGGGGCCCGAGAGCGACACCCGACTGGAGCACCGGGACCAGCTGGACGCGCTCATCGAGGGGTGGACCTCCCAGCACACCGTCGCCGAGGTCGTCGAGAAGATGCGGGCCGCCGGGGTCGCCGGCAGCGCGGTCCACACGATGGACGAGGTGGTCGCCGATCCGCACCTGAAGGCACGGAACATGCTGCGCACCGTTCCGGCCGAATCCGGCGAGGGCGAGTTCTACGTACCGGGCTCGCCCGTCCCGGCCGTGGATGACAGCTTCTCGGTGGCGCCGCCCCGCGTGGGGCAGCACACCGACGAGATCCTGGCGGAGCTCGGTCTGACCCCCGCCGGTGCGGGGGGCGCGACCGCGGAGCTCGATGGCTGAGGACCGGGTCAAGTTCAGCCGGGTCGGCGCGGTCGGGGTCATCCGCCTCGACCGCCCGGCCCAGCGCAACGCCATCGACGCCAGCATGGCCGCGGCGGTCACGGCAGGGTTCCGCGAACTCGATGCGGATCCGTCCTGCACGGGAATCGTCCTGTCGGGCTCGGGCGGCAGCTTCTGCGCCGGCGCGGACACCAGCGGGCCCGGCCCCACCCCCGGCCCGGACTACACCTACTCGGACAACGCGTCCGCGGTCATGCTGCGCACGATCAAGGCCAGCCGCACGATCGTCGCGGCGGCGGTCGAGGGGTGGGCCGTGGGCCTGGGGCTCGCTCTGCTCGGTGCAGCGACGTTCGCCGTCGGCGCCGAGGGTTCGCGCTACCGGTTGCCCGAGGCCGGCCTCGGCTTCTTCCCGCTGGGTGTCGCGCCCTACCTCGTCGACCGCATGCGGCCGACGGCTGTCGTCGAGCTCGCGCTGTCCGGGAGGAAGGCGTCCCTCGACGAGGCCGTCGCCGTGGGACTCGTGACGCACACAGCCGCTGCAGGCGCTGCCGAGGAGACCGCCGTGGCGCTCCTCCAGGAGCTCGGCGCGATCAAGGTGCCCGTGCTCGAGGACGCACGGGCCTTCCTGCGGACGTGTTCGTCGGCCAGTGGCGGCGACGACGTCGTCGACTGGGCCGAGCAGCAGATGACCAGGGTGGTCCTGGGCATGAGTTCCCCGCCCGCGGAGGCGCAACACGAAGGGACCGCCCGTCGATGAGCATCCGAGGGCAGGCATTCATCGCGGGTGCCTACGAGCACCCACGGCGCAAGATCCCCGACCGGTCGGTGGCGCAGATCCACGCAGAGGTCGCCGTCGGGGCGTTGGCCGATGCCGGGCTGTCGCTCAGCGACGTCGACGCGTACTTCACCGTCGACCAGACCGGGCTCGGCGCCATCACGCTCGCGGAGTACCTCGGGCTGAAGGTCTCCTACATCGACTCCACGCTCACGGGCGGGTCCTCCTACCTCGTCCACGTCGGGCACGCCGCCGCGGCGATCGCCGCCGGCAAGTGCAACGTCGCGCTCATCACGCTCGGTGGGCACATCCGGCCTGCTCCGGGCGTCGGCCGCGCGCCTGGAGTGGGGACGCCGCACGGCCCCTTCGAGGAGGTGTACGGCGTCTCGACGGTCAACAACTACGCGCTGGCCGCGCGCCGCCACATGTACGAGTTCGGCACCACGAGCGAGCAGCTGGCCGAGGTCAAGGTGGCGGCCTCCCACCATGCGCAGTACAACCCGAACGCACTCCTGCAGAACGTGGTCACCGTCGAGGAGGTCCTCGCGTCCCCGCTGGTGTCCGATCCGCTCCACCGTCTGGACTCCTGCGTCATGACCGACGGCGGCGGAGCGCTCGTGGTCGTGAGCCCCGCGGTCGCGAAGACCCTGGACCGGGCCTGCGTCAAGGTCCTCGGTCAGGGCGAGGCGCCCAAGCACACGATGAACGGGCGCGTGGACGTGACCTACACCGGAGCCGTGTGGTCAGGCCCCCAGGCGTTCGAGGAGGCCGGCGTCACGGTCGCCGACATCGACTACGCGTCGATCTACGACTCGTTCACCATCACGGTGGTGGAGACCATCGAGGACCTCGGGTTCTGCGAGAAGGGTCAGGGGGGGAACTTCGTCATGGACGGTGGTCTGATCTCGCCGACGGGGCGCCTGCCGTTCAACACCGACGGCGGCGGGCTCTGCAACAACCACCCGGTGAACCAGGGCGGGATGACGAAGGTCATCGAGGCCGTGCGTCAGTTGCGTGGCGAGGCCGCGCCCGAGCTGCAGGTCCCCGACTGCCAGATCGCGCTGGCCCACGGCTCGGGCGGGCGCATCTCCTCGCGCATGGGCAGTTCCACGCTGATCCTCGGGCAGGAGGACGCATGAGGCGTCTGCTGGCATCCCAGGCCACCGGAACGGTGACCCGGTGAGCGACGACGTCCGGCCGGAACTCCCGACCCCGGTGCCGGCGGTCGCACCCGAGGCCGAGCCGTTCTGGGCGGCGACCGCGCAGGGCAAGCTCGTGCTGCCGAAGTGCGCCGCCTGCGCGACGATCATCTGGTATCCGAAGGGCATCTGCCCGGAGTGCGGATCGCTCGACATCGGCTGGATCGAGGCTTCTGGAGAGGGTGAGGTCTACACCTTCACCGTCAGCCGGCGCGGCGAAGGCGCCTACCGGGAGGCCACTCCGTTCGTCCTCGCCTACGTCGAGCTGGACGAGGGCCCACGTGTCATGACGAACATCGTCGGCTGCAGCCCCGAGTCGGTGCAGATCGGCCTCCGGGTGCGCGCGGTGTTCGACGACACGGGGCAGGGGAGCGCGCTCGTCCGCTTCACCCCTGTGGAGCGCTGAGCCGGTGACGACACAGCGTGTCCAGAGCACGAAGGCGCGGATCAGCAGCGCGCCCGTTCCCGGCCCACCACATCGAGAGATCACCCGCGGTTCGCCCGTCTGAGCACAGTTCGAAACCCCGCCGACGCGGTGACGCCGCGGCGCATTGACCCCCCATCGTCCGCACAGCCCCTCTTGGAGGAACCATGGCAGTCAAGTATTCCGCCCCGACGTCGGCTTTCGCCCTGCCCCCCGAGCTCATCGAGCTGAAGGAGCACGCCAAGAACATCGTCGAGCGCGAGTGCTTCCCGCTCGAGGCGAAGTTCCTCTCCAACCAGTGGTTGGACGAGGGGCCCAAGCCGGGCGCTACCGAGGGCCAGGTCGACGGCTCCCTGCCCGCCGAGGACTGGGCACGCCTCAAGCAGATCTCGCAGGACGCGGGTCTCTACGCGGTCGGACTCCCCGAGGAGTACGGCGGTGAGGGGTACGGCGCCCTGGGCGAGGTCGTCGTCGCCGAGCAGCTCAACCGCAGCCTGGTCAAGCTCCCCCGGTCGGGCGCGATGATGCCGCTGCTGCACGGTACGGACGCGCAGAAGGAAGAATTCCTGATGCCTTCCATCCGCGGTGAGAAGCGCTTCGTCTTCGCGCAGTCGGAGCCGGGGGCCGGCTCCGACCCGGGCAACTCGATGCGCACCACCGCCAAGCGGGACGGCGACGGCTGGCGCATCAACGGCCAGAAGATGTGGATCAGCGGCGTCGAGGACGCCGACTACATGCTGGTGCTGACCGTGACCGACCCGGAGAAGCGGCAGCGGGGCGGCATGACGATGTTCATCGTCGACAAGGCCTCCGAGGGCATCTCCTGGAGCCCGATCGAGACCTGGCTGGTCCGCAAGGCCCACCAGTACCTCGTCACCTTCGACGACGTGTTCGTGCCGAACGACCGCATCCTCGGCAAGGAGGGCTACGGATTCGGGCTCGGCCAGGAGTGGCTCGCCATCCAGGACCGCCTCACCCGGGGCACCCTGGCCTGTGGCCGGCTCGCACGCGGGTTGGAGATCGCCACCGACTGGGCCAAGTCGCGCGTGACCTTCGGGGCTCCGCTGGCCGAGCGACAGGCGATCCAGTGGATGCTGGTCGACGTCTTCATGGACCTGAAGACCATCCGGGCCATCGCGTACGAGACCGCCGCCCGCTACGACGCCGGCGAGGAGGTCCGGCACCTCGCGGCCATGGCGAAGTACATGGGCGGCAACTACGGCCACCGCTCCATGGACAAGATCATGCAGATCCTGGGCGGCATGGGGGAGACCCTCGAGATGCCGATCTCGACCTTCTACCGGGAGCTCCGCCACGGCCGCATCGGCGGTGGCACCGACGAGATCCAGCGCATCCTGATGGCGCGCGCGATCCTCAAGCAGGGCAAGTCGGTCTGGGAGGCCTGAGCAGATGACAGTCCTCACTGACGAGCACCGCGCACTCATCGGCGTCGAGTCCGAGCCGCGCACCTCTGCGCTGCCGGTGTCCGAGGAGCTGCTCCGCCGCTTCGTGCACGGGGTCATGGAGCCCGACCCCGTGCACTGGGACCACGAGGTCGCCGCTGCCTCCAAGTACGGCGAGCTGGTGGCGCCTCCGCTGTTCCCCATGAACAGCATGCGGCGTGCACCCGGGGGGCCCGACCCCATGGACGTCCTCAAGGACGACCCGGAGGACGACGGCCGATTGGGCGGCAGCCAGAACGGTCTCCCGCCCCTGGACCTCCCGTTCAAGCGGCTGCTGAACGGGGGCACGGAGGCCGAGTTCTACCAGCTCGCCAAGATGGGCGACGTCATCACCGTGCGTTCCAAGTACCTCGACATCTCCGAACGCCAGTCGAGGGACGGCAGCCCCATGGTGATCGTCCGCGTCCAGACGACCTACACGAACCAGGACGGCGACGTCCTGGCCGTGACCACGAGCTCCCTGATCCACCGATGACCGGAGGAACGATGACGAAGCCGGCGCCCCTCGTGTTCGAGGAGCTCAACGTCGGTGACGAGATCCCGGAGCTGGTCCGGGGCCCTCTGCTCGAGCCGCACCTGATGCGCTGGTCGGCCTCGATCGAGAACTGGCACCGGATCCACTACGACCAGCGGTTCACCGTCGAGCACGACAAGCTCCCCGCTCTGCTGGTCAACGGCAGCTGGAAGCAGCACTTCATGGTGCAGGTCGTGCGGCAGTGGGCCGAGCCGGAGGGCTGGCTGCGGAGCATCGGCTTCCAGTTCCGCGCCATGGACAAGGTCGGGTCGACGCTGACCGCCTGGGGCCGGATCACCGACCTCGCGGAGGAGGGTGGGTACGGCATCGTCAAGCTGGAGATCGGCATCCGGAACCAGGAGGGTCAGCAGAGCACTCCTGGCACGGCCACCGTGGTCCTGCCCCTGCGGGGCGGGCCGGCCGTCCCGTACCCGTACCCCGCATCATGACCGGCTCCGCGGCCCCGCTCGACGGCGTGCGCGTCGTCGAGCTGGGCGTCGGTCTCGCGACGCCGCTGGCGGCTCGGATGCTCGGTGATCTCGGCGCGGACGTCATCAAGGTCGAGACCCTCGAAGGGGACCGGACCCGTTCGGTGGCTCCCTTCTACCGCGCCGCCGAGGACGACGAGCGCAGCGCCCTCTTCGAGTACCTGAACTACAACAAGCGAGGGGTGTCGCTGGACCCCGGTGCCGATCGAGGCGTCCTCGACGAGCTCCTCTCGACGGCACAGGTGCTCCTGATCGGCGACGACTTCGCGCAGTTGGCCACCTGGGGCCTCGACGTGGGGGAGCTGCGCGCGGCCCACCCCGACCTGGTGATCGAGACGCTCACGCCCTACGGCATCACCGGGCCGAAGGCGGCCTGGAAGGCGACCGACCTGACCATGCAGGCCGCGAGCGGCCTGCTGTCCTTCGGTGGCAACGCGGAGCGCTACCCGCTCAAGCGCGGCCTCCGGCAGAGCACCTTCGAGGCGGGGCTCACCGCCGCGTACGTCGCCGAGGCCGCACTGCTGGGTGCCCGTGAGCACGGTGGCACGGTCATCGACATCTCCATCGTCGAGTGCATCGCGTCCGAGCTGGTCCTGACGATCCCCGAGTACGCCTTCACCGGGGCGGTCTCCACCCGGCGCCCCACCGTCATCGACCCGCTGTCCGGCGATCCGCTTCCCGCGGGGCCGGGCTACGTGAGTGCCCAGATCACCATCCTCACGCCGATCAGCAACCTCGCGGACTTCATCGGTGACCAGCGCCTGGCCGAGCCGCAGTACGCGACCCCCGAGGCGCGTGCCACCCATGCCGCGGAGGTCGCGGAGATCTTCCGGGAGGCTCTGGCCGACGTGCAGCCTCGCGACTTCTTCGAAGGGGCGTCGGAGCGGGGCATCCTCGCCGGCTTCGTGCAGACGGCCGACCAGCTCCTCGAGTGCCCCCACCTCAACGCCAGGGAGGTGTTCCGCACCATGCCGGGAACTCTCAACGGACGGCCGTGGCGGATGCCCGCGGTCACCGCGTCGCTGTCGCGCACGGGGGTGACCATCCGGCGTGCGGCACCCCTCCTCGGGGAGCACACCTCGGAACTCGTCCCTGACGTCGGCTCCCGCACCGAGGCGGGTGCACGGTGAGCCGCGAAGCTGCCGGTGCCGACGTCCCGGGGCCGCTGGCGGGTCTGAAGGTCGTCGACCTGTCGACGGTGTTCGCCGCGCCCTACATGTGCTCGCTGCTCAGCGACCTCGGTGCCGAGGTGATCAAGGTCGAGCCGCCGTCGAAGCTCGACCAGACCCGGGGCGGGGCCCTCGCCCCGGCCCTGGGCAACGAGGGTGGCGGTGACGGCTGGAACTGGTCCGGCTCGTTCCACAGCCTCAACCGGGGCAAGCGGTCCCTCGTCCTGGACCTGAAGCAGGAGACCGGCAGGTCGGTGCTGCGCCGGCTGATCGACACCGCCGACCTCGTCGTCGAGAACTTCACCCCCCGGGTGCTGCGCGGGTGGGGGATGACCCACGCCGATCTCGTGACGACGAACCCGCGGTTGATCATGCTGTCCAACACGGGATACGGGGCGACCGGCCCCTGGTCGGGGTTCAAGGCACAGGGCACCTCGCTCGAGTCGACCATGGGCCTCGTCGAGTACTCGGGGTACCCCGGGGACAAGCCGCGCAAGGTCGGGCAGTCCTATCCCGACTTCCTGGCCGCCTGGACCGGGCTCTACGCGATCCTCGCGGCACTGGAGGAACGGCACCGCTCGGGCCAGGGGCAGTGGATCGACCTGGGCATGTACCAGCTCGGGCCGGTCGTCATCCCCGAGGCGCTCATCGCGGCACAGGCCGGCTCCGAACAGCCGTCGCGCCGGGGCAACGCAGAGGACGACACGCTGCTGTCCGACGTCTTCGCCTGCCAGGGCGTCGAAGCATGGGTGGCCGTGGCCATCGAGGACGACGCCGCCCGGGGGCAGGTGGTCGAGCTCGTCCGCGAGCACCTGTCCGGGGACGACCCCGACCTCGACGAGCTCGCCCGAGCGCTCGGCCAGTGGACGTCGAGCCGGTCACCGGAGGACGCGGCGCAGGCGCTGCAGAGCCACGGCGTCGCAGCAGCGGCGGTGGCCGAGGTCCGGGACATGCTGCTGGACCCGCAGATGCAGCACCGGCACTTCTTCGACTGGGTCGACATCAAGGGTGTGACCCGTCCCATCCCGGGGACGCCGTACGTCTGGACCGGCTCCACGGCGGTCACCAGCCGCGCCCGTGGCCCGCTGTTCGGTGAGGACAACGACGTCGTGCTCCGGTCGGTGGGTCTGACGGATGAGGAGATCGAGACGCTGCGCCGCGACGCCGTCGTGGTCGACACGCCTCTGAACATCGCGCCGCCGCGGTCCAAGGACCTCGACGCGCTCGTGCGCGCCGGTGTCTACCGGGAGATCGCGACGGACGTGGACGAGGTCCTGGCGCAGGCGCGCCCGCGTGCCGACGAAGGATGACGCAGTGAACTCCGAGGAGGAGAAGAACATGGGATACCCGCGCGTACAGCTCCGCGAAGAAGTCATGCGCGAAGGCATGCAGATCGAGTCGGTCGACATCCCCGTGGAGGTCAAGGCCGACCTGCTGCAGGAGCTCGCCGAGTGCGGTCTGCCGGAGATCAACGTGGGCTCCTTCGTGAGTCCTCGCTACACGCCGCAGATGGCGAAGATCGGCGAGGTCCTGGAGCGGTTCAAGCCGGTCGAGGGCCCCCGGTACTACTGCCTGGCGATGAACCAGAAGGGGATCGACCGCGCGTCGGAGTTCCCCTGGCTGGATGTCCCCGGCAGGGACGGCTTCTCCACCGGCGCCCACCTCTGCGACACCTTCATCCGCCGCAACGCCAACCGGAGCCAGGACGACGAGATCGCGAACTGGAGCCGGACGATCAAGCGAGCCGTCGACGCGGGCGCGACGGAGGCCCGGATCTCGATCGGGGCGGCGTGGGGATCCAACTTCGAGGGGCCGTTCAGCACCGAGCAGCGGATGGACATGCTGCGGCGTCAGCACGACGCCTGGGCCGAGGCCGGCATCACCGTGACGACGGTGTCGTTCGCCGACCCGATGGGCTGGTGCATGCCGCACTGGGTCGAGGAGACGATCGCCGCGGTCCGTGAGGAGTGGCCGGAGGTCCGGCGTATCGCCCAGCACCTCCACGACTCCCGCGGCATGGCCCTGACGAGCACGTACGCGACGATCAAGGCCCTGGACGAGACCTTCGACGTCAGCTTCGACGTGACGGCCGGCGGCATCGGTGGCTGCCCCTACTGCGGCAACGGCCGGGCGACCGGCATGGCGGCGACGGAGGACGTCGTCAACATGTGCAATGCCATGGGCATCCCGACCGGGGTGGACCTCGACCGGCTGATCGCCTTCGTCGCCAAGCTCGACGGCGTGCTCGGCCGCGCGACGCCCGGGCGCACGTCGAAGACCGGCCCGCTGCCGCTGACCCCGGACCAGTTCTACGACCCGAACCTCCCGCTCGTCGAGACGTACGAGGAGGCCCAGCACTTCCGCCTGGGTCCGGCTGTCGTCGAGCACCAGATCCGGCCGTGGAAGGAGCCGATCCCTTCTCCCAAAGAGCGCTCGGCGGTCTGAGTGACGGGCGTCGTCGGCGGCGCCCACGTCGACCTCGCACCGCCCGATGACGAGCAGCCGTCATCGGGCGGTGCCGGGGACGATCTCCGCTTGTCCTTCGAGGACGTCGACGGAGCGCGGGTGGCGGTCTGGTGGGCGGGCGATCCGGGAGCGAGTCCCCTGGTCCTCGTCCACGGCAACGGCGCCAACCATGCCTGGTGGGCGGCGATGATCCCCCTGCTCGCACCGCATCACCGGGTGGCTGCGGTCGAGTTGTCCGGATACGGCCGTAGTGACCACCGCAGCCGCTACTCCTGGCAGACCTGGGCCGCCGAGGTGGCAGCGGTGGTCCGGGCCGTCGGCGCTCCTGCGACCGTGGTCGGGCACAGCATGGGCGGAGTGGTGGCGGCCGTCGCGGCTGCGGCCTATCCGTCGCTCGTGGAGCGTCTCGTGGTGTTCGACGCCTATCCGCGACCACGTGGGGTGCAGCGCCGGCCGGAACCACCACCCCCGCGTCGGTACTACCGGGATCGCGAGGAGCTGGTTGCCCGGTTCCGGCTGCGGCCGGCGCAGGAGCTACCGGCACCTGAACTCACCCGGCTCCTCGTCGATGCCACCATGAAGGAGACGCCGAGCGGCTGGACGTGGCGCAGCGACCCAGCCGCGCGTGGCGACTGGGCCGATCCGGTGATCGAGCGGTTGGTGACCCGGATCCACTGCCCCACCACGTGGGTCTTCAGTGAGCACAGCGAGCACCTCCACGCGCAGGCCGCGCAGCGGATCGTCGACGAGTCGTCGGGGCCCTACGTGATGGCCTCGGTTCCCCGCACCCATCACCACCTCATCCTCGAGGAGCCGGCGGCGTGCTCGGCGTTGCTCGACCTCACCTAGCTGCCGGCCTCCGGCCGCTGCACCCAGCTTCCGGGGCCTGGGTGCAGCGGCTGGCTCCCAGCACCGGCGGGGGGTCGCCGAACTCGCGCTCGTGGTCACCGGCGGTGGCACCGACGGGCTGCGACGGTCATGGTCACCGGCCGCTCGGGCGGCGGCCCGGGAGCACGACGACGGGGCCGGGTCTGCAGTCGTGCGCCGGCGACTGCGCGGTGTTCACCGACCCGGGCCGGCAGGCCGAGGGCACCTCGCGATCCCGACCGGACCCGCCGAGCTTACTCGCTCGCGAGCGTTGTCCGGACTTTCCGCACGCCCCATTTTTCGCCGTTGTGGACCGCGCCGGTCCTTACTTGCCGGTATGCGAAACCGTTGCACCGAACCCGCCGATGTCCATTGACGCTGTCAGTAACCATATGGTTGGCTCCGGCCGGAAGTGAGCGGCACCACACGCCCTCACGGATACTCATGGAGGTGGGCACGTGCCCCGAAATCGACGGTCTACGGCACGCAGTGTGCGTGGGGCGGTCGGTCTGATCGTGACCGGGACGCTGGTGCTCACGGCATGTGGAGGCGGCGGCGGGAGCGGCTCCGGCGGCTCCGGCTCCGGTTCCGGCGACACGGGTGACGGCGTCCTGACCCTGGGGCTCGAGAACACGCTGCCCGGCTGGGACTGGCGGAAGCAGATCACCGCCGGGCACGTCAGCCTCGAGTGGCGCCCGGTCTACGACACGCTGACGCGGCTCCAGGTCGACGGCGAGGTCGTGCCCAACGCTGCCGAGGAGTTCACGTACAACGAGGACAAGACGGTGCTCACGATGAAGTTGCGCGAGGGCATGACGTTCACCGACGGCGAGCCGGTCAATGCCGCAGCCGCGAAGTTCAGCCTGGACAACTTCCGCGACGGCGGCGGAACGGACTCGTCCCGTCTGAGGGGCATCACCATCGACGTGGTGGACGACCTGACCTTCACCATGACGTTGCCGGCGCCCAACCCGGGCCTGATCTCCCAGCTCGGGGGGTCGGCCGGTCAGCTGGTGAGCCCGAGGACGCTCGACAACCTGGCGACCATCGACACCCAGCCGATCGGTAGCGGCCCGTACACGCTGAACACCGCGGAGACGGTGGTCGGGAGCAAGTTCGTCTTCGACCGGAACCCCGACTACTGGAACCCGGACGACTTCCCGTACGACAAGATCGAGTTCCAGGTCATGCCGGATGAGACCGCGCAGCTCAACGCTCTGGCGTCGGGGCAGATCGACGGCGCGGAGATCAACCTCGCCAGCGTCCAGCAGGCGGAGTCCGCGGGTCAGCACGTCGAGGACTTCCCGAACGTGTGGAGCGGGCTCTACATCACCGACCGTGACGGAGCGAAGATCCCTGCCCTCGGGGACGTGCGGGTGCGGCAGGCCATCAACATGGTGTTCGACCGGGAAGCGATCGTGCAGGCCATCTGGCAGGGCCAGGGCGAGCCGAACTCCTCGATCTTCGGCCCCACCACCGAGGGGTACGACGAGGAGCTCTCGAACTACTACGACTACGACATCGAGGCCGCGCAGCAGCTGATGGAGGAGGCCGGTTACGCCGACGGCTTCGACATCACGATCCCGGAGGTGGAGAACTACAACCAGGAGTACACGGCCATCGTGGTGCAGCAGCTCGCTGAGCTGAACATCCGTGCCACCCCGGTCTCCATCCCGCGGCAGGAGTCGATCCCGCGCATCGTCGCCGGCGAGTTCCCGATGTTCGCCTACAAGCTTCCGGTGAACCCGGAGGTTGACCAGGTGACGAACTACGTGCGCCCGAACGGGAGCTTCAACCCCGGTCGCACCGAGGACCCGGAGCTGAACGAGATCCTGGCGGAGTGGGCGGTCGCCGACCCGGAGGAGACCGGGCCGATCTACCAGCGGATCAACGAGTTCGTGACCGAGAACGCCTGGTTCGCGCCGTTCGGCAACCCGGACGTGGTCTGGGCCTTCAACGACACGGTCACCATCTCCGGAACGATCGGCACGCTGCCTCCCCTGTACGTCTTCCAGCCCTTCGAGTAGCAGGGCCGGGTGGTCGGCCGGCGGGACCTGCGGGTCTCGTCGGCCGACCACCACGCTCTTCCTGACCGGATGACCCGACCCGTACCGTTCGTTCGAAGACTGCCGTGAGGTCGCAATGCTGATGTACGTGGGGCGAAAACTCGTCTCTGGGGTGGTCCTGTTCGTCACCGTCACATTTCTGACGTTCGTCCTCGTCTTCTCGGACGGTGAGCAGTCGGTGCGCAACAACCTCGGTGAGCTGGCCACCGAGGATCAGATCGCGCGCCGGGTGAGTGAACTGAACCTGGACCAGCCGGTCATCACCCAGTACTTCAAGTGGTTGGGCAGCCTGCTGACCGGAGACCTCGGCCGGAGCTTCAACTCCGGCGAGGCCGTGACGATGATCCTCGGAACGCGCATCCCGGTCACGCTCTCGATCATCTTCCTCGCTCTTCTGGTCACGTCCGTCATCAGCGTCGGCATGGGCGTCGCGTCCGCCGTCAAGGGCGGATGGATCGACCGCGCGCTGCAGTTCACGGCCGGCGGCGCGGCGGCGCTGCCGAGCTTCCTCGTGGCCATCGCGCTGACGTTCGTCTTCGCCATCGCGATCCCCATCTTCCCGGCCACCGGATACGTGCCCTTCGGTGAGAACCCGTCGCGCTGGGCGATGTCGCTGGTGCTTCCGATCGCCGCTCTGGTGATCCACATGGTCGCCAACTCGGCTCAGCAGTTCCGTGGCGCGATGGTGGATGCGCTCAAGCAGGACTACATCCGGACCCTGCGCTCGCGCGGACTGTCCGAGCGCGCAGTGGTGTTCCGCCACGCCTTGCGCAATGCTGCGGCTCCCGGACTGACGATCCTGTCCGTGCAGACCATCGGGCTCGTCGGAGGCGCGGTGCTCATCGAGCAGATCTTCGCTCTACCCGGTGTCGGGCAGTTCACCATTCGAGCGGCGATCGCCGGTGATCTGCCGTCGGTGATGGGGGTCGTCGTCTTCGGGACGGTGGTTGTCCTCGTCGTGAACATCTTGACGGACGTACTGAACGCCTGGATCAACCCGAAGGTGAGACTGTCATGAGCGACGCGACGGCGAGTGCGGCCGACCCGAATGTGGGTCAAGCGCCGGTAGCGCCCCCCGTGGCCGGGCGCAAGCTGTGGCGCCGGGTGCTGCGGAACCCAATCGGTCTGCTGACATCCGTGCTGCTGCTCCTGATCGTGGCGTTCGGACTCCTGGCGCCCTGGCTGGCACCCTTCGACCCGAACCTCGCGCGGCTGGAACTCACGAACGCCGGGCCGTTCAGCGGCGACTTCCTGCTCGGCGGCGACAACACCGGGCGCGACATCCTGAGCCGGCTCATGTTCGCCACCCGCGGCACCCTCGAGGCGATCCTCGTCGTGCTGGTCGTCAGCTCGGTCCTGGGCGGGACCACCGGCCTGATCGCCGGCTACTACGGCGGCCGCCTCGACGATGCGGCGGACTGGATCTCCAACGTCCTCCTGGCACTGCCCGGCATCGTCCTGCTGATCGTGCTGTACACCGTCATCGGACCGAACATCCTGGTCGCCATGGCGGTCTACGGAGTCCTGGTCTCGCCGTCGTACTTCCGGCTGGTCCGATCGTTGGTCCAGAACATCCGGCACGAGCTGTACATCGACGCGGCGAAGGTCGCCGGCCTCTCCGACCTGCGCATCGTCTCTCGCCACGTCCTCCGGGCGGTCCGTGGACCGATCATCGTCCACAGCGCGTTCATCCTGGCCTCGGGCATCGCCGTCCAGGCTGCGCTCGAGTTCCTGGGTCTGGGCGATCCCACCGAGCCCTCCTGGGGCCGGATGCTGCAGGACGCGTTCAACAACATCTTCGTGAACCGGGCTGCGGTGATCTGGCCGGTCCTGCTGATCGGCATCACCACGCTGAGCCTGGTCCTCCTGGGCAACGTGATCCGTGACGCCCTGCAGCAATCGGCCAACCGGCCGACGGCCCTCGCTCCCTCGGTGGTCAAGCGTCTGCGCGCCGAGCAGGCCAGCGCCCACCCGTCACCCAGCGTGCCGGCACAGGGCGAGGACGTTCCTCTCCTGCGGGTGCGCGACCTGGCCATGGGCTACCCGAACTCGTCGAGCACGGTGACGACCGTCGTCCACGGCGTCGATCTGGTGGTCGAACGCGGTGAGATCCACGGTCTGGTGGGGGAGTCGGGCTCCGGGAAGTCGCAGGTGGCCCTCTCGATCCTCGGCATCCTCCCGCCGGAGGCGGTCATTCTCCGCGGAGCCATCGAGTTCCACGGTGAGGACCTCCTGGCAGACCCCAAGCGCATGCGCCAGGTCCGCGGGCGCCGCATCGCCTACGTGCCGCAGGAGCCGATGAGCAACCTGGATCCCACCTTCACGATCGGGCAGCAGCTCTCCTACGGTCTGCGGGCGGTCAAGGACATCTCCCGGCGCGAGGCCAAGCAGCAGCTGCTGGGGCTCCTGGACCGCGTGGGGATCAAGAACCCCGCCCGTGTCTTCGATCTCTACCCCCACCAGGTGTCGGGAGGGATGGCGCAGCGGGTCCTGATCGCCGGCGCGCTGGCCGGCGACCCCGAGCTGATCATCGCGGACGAGCCGACAACCGCCCTCGATGTGACGGTGCAGGCCGACGTCCTCGACCTGCTGCGCAACCTCCAGCAGGAACGAGACCTCGGCATGGTGATCGTGACGCACAACTTCGGAGTGGTGGCAGACCTCTGTGACAGAGTCAGCGTGATGCAGTCGGGACGGATCGTGGAGAGTCGCCCAGCGGTCGACCTGTTCAGTTCACCAGAGCACGAGTACACGCGGATGCTGTTGAACTCCTCGCTCGACGGCGCGGAGATGCGCCGGCCGCTCGCGGTCGGGAGCGGCGTGTGAACGCCTCCGTGAACGCCTATGTGAATGCCGACGCGAACGGTGCCGCTGCCGGCACGCCGCTCCTGTCGATGCAGAACGTCCAGGTCAGCTATCCCACCCGCGGATTCCGATCGTCCCCGGTGACGGTCCTCGATGGTGTCTCCCTCGACATCGCCGAGCACGAGACGGTGGGGTTGGTCGGGGAGTCGGGTTCCGGCAAGACCACCATGGGCCGGGCGCTGCTCGGCCTGGCACCCGTGACCGGTGGTCGGATCATGTTCCAGGGCCGGGACATCTCCACGCTCTCGCGCAGTGAGCGACGCCGGAGCGCGAAAGACCTCCAGGTGGTGTTCCAGGACCCCTACTCATCGCTGAACCCGGCGATGACGATCGAGGACATCCTGATGGAGCCGCTCGAGGCCGGCGGCGACAAGGGCGGACGCGATGTGGTCCGGCGTCTGCTCGACCAGGTCCACCTGCCACAGGACGCGGGGCGGCGTCTTGCCCGCGAGTTCTCGGGCGGCCAGCGGCAGCGGATCGCGATCGCGCGGGCCTTGGCGCTCGACCCGAAGCTGGTCGTGTGTGACGAGCCGACGAGCGCCCTCGACATGTCGACCCAGGCACGGGTCCTGGGGCTGTTCAAGGAGATCCAGGAGACGACCGGGGTCGCCTACCTGTTCATCACCCACGACCTGGCTGTGGTGCGTGCCATCAGTCATCGGATCGCGGTGTTGCTGCACGGGAAGGTCGTCGAGCTGGGTACGGCGGCACAGGTCACGGGAGATCCGCAGCACGCCTACACCCAGCGGCTCCTGATGGCTGCGCCCATCGCCGATCCGGTCGCCCAGCGAACCCGACGTCTCGAACGTCGGGCTCTGCTGGAACGGCAGGGCGAGGTCGTCGACGCTGTGAGCTGACCGGCCCTGACGAGGGTCGACTGGTCCGGGGACGGTGTGGCACGTCGTCCCCGGATCCCGGCGTGACGCCGGCAGCCGGCCGTCCGTTCGCCCCTCAGCGGGTCGCCGACCGCACGGCTTGAACCGTCCGCGCCGTCCGGCGGCCGACCCTGGATGGGGCGGCCGCCGAACGGCGCGGCTTCGGTCCGGGCAGCGGTGGTGACCAGGCCGGCCGCCACCACCGACGCCGCCACTGCCTCACCGAACGCGGTGCCTTCCGCTGCCGGCCCGGCCGCTTCGTCGCAGCGGCCGGGGCGCGGCCGCGAACCGGCGGATGGGCGGCTCCGGGCCGCGATGAGTACCGGACCCTCCTCACAGGAGATCTGCAGCCGGCGCCCGGCTACGGCACAGGCCGGGCGCCGATGCTGGAGCTCCGCCGGAGGACTGGAGCTCCGCCGGAGGAGGAGAGGCGCATGCGACACGACCGTGCTCAGGCCACGCCCCATCCGGGGCGGATCGAGGACGCCGGCCGCCTCCTGGTCGTCATCGGGGGCCTGCCGGGAAGCGGTAAGACGACGCTGCTGCGGCAGGTGCTCCGGGAGCAGGAGCCGGGTGTGGTGGGGGTGGACTCCGAGCAGGTCGCCGCCCGGCTGCGTGAGGCGGGGCTCGGCGTGCCGTACCCGCTGCTCCGCCCGGTCGTGCACCTCTGGCACCGCTGGCGGGTCCTGCGCGCGGTCGGTGGCGGAGCTCCCGTGGTGATCCTCACCGACCCCTGGACCAGTGCGCCCTGGCGCCGGGTCGTGCTGAGCGCCGCCCGCCGGGCAGGCCGGGAGGTCCGTCCGGTGCTGGTCGACGCCTCGCCCGAGGACGCGCGGGCCGGTCAGACCGCCCGCGGCCGCGCGATCTCCGAGGCCGCTCTCCGGCGTCACGCGACGCGGTGGGACCAGCTCCTGCGGTCGGCGCACGAGGACGAGCACCTGCAGCACGCCGTCGTCGTCGACCGGTCGGGCGCCGACCGGCTCACCCTGGCCGACCTCGTCGGCCGGCCGGTCAGCGGCGGGACGGCTCGCTGCCGCTGAGCCGCGCCAGGCCCAGCACGCGTTCCAGGACGCGGAAGCGGTAGGCCGCGGTCAGAAGGGCGAACCAGACGACCAGGGCGGGGAGGACCGTCTGGAACACGGGCTTCGCGGCATCGGTGAGCCCGAAGTACGCGGTGAACCAGGGAACGAAGAGCAGGCCCGAGAACGTCACGACGAGCGCGGCCACGAGCACCGCGGGCCGCCGGTCGCCGTCCGGCCGGGTCCACGACGCGAAGAACCGGCTCGGCGGCTTGAGGAACAGGATCAGCAGGAACGCCGCGTAGGAGACGAACGTCGACAGCGCCGTCTGCGCTCCGATGGTCGCCGCCGCCTCGGCGAAACCGACGTCGTCGGAGGAGAGCCCGGTGAAGCGCTCGAAGGCGGCCAGCAGGTCGTCGGGCACGTCGGATCCGCTCAGTCCCTCGAACAGCAGCGTGTAGTGCAGGGCGTACACGGCCACGCCGGCGGCCGCGCTGAGCACCGCGGCGGGGACGACGAACCGTCCCAGGTCGGCCAGCAGATGCGGGTTCGGCGGCGAGGGGCGGGCCCACGCGGTGAGGAAGAGCGTCGGTACGCCGACGGTCAGCAGGGTCAGCCCGACGTTCGCCGGCGAGTAGGGAAACCCCAGGCCCAGCATGGTGACCGCGAGGATGACCAGCCCCTGGGTGCCGACGCGCGTCAGGAAGACCTGCATCGACGTGCCGATGCCGTCGATGATGCGCCGCCCCTCGTGCCGGGCGGGCCGCAGGGCGGCCAGCGAGTCCTCGGTCAGCACGATGTCGGCCACGTCCCGCGCGACAGCGCTGCCGCTGTTCATCGCCACGCCGACGTGCGCCCGCTTGAGGGCCCGAGCGTCGTTGACGCCGTCGCCGATCATCGCCACGTACCGCCCCTGCCGACGCAGGGCGTCGACCAACCGTTCCTTCTGCTCCGGTGCGATGCGGCCGAACACCGCCGTCCGCGCGACGACCTGGTCGAGCTCGGCGTCGGACAGGCCGTCGAGCTCGGGCCCGCTCACCGGTTCCCCGGCGTCGAGGCCGGCCTGCCGGGCGAGAGCGGCCACGGTCGCCGGGTCGTCGCCGGAGACCACCTTCAGGTCGATGCCGTCCCGCTGGAACCCGGCGATCGTGCCGGGGACGTCGGGGCGCAGCTCGTCGGCGAGGGCGATCACGGCGACGGGTTCGAGCGCCGGCAGCTGTGGCCGTCCGCCGGGATCGCGCAAGGGGGTGTCCGCGTCGGCACGGGCGACGACCAGCACCCGCAGCCCCCGGGCCGTCCGCGCCGTCACGTCGCCGGTGAGCGGGGCGCCCGACAGATGCGGCGACAGCCGGTCGGGTGCGCCGAGCACGTACACGCCGCCGCCGGTGCGCAGGGCGCTCCAGCGCAGGGACGAGGAGAACGGGATCTCGTCGGAGACCTCCCATGGTTCGCCGGGCAGGGCGGCGGCCAGCGCGCTGGTGGTCAGGTTGGGAGCCGCGGTGCTGCGGGCCATCGAGCCGACCAGCCGCTCGGTGGTGACGGCGTCCAGGGTTCCCACCGGCTGCACCTCGGCCACGGTCAGCCGGCCGGTGGTCAGGGTGCCGGTCTTGTCGGTGCAGACGACATCGACGTTGCTCACCGACTCCACGGCGTTCACCTGCTGGACGAGGGCGCCGCGCTCGCTGCTCTTGACCGCTCCGACGGTGTAGGCGACGGTGACGAGCAGGAACAGGCCGTAGGGAACCAGCCCGGAGAGCACCGCGGTCGTCTGCACGACCCGCACCAGGCTGAACCCCTCGAGCGCGGCCTGGAACAGGATCGTCACGCTCATCAGCGCCACGAGCAGCATGACCAGCCGGACGACGAACTCGATCCGGTTCTGCAGCGGCGTCGGGTCGGTGGTGTCCTGACGCGCGTCGGCGGTCAGCCGGCTCGCGTAGCTCGCGGCACCGACCTCCCGTGCCAGCTGGTGCCCCCCGCCACCGACGCAGAAGCTGCCGGAGAGCAGGTCGTCGCCCGGCTTCTTCAGCAGCGAGTCGGACTCGCCGGTGAGCAGCGACTCGTCGACGTCGACCTGTCCGCCGTCGAGCACCGGCCCGTCGACCACGATCTGGTCGCCGGGGCGGACGCGCACGACGTCACCCCGGACGAGCTCCTCCGGACCCACCTCGACGTCCGCGCCCTCGCGCACGACCACGACGCGGCTGCGGTTGAGCAGCTGCAGGCGGTCGAGCTTGCGCTTGGCCCGGATCTCCTGGACGGCGCCGATGGCGGCGTTGACCAGGCCCAGACCGACGCTGGTGACGGCGTCGCTGTACCGGCCCAGCGCCAGGAGTGCCACACCGATGACGAACAGGATGATGTTGAAGAAGGAGAAGACGTTGGTCCGCAGGATCCGGGCGTAGCTGCGGGAGGAGGCGCTCACCGCGACGTTGCCCTCGCCCCGCCGGCGCCGCTCCTCGACCTCCTGACGGGACAACCCGACAGGCCCGGCGGCCGCGGCGGAGCCGGTCACCTGCACGTCCATCTGGCTCGCCTTCCGTGGTCGGACCTCGCGGGATCGCGCGGTCCGGTCCGGAGTCTGCTCGCGCGGTCGGACCGCCGCCGGTCGACGTGCCCCGTCCACGGGGATCCCGGCGCAGCGACCGCGACGCCCCGTCCGCTCCCGGGCGGCGATCCGTGCTTAGGTGTGCCTTGCCTATGCCTACCGGAGGAGAACACGTGACCAGGCCCCGCCGGGTGATCGCCGGACTCGTCTCGACCCTGGGCGCCACCGTCGCGCTCTCGGGCTGCGGTTCCGACGGCGACGCGCTCACCGTCTACAGCGCCCAGCACGAGAGCCTGGTCCGCGCGATGCTCGAGGACTTCACCGAGGAGACCGGCATCGAGCTGGAGTTCCGCGACGCGAACGACTCCGAGCTGGCCAACCAGATCGTGCAGGAGGGGAACGCCTCGCCGGCCGACGTCTTCCTCACCGAGAACAGCCCCTCCATCGACGTCGTGGACGACGCGGGCCTGCTGGCGCCGCTGGACCAGGCGACGCTGGACCAGGTGGGGGAGCAGTACCGCCCCGGCTCGGGCAACTGGGTCGGCTTCGCCGCCCGCTCGACCGTGCTCGCCTACAACCCGGCTGAGATCCCCGAGGGGGAGCTGCCTGCCTCGATCCTCGATCTCGCCGCGCCGCAGTGGCAGGGGCGGGTGGGCATCGCCGCCGGTGGCGCGGACTTCCAGGCCATCGTCAGCGCCGTCCTCGCCATGGAGGGCGAGGACGCGACCCGCGAGTGGCTCACCGGCCTCGAGCGCAACTCCGAGGTCTACGCCAGCAACACCGCGGTGATGAAGGCGGTCGACGAGGGCGAGGTCCCCGTCGGCGTCATGTACCACTACTACTGGTACCGGGACCAGGCCGAGGGCGGGCTGACCGGCGACGACGCCGCGCTGCACTACTTCCGCAACCAGGACCCGGGCGCCTTCGTCAGCGTCTCAGGCGCCGGCGTGCTCGCCTCGTCGGACCGCGCGGAGGACGCCCAGCGCCTGGTGGAGTACCTCACCAGCACCGCCGCCCAGGAGCGGCTGGCCGACAGCGACGCGCTGGAGTACGCCGTCGGCACCGGGGTCGCCTCGGCCGAGGCCCTGCCTCCGCTGGAGGAGCTGCAGGCCCCCGCGGTGGATCCCGGGACGCTGGACGCGCCGCTGGTCACCGAGCTGATGCAGGAGGTCGGGCTGCTCTGACCACCTCCGCGCTGCCGACCTCCGGCTCCGGTGCGCCGAGCCCCTCGGCGGACCGGGGGTCCCGCGCGTCGACGGCCAGGCTGCGCCGGACACCGGTGACCCTCGCGCTCGCGGTCGGCGTAGCTGTGCTGGCGCTCCTCCCGCTGGGCTACATCGCCTGGTACACGGTCGACATCGGGTGGGCCGGCGTCCGCGAGCTGGTCCTCCGGCCCCGCGTCGGGGAGCTCCTGTGGAACACCGCCCGTCTCGTCGTCGGCACCGTGCTCTGCTGCGCCGTCCTGGGCCTGGGCGCCGCCTGGCTGGGAGAACGCTCATCGGTGCCGGGCCGGCGGATCTGGCACGTGCTGCTGGTCGCGCCGCTGGCCGTTCCGGCGTTCGTCAACAGCTACGCGTGGATCTCGCTGCTGCCGGGCCTCGACACCTATGCCGGTGCGCTGCTGGTCGTGACGCTCTCCTACTTCCCGTTCGTGTACCTGCCGCTGGTGGCCGCCTTCCGCGGCCTGGACCCCGCTCTGGAGGAGACCGCCCGGAGCCTGGGGCTCTCCGGGTGGGCGGTCTTCCGCCGCGTGCAGCTGCCGCAACTGCGGGTGGCACTGCTCGGTGGCAGCCTGCTGGTCGCCCTGCACCTGCTGGCCGAGTTCGGCGCGCTGCAGATGCTGCGCTACCCGACCTTCACCACCGCCATCTACGACCAGTACCGGGCCACCTTCAACGGGCCCGGCGCCACCATGCTCGCCGGGGTCCTCGTGCTGCTGTGCCTGGGGTTGCTCATCGCCGAGCTCCGGCTCCGCGGGCGGCGGGGATACGCGCGGACCGGCCGTGGCGCCGCGCGGCCGGTGCGGCCGGTCGCCCTCGGCGCCGGAACCGCGCCCGCCCTGGCGGCACTCACCGCGCTCGTCGGCCTCGCCCTGCTGGTGCCGCTGGGCAGCCTCGGCTACTGGATGCTGGCCGGTGCGTCCGCGACCCTCGACTGGGCGGCGCTCGCGGGAACCACCGGATCGACGCTCGCGCTGGCCGCCGGGGCCGCGGCCGGGACGACGGCGCTCGCCCTGCCGACCGGCTGGCTGGCCGTTCGCGCCCGCGGCCGGGTGAGCACGCTGCTGGAGCGGAGCACGTACCTCGGCAGCGCCGTCCCCGGCATCGTCGTCGCTCTCGCGCTGGTGACGCTCAGCGTGCGGGCCACCCCGTGGCTCTACCAGACGGTGCCGGTGCTCCTCGCGGCGTACGCGATCCTCTTCCTGCCGCGGGCCATCGTCCCGGTCCGTTCCGCGGTGGAGCAGACGGCACCGCTCTACGACGACGTCGCCGCCTCGCTGGGGTCCTCGGCGGGCGACCGGCTGCGGCGGGTCACCCTGCCGCTGCTCGCCCCGGGGATCGGCGCCGGCGCCGCGCTGGTCTTCCTCGCCGTGGTCACCGAGCTGACCGCCACCCTCCTGCTGGCCCCCACCGGAACGACGACGCTCGCGACGGCGTTCTGGTCGGCGAGCAGCGCGCTCGAGTACGGGGCAGCGGCTCCCTACGCCGTCGTCATGGTGCTGCTCTCCGCCCCGGCCACGGTCCTGCTGTCCTCCGACGCCCGACGAGGTCTGACGACATGAGCTCCCTGACCGTGACGGCCCTGACCAAGTCCTACGCCGCCACCCCCGTGCTGACCGGCGTCGACCTGCACGTGCCCGAGGGCAGCTTCACCGCGCTGCTCGGGCCGTCCGGCTGCGGCAAGACCACCCTGCTGCGCCTGATCGCCGGTTTCGACGACCCCGACTCCGGCACGGTCGTGCTGGGCGAGCGCGTCGTGGCCGGTGCGGGCCGCAGCGTGGCCGCCCGGCACCGCGGCGTGGGGTTCGTGCCGCAGGAGGGCGGGCTGTTCCCGCACCTCTCCGTCGCGGGGAACGTCAGCTTCGGCCTGCCCCGGCGCGAGCGCCGCGACGGCGGCCGCGTCCGCGAGCTGCTCGCGCTCGTCGGGCTGGACGCCGCCCTGGCCGACCGCTCCCCGCACCAGCTCTCCGGCGGCCAGCAGCAGCGGGTGGCCCTCGCCCGGGCCCTGGCCCCCGCCCCGTCGCTGGTGCTGCTGGACGAGCCGTTCTCCTCCCTGGACGCCGCTCTGCGGGAGGAGACCCGCGCCGCGGTGTCCGCAGCCCTCACCGCCTCCGGAGCCACCGCCGTCCTCGTCACCCACGACCAGGCCGAGGCGCTGTCGATGGCCGACCAGGTGGCGGTGCTCCGCGGCGGCCGGCTCGCCCAGCTCACCGACCCCCGCACCCTCTACCGCCGGCCCGGCGACCTCGACGTCGCGACGTTCGTGGGTGAGGCGGTGATCCTCGACGCCGAGCTGCGCGGCGGACGGGCGCACTGCGCCCTCGGCGAGCTGCCCTTCGAGTCGGCAACAGGCGCTCCCGTCGACGGGCCGGCCCGCGTTCTGCTGCGGCCCGAGCAGCTTCGGCTCACGGCGCCGCGACCGGAGGCGCGCAGGGCCCGGGTGACCCGGGTGGACTTCTACGGTCACGACTCGCGGGTGGAGCTGGAGCTGCCCGGGGGCGTCCGCGCCAGCGCCCGGCTGAACGGGGTCGACGTGCCCGCCGCCGGCGACGACGTGGCGATCTCGGTGCGGGGGGCAGCCCTCGCCTTTCCGGCCGTGGACGGCCCGATCCGCCCCCGGGTGACGGCGAGGGAGGAGGAGGCGCCGGCGGCCCAGCCGGCCTGACCCGAGCGTGTCCTCCGTCTGCCGCTCGGGGGCATTCCTCGCGCTCTCGCGCTCCGGTCCCTCAGATTT
>DASPIH010000159.1:0-3101 GCA_035629195.1 Blastococcus sp. | reverse complement strand
TGCGCGACCCCTACGACACCTACCGGCGCCTCCGCGACCAGGGCTCGGTCGTATGGGTCCCCGTCCTGGGCCGCTACGTGTGCACCTCCTACACCGGGTGCCGTGCCCTGGAGGCTGACCAGGAGATCTTCTCGGCCTCGTCCGGCGCTCTCGCGCACACGCGCGCCGTGGGAGGGCCCACCATGCAGGGCACGGACGACCCGGAGCACGCGGCGGAGCGAGCGCCGATCAACCGGTCGATGCGGCCCAAGAACATCCGGGAGTTCTGGGCGCCGCTCTTCGAGCGCAATGCCCGGATCTGCCTCGACGAGCTGATCGCGGTAGGCCCGGGGGAGGCCGATCTCAACCGGGACTTCGCCGGGCCGCTGTCCGCCCGGAACCTCAGGGACATGCTCGGCTTCACAGACGCCAGACCCGCCGACATGACCCGCTGGTCGCACGCGTTCACCTCTGGCCAGGCCAACACGCAGCGGAACGACCCGACGGTCTGGGCGGAGGCGGAAGCGGCTCGACGCGAGGTCGACCAGCTCCTGGACGAGTTGGTTCCGTACTACCGCCGGCACCCGAACTCGTCGATGATCTCGGCTTGGGCGAACTCCGGCATATCGACCGACGCGGTGTACGCCAACATCAAGCTCGCCATCGCCGGCGGGCTCAACGAGCCGAAGCACATGGTGTCGACGATGGTGTGGGCGTTGACCGAGCACCCCGACCAGCGTGAGCTGTTGTCCACCGAACCGGGACGGTGGGCGGAGGCGTTCGACGAGGCGATCCGGTGGGTGTCACCGATCGGCACATTGAGCCGCAAGGTCATGCGGCCCACGACGTTGGAGGGGGTGGACCTGCCGGCAGGGAAGATCGTCAGCCTGGTCATCGCCGCAGGCAACCGCGACCCGGAGGTCTTCGAGCGACCGGACGAGTTCGACATCACGCGGCCCCGTGTGTCCCATCTCGGTTTCGGGAGCGGCGTGCACCAGTGCGCCGGCCACTGGGCGGCACGGATCGGGATGGGCGAGATCGCGGTCCCGATGTTGTACCGCGAGCTTCCCGGACTGCGGATCGACGACCGCCGTCCCGCTACCTGGTACGGATGGGTCTTCCGCGGACTGACGGTTGCGCCGGTGACCTGGGACGCTGCCTAGGCGCACCCCAGCCCTGACCTCCGGCCGTCATCGGCGGTCCACGGTGCCGGTCCGGTCTGTCACTGCGCGCCCCTCCACATGTCTTGACAGCCCGGCGGCTGCCGTCGGCACCCCCGCCATCGACGTGGCGGACTCAGGAACGCGCGCCCATGTACGTCGAGCCATGGCACACCGACCTCACGGGAGGTTGCCGGCCGCGAACTTCGACAGGCAGAGCTGGCGCCTCAGAAGCCACTGGTCATCGTCCAGTCCCGCCTGATCGACGTCCTTGCGCCGCTCCACGGATACGGCACGGTCGCCGGCGAGTCCGAGACCACCTTCCTCGGCTGGCCCGGTCTCCTCGACGACGAGGAGTGAGGCGAGAGCTGCCGCGGTGATCAGGAGGGACGACGTCCCGATCACGAACGGCGAGCTCGGCTGACACCGGCGGCCCGGACGCGATGTCGTTCCGCCCTCACGCCGTCGGGACGAGACCCTGGCGGCAGAAGTGGCTGAAGGCGCGGGCTCGACGGGTCAGGCGGGCCGACCGGGCATGGGCCAGCACGATGTCGATGCTGGGCACGTCGTCGGCGATGTCGCGGTACTTCACCTCTGGTCCGGCGTACGTCATCGGTGAGGGCCGGTGCGGCGCCATGGAGAACCCGGCACCGCTCGCGACGAGGGAACGCACTGATTCGGCGGTCGTCGTCCTGAACCGCACCTTGGGCTCGATGCCTGCGCCGCGGAGGATCGAGCGGAACCAGTCCTCGCCCCGTGCCATGGTGGGTATGACCATGGGTTCGTCGCGCAGGTCGACGAGCGCGATCGGGTCGTCATGGCGCGCGAGCCGGTGATCCGCAGGCAGGATCACGCACGGCCGCAGGGTGTGGAGCCGCGTCGTCGCGACGTCGGGGACGACGCCCCTGCCATACATGAGTGCGACCTCGCACCGCCCGTCGAGCAGTCGTTGCTGCAGGTCCTCGGCCGAGCCCTCGAACAGGTCTATGTCCACGGACGGGTGCCGTCGAGGGAACTCCCTGAGGACTTGCGGGATGACGAACGGCGTGAGCGTCGGGAAGCAACCGAGATGCAGCGTGCCCTCGATGGTCTCACCGAGACTCCGCGCCATGGATTGCAGGTCATCCGCCTGGGCAACGAGGCGGCGGATCTCCGGAAGCATGGTTCGCCCCGCGTCGGTGGGTGCGACGCCCTTGGCCTTGCGCCGTAGGAACAGCTGCACGCCGAGGACTCGCTCCAGATCCGAGACGGCCAGCGATATGGCTGATTGCGACACGTTCAGCTGCTCGGCTGCGCCGGTCATCGTCCCCGCGTCGGCGACGGCCAGCACGTATTCGAGCTGGCGGAACGTGACCCGGGAGCTCAGCGACGGCATGGTGGGAACTCTAAAGCACATGAGTTTTTCTCGAAATATTTGCTAGAAAACGATTCTTTACAGATGGGCGTGGCCGTCTGCAAGGTAGTTGCACCGATCACACTCATGGAGGTGGGCACGTGGCCCGTCAACGGTTGTTCCGAGCGATGCGGCCTGCGGGCGGTGTGCGTGCGGCGGTTGCGCTGAGCCTGAGCGGGATGCTTCTTCTGACTGCGTGCGGCGGCGACACCGGTGCGGGCACCAGTGCGTCGGGGGAGAACTGCGATGGCACCCTGACGCTGGCGAACGACAACACGATCAACGGCTGGGACTTCAGGAACCACGTCGGGAGCGGGCATTCCTGGCTCCAGTGGCGGGCGGTCTTCGACACCCTGCTGACGTTCGACGTCGACGGCACCGTCCTGCCGGGCGCTGCGGAGGAGTGGTCCTACAACGAGGACAAGACGGTGCTCACGCTGAAGATGCGTGAGGGCATGACGTTCACCGACGGAGCGCCGGTGGATGCCGAAGCTGCCAAGCGCAGCCTGGAAGCGTTCCGCGACGGCAACGGGCCCTCGTCGCCACGACTGGCCGGTGTCGTCGTGGAC
>DASPIH010000158.1:0-9307 GCA_035629195.1 Blastococcus sp. | reverse complement strand
CCCCGCAGGCCCGGGGGCGCCACCTCGGCGAGCCAGGACATGGTCAGCGGCTGACCCACTCCGAGGCCCAGCCCGAGCAGCACGACCACCCCGGCCATGGCCGCCGTCGGCAGGGGCAGGGCCACGACCGCCATGGCGACGGCCGACAGCGTCACGCTCACGATCATCAGCCGGCGCCGGCCGGTCCAGCCGACCAGTCGGCCGAGGAAGAACCGCGACGTCATCGAGGCCACGGCGCGCAACGTCAGCAGCAGCCCGACCGTGCCCGCGGCCAGTCCGCGGTCCGCGCCCAGGGCGGGCAGGTACACGAGCGTGATGTCCACCGCGGCCAGCACGATGCAGCTGATCAGCAGCGCCCGGAGCAGTCCCGGTATGCGCAGGAGGGTGCCCATGCCCCCACCGGCGGCGTCCGCGCCCGCTCGTGCGCGGTGCGGCATCCGGAGCGCCGCGGTGCAGGCCAGCAGGACGACGCCCAGCACGGTGGCGGTCGCGAAGATCGGCGTGGTGTCGGGCAGCGCGTCGTTCCCGCCGAGCACCGGGATGAGGGCCGGGCCGGCCGCCTGGCCCAGCGACGCGGCGAAGGTGTAGTAGCCGAAGGCGGTGTCGAACCCGCCGGGGGCGGCGGTGTTCGCCACTGCGGCCTGCTGGCCGACGACCGACAGGAGGTGGCCGGTGCCGAGGACGACGCTGCCCAGGACCAGCCCGGCGGCCCCGCCCCGCTCGGTCCAGAAGACCGCACCCGACAGCGCCATCAGGACGGCGCCGACGAGCATCACCCGTCGCTCCCCGAAGCGGTCGGTGGCCTGACCCGAGGGCACGGCCAGCACCAGCGGCACGACGGCGAAGGAGGCGGTGAGCGCGCCCAGCCAGGCGGTGGGCACGTCGAGCTCGAGCGCCCGGTACGCCGACGTGGGGCGGAGGACGAACGTGATCACCTGGGTGATCACGGAGTGCAGCAGGAGGAGCCCGAGCAGGGTGCGTCCGGGTCCGCCGGAGCCGTCGCCGGCCCTGCTCACCGGGAGGGTTCCGGATCGGCCAGGCGATCGGCCGACCGGGCGCCCAGGCTGGACTCCACGTGGCGCTGCATGAGGTCCGCGGCCGTCTCCACGTCGCCGTCCCGGACCGCCTCGAACAGCCGCCGGTGCTCCGTCGCCCGCGCCTGCCGCTCCTCGTCGCTGCGGCCGGCCTCCAGCCCGTGCCTCCGGTAGCGGTCGGTCTTGACCCACAGGCCGTCCAGCGTCTCCACCAGCAACGCGTTGTGGGAGGCGCGGTGGACCGCTGCGTGGAAGCGGGCATGGCTCGCCAGCTGCGCGACCGACGGGCTGGCGGGCAGCGCCTCGAGCCCGTCCAGGGCGGTCCGGATGCGGACGAGGTCCTCCTCGGTCCGGCGCTGCGCGGCCAGGCGGGCGGCCAGCGGGTCCAGGCTGCGGCGCATCTCCAGGAGGTCGCGCGCCTCGGTGGCGTCCAGCGGACGGACCCGGGCGTCGCGGTGGGCGTCGAGGTCGACGAGCCCCTCCTGCTTGAGCCGGCGCAGAGCCTCGCGGAGGGGGGTCGTGCTGATGCCGATCTCCTGCGCGAGCGCGGCCTGCGGGAGCACGGCGCCGGGGGCCAGGTCACCGGAGAGGATCAGGCCGCGGACGCGCGTGTAGGCCAGATCGCTCTTGGTCACGTACTCCGCCATCGGTTCCGACATGCCGATCCTTTCGTCGCTATAGGTTATAACCTGCGCGATGAGACGCGAGCACTGCCACCGAGCCGAGAGCGAGCACGCCGCATGAGCACCGACGGGACCACCGCTGACGGATCCACCACCGACGGAACGGCCTTCGCCACGACCGACGTCTCCGATGCCCACCCCGAGGCGCAGGTGTGTGACCCGGTCTTCCAGATGTTCGGCGGGTCCCTGCGGTTCAGCGGCCGCATCGCCACGCTCAAGGTCTTCGAGGACAACACCCTGGTCAAGCAGGCCGTCGAGGGCCCGGGGGACGGGCGGGTGCTGGTCGTCGACGGCGGCGGCTCGATGCGCTGCGGCCTGGTCGGCGGCAACCTCGCCGTGTCGGCGGCGACCAACGGCTGGGCCGGGATCGTGGTCCACGGCTGCATCCGCGACGCCGACGAGCTCGGCGAGCAGCCCCTCGGCGTTCGGGCCCTGGCGGCCATGCCCCGCAAGAGCCAGCGCGGTCTGCACTCCGGTCAGGCCGGGATTCCGGTCTCCTTCGCCGGAGTGGTGTTCCGCGACGGCGAGTGGCTCTGCGCCGACCGGGACGGGATCGTCGTCCTGCCCGAGGCGCCCTCGGAAGCCTGATCCCCGGAAGGCGGAACCGCCGCGGCCGGGCTGCTACTTGGAGGCCTTCTGCCCGTCGCGGGCTCGCTGCCAGAACGGCACCAGCACCCACCACCACGCCAGCAGGGCGGCGATGATCCCGGCCGTGGCCCAGGCCTGCGTGCGTGAGAACAGCACGTCGACCACCAGCAGGAGAGCCGCGGAGATCGCCAGCGCAAGCACCAGGAGGCCGGCGAAGGCCGACCGGTGGCTGCGCCGGAGCAGCCTCTCCTTGTCGTGCTGCCGGAACAGCACTCGGTGCTGCGCCGCCGGCGCGATGAGCAGGGCGGTGGCGACGGCAGCCGCGACCAGGGCGACGTAGTGCACGTCCCGCTGGGCTTCGGTCATCCGGTCGACCGTCTGCTGGAAGGGGACGATGAGGAGGAAGGCGAACAGGAACTGCACGCCGGGCAGCGCCACCCGGAGTTCGTTGAGCAGCTCCAGCAGCTCGCGATCGATCCGCTCTTCACGCGTCTCGCCGCCGGCCGTCGGTCCGGCGGACCGGCCGTCGCTCCGGGTCATGTCCACCCCTCACCCCTACCCCGGGGCCAGGTGCCCCGGCGACGTCCCGGGAGACAAGCCCACCCAGGCCCTCCCGCGCACCGAACAGCACGCGGACGGGTGACCTGTCGAGAAGTCGATGTGTCGACCGGGTGAGGTGTCGACTGGATGTCGTGTCGACTGGGACAGGTCCACCTGCCCGGCCGAGCTACCGGCGCACGCGGTAGGTGGTCTGCACCATCCCGCCGGAGAAGGTGCGCGTGCGCTCGTGCTCCAGGTGCACGTCGGCCGAGAGCTCGCCGAACGGGGTGTGGCCCGTGCCGATGAGCACGGGTACCCGCGAGAGCGTGAGGTCTCCGATCAGCCCGGCCGCGAGGAAGGCGTGCACGGTGCGGCCGCCGTCGACGTAGACCCGCCGGTACCCCGCCGCGTTCAGCGCTCCCACCGCCTCGGGCAGGGAGCCGTGCACGGTGATCCGCGGATCGGCGCCCGGCGCCAGCGTCGAGCTGAGCACGTGCACCGGTTTGCCCTGGTAGGGCCACTCGGCGAACGGCTCGATGAACGAGTAGGTGGACCGGCCCATCACCAGCGCGTCGACGCCGGACACGAACTCGCCGAACCCGAAGTCACCGCCCTCGCCGTCGTCGGGCGCGCCACCACCTTCGGTTCCGCCGGTGAGGAAGGAGAGATCGCCGTCGAGCCGGGCGATGAACCCGTCGACGCTCATGCCGAGGAAGACCGAACCGGTGAATGACGCATCCATGCGGACAGGGTGCCGCACGCGTGCGACACCTCAGGCCCACGCCGGTGCGGCCGCTCCGGTGCCCAGCCGCACGAGGGTGTCGCCGGTGCGCTCGACGGCGTCGTCGTGGGTCACGCAGACGACCACCCGGGCGGCCAGCGCCGTCCGGAGGTCGCGGACCAGCGCCTCGGCGGTGGGGTCGTCCAGGTGCGCGGTCGGCTCGTCCAGCAGCACGACGTCCCGGTCGGCCAGCAGCGCCCGGGCCGCGGCCAGCCGCCGCCGCGCGTTCCACGGCTGCTCGAGCCGCCCCGGCACCTTCCGGCGGCCGCGCGGTGCGGCGCCCTCGTCTCGGCCGGCTTGCTGCTCCTGCTGCCGACCGGGCTGCTCCTCCTGCCCGCCGTCTGAGGGGCTTCCGGTACCGGGGCCCCTCGGGACGTCAGGCCCTCGTGGGCAGGTCGGCCGGGAAGTCGGTGCCGGTGAGCGCGGCCGAGGCGGTCCAGAGCTCCCGCGCCAGGTCCGGGTCGCTGGCCGTCTGGGTACGGCCGACCAGCGCCGGGGTGCCGCGCCGCTCCAGGAAGCCGCCCGGGCCGGCATAGCTGCCGCCCGGGATGTCGGCGAGCGCCGCGAAGAGCGTCGGCCGTGCGCCCTCCTCAGGGCTCGTGGCCACCACCTTGTTGCCCAGCGTCATCAACGCGTGCCGGACCGGGTCGCCGGTGTGGCTCTGCAGGTTGGTCGCCGACCACCCGGGGTGGGACGCGGTCGCACGCACCCGGGAGCCGGCGGCGTGCAGCCGGCGCTGAAGCTCGAGGGTGAACAGCAGGTTGGCCAGCTTGGACTGCCCGTAGGCGCGCTCCGGCGAGTACGGCCGGCTCGTCCAGTTGAGGTCATCGAGCACGATCGTGCCGGTCCGGTGCATGGTCGAGGCGACGGTGACCACGCGGTCGGTCACGTGCGGCAGCAGCAGGTTCGTGAGCGCGAAGTGGCCCAGGTGGTTGGTGCCGAACTGCTGCTCGAACCCGTCCACGGTCTCCGCGGCCGGCACCATCATGATCCCGGCGTTGTTCACCAGGACGTCCAGCGGAGCGTCCCAGCCGGCGGCGAAGGCGCGCACCGACCCGAGGTCGGCCAGGTCGAGCCGGCGCACCTCGACGCTGCCGGGGAGCTCCGCGGCCACGGCGGCGCCGCGGTCGGCATCGCGGACGGCGAGCACCACGCGGGCACCGGCCGTGGCGAGCGCCCTGGCGGTGGCCAGCCCCAGCCCGCTCGTCGCGCCGGTGACCACCGCGGTACGGCCGGTCTGGTCGGGGATGTCGTCCGTCGTCCATCGGGTCATGCCTCTCGCAACCCCGCACGCTGCCCGTCCATGCCCGGGTGGCGGCAGGATGGAGGAGTGATCGAGGAGCCGCCCGGGCGTCTGGACCGGTCGCCGTACGAGCTGGTGTTCACCGAGGACTTCCCGGGCCCGCGGCTCGACGCGAGCCGCTGGGTGCCGCACTACCTTCCGCAGTGGACCACGCCGGAGCGCTCGGCGGCCCGGTACGAGGTGCGTCCCGGGGAGCTCCGGCTCCGGATCGAGGCCGACCAGCCCGCCTGGCGCCCCGAGGACGGCGAGCTGCGGGTCTCCAACGTCCAGACCGGCTCCTTCTCCGGCCCGGCCGGCTCCGACCGCGGCACGCACCGCCACCGGCCGGACCTGACCGTCCGCACCCCGCAGCCCACCCGGCGGCTGTTCACCCCCACGAGCGGGCTGGTGGAGGCCCGGCTCCGTGCGCCCGCCGACCCGGCCTGCATGCTCGCGATCTGGCTCGTGGGGCTGGAGGCCGACGATCCCCGGGACTGCGGGGAGATCTGCATCGCCGAGCTCTACGGCTCCCGGATCGGCCCGGGCGGGTCGTCGGTGACGACCGGCATCAAGGCGCACGGCGACGGGCGTCTGCGCGACGACGTGGCCGAGGTCGCCCTGGGCTTCGACGCGACCGACTGGCACACCTACGCGGCCGCCTGGACGTCCGAGCGCACCGCCGTCTACGTCGACGACGCGCTCGTCCGCACCGTCGACCAAGGCACGGCCTACCCGTTGCAGCTGATGATCGACCTCTTCGAGTTCCCGACCGGCGGCGGCCGTGATCCAGCGGGCTACCCGAAGGTCGGCGGCGTGTCCGCCGTCCGCGGCTACCGGCTCCGCCGAGGCGGTCTGCCCACCACCGCGGACGCCGCTGCGAGCGTGCCGCTGACGAGCGCCGCGCGCCGGTAGCGGGGCAGCGCCAGCACCGGCAGCATGCTGGCCGCGTGCAGGGCGTCCACCGCCGCGGCCGCCTCCAGGACCGGAGCGCGAGGCGCCATCAGCACCGCGGCGTGCTGGGCGGCCAGCCGGGCTCCCAGCAGACGGGCCACCCAGAGCCGCTCGCGCGGGAACGCCGGAGCGATCGCCGCGGCGACCTCCGCCGGCCGTGCGAGCAGGGTCAGCCCGGCGGCGAGACCGGCCAGCGAGATCGAGCGGGCCAGCCGTCGCTGCCTGTGACCGTCGCCTTCGCTCACGGGGAGGACCTCCTCGGTCGGACCATGGTCCGCGGACAGTAGGACTCTGCCCGCCATGGTGGGCAGAGTCCTACTGTCCGCGGGGTACAGGGTGCCCGCCGGGGTCAGGTGCGCGCCGTGTCCCGGTTCTCCGCCAGGGGGGCGAATCCGCGCAGCCGAAGGCTGTTGGTGACGACGAAGACCGAGCTGAACGCCATCGCGGCGCCGGCGATCATCGGGTTCAGCAGCCCGGCAGCGGCCAGCGGGAGCGCGGCGACGTTGTAGGCGAACGCCCAGAACAGGTTGCCCTTGATGACCGCCAGCGTCCGGCGGGAGAGCCGGATCGCGTCCGCGGCGGCGCGCAGGTCGCCGCGCACCAGCGTGAGGTCACTGGCCTGGATGGCGACGTCGGTGCCGGTGCCCATCGCCAGACCGAGGTCGGCCTGGGCCAGCGCCGGGGCGTCGTTGACGCCGTCCCCGACCATGGCGACACCGCGGCCCTCGGCCTGCAGCCGTTGCACGGTCGCCACCTTGTCCTGCGGCAGCACTTCGGCGATCACCTCGTCGATGCCCACCTGCGCGGCCACGGCCCGGGCCGCCCGCTCGTTGTCGCCGGTGAGCAGGACCGGTCGCAGCCCGAGATCGCGCAGCTGCCGCACCGCGGCTGCGGAGGTGTCCTTGACGGTGTCGGCGACCACCAGCACCCCCCGCGCGGCGCCGTCCCAACCCACCGCGACGGCGGTCCGCCCGGCCTCCTCCGCCGCGCTGACGGCCTGCTCCAGCGATCCGGGCAGCGGCATCGACCGGTCGGCCAGGAACCGCGGCCGGCCGGCGGCGACCGCGGAGCCCTCCACCACGCCGTGCACGCCGAGGCCCTCGGCGTTCGCGAAGCCGGTCACCGCCGGCAGCGGACCGCGGGCCGCGGCGGCGTCGGCCACGGCCCGGGCGATCGGGTGCTCGGAGGCCGCCTCCACTGCGCCGGCCAGCCGGAGCAGCCGGCCGGCGTCCTCGCCGGGGGCGGGCACGACGTCGAGCAGGCTCATCCGCCCGGTCGTGACCGTGCCGGTCTTGTCGAGGACGACGGTGTCGACCCGCCGGGTGGACTCCAGGACCTCGGGGCCCTTGATCAGGATCCCCAGCTGCGCGCCGCGCCCGGTGCCGACCATGAGGGCGGTCGGCGTGGCCAGCCCCAGCGCACAGGGGCAGGCGATGATCAGCACGGCGACGGCCGCGGTGAAGGCCGCCGGCAGCCCGGCGCCCGTGCCGATCCAGAAACCGAGGGTTGCCGCGGCCAGCGCCAGCACCACCGGCACGAAGACGCCGGAGACGCGGTCGGCCAGTCGCTGCACCTCTGCCTTGCCGTTCTGCGCGTCCTCGACCAACCGGGCCATCTGGGCCAGCTGGGTGTCCGACCCGACCCGGGTGGCGCGCACGACCAGCCGGCCGCCAGCGTTCACGGTGCCGCCGGCCACCAGGTCGCCGGGACCCACCTCGACCGGCACGGACTCGCCGGTGAGCATCGAGGCGTCCACGGCCGAGGAGCCGTCGGTCACCTCGCCGTCGGCGGCGACCTTCTCCCCGGGACGGACGACGAACAGATCGCCCGGGCCCAGCCGGTCGACCGGCACCCGGTGCTCGGTGCCCCCGCGCAGGACAGACACCTCCTTGGCGCCGAGTTCCAGCAAGGCGCGCAGCGCGGCGCCGGCGCGGCGCTTCGAGCGGGCCTCGGCGTACCGGCCGGCCAGGAGGAACGTCGTCACGCCCGCGGCGGCCTCGAGGTAGATGTTCGCTGCGCCGTCCGAGCGCGCGATGGTCAGCTCGAACGGGTGGATCATCCCCGGCTCGCCGGCGGTGCCCCAGAACAGCGCGTACAGCGACCAGCCGAACGCGGCCAGGGTGCCGAGGGAGACCAGGGTGTCCATGGTCGCGGCGCCGTGCCGCAGGTTGGTCCACGCGGCGCGGTGGAAGGGCAGCCCGCCCCAGACGACGACGGGTGCCGCCAGGGTCAGCGACAGCCACTGCCAGTACTGGAACTGCAGCGCCGGGACCATCGCCAGCGCGACCACCGGAACGCTCAGCAGCGCGGAGACCACCAGCCGGGTGCGGAGGGGAACGCTCGGGTCGTCCTCCGGCGTCTCCTCGGCCACCGGTGGCGGTGGTTCCGGCAGCCGCGCGCTGTAGCCGGTCTTCTCCACCGTGGCGATGAGGTCGTCGGTGCTCACGTCGCCCGCGACGCTGACCTTCGCCTTCTCGGTGGCGTAGTTCACCGTGGCGGTGACGCCGTCGAGCTTGTTGAGCTTCTTCTCGACCCGGGCGGCGCAGGACGCGCAGGTCATCCCGCCGATCAGCAGCTCGACGTCGGTGGTGCCGGCGGTGGTGGTCACGATCCGTGCTCCTCGGAGGCGTCCAGGACCACCGTGAACGCCGCCGTGCGGACGACCGATCCGTGGCGGAAGTCGAGGAACAGCCGGTAGGTACCCGCGGACGGTGCGGTGGTGACGAAGCGGACGTGCGGGCCCGGCGCCGGCGTCGTGCCGTCGCGCGGCTCGGCCGGATGCACGTGCAGGTAGGCGAGGTCGCCGTCGCGCAGTGCGACGAGGTGCCCGTAGGCGCCGAGGTAGGGCTGGAGATCGGTCACCGGGACGCCGCCGCGGCTGACGCTCAGGGTCAGCTCCGACTCCTGTCCCGGGCTGAGCTCGCCGTTGAGCACGACGGTGTAGCCGTCGACCTCGGTGCTCGCCGCCGGTGCGGGCAGCGACGCCGGGACGTACTCGCCGGCGACCGCGAGGTCCGCGCCGAGCGTCGTGTTCTCGCCGCCGACGGGGGTGAAGTCGGCGAACAGCCGCCAGGTGCCGGGGTCCAGCGCCAGTGTCGTCCGCCAGGTGCCGTCGGACCCCCGATCGGGGTGCACGTGCTGGTAGCCGCTGAGGTCGCGGCGGACCGCGACCAGGTGCAGGTCGACGTCGTGCTCGCGCTCGTAGTCGGCGACCGGGTGTCCGTCGGGCCCGACGATCCGGAAGGCGACGGGCGAGGTGGAGCCGGCGGGGGCGGTACCCGAGTCGAGAGCGAGGGTGTAGCCGTCCTCGGACACCTGCAGCCCGCCGGGTGGGATGTCGTGCCCGGCGGCGGCTGCACCCTGGCCGATCGTGCCCTGGCCGTTCGCGCCGTGGCCGTCGTCGCCGTGCCCGCTCCCCGTCGTGGCCGGCGCGTCGACGCCGGCCGGC
>DASPIH010000157.1:0-2743 GCA_035629195.1 Blastococcus sp. | reverse complement strand
GAGCGCAGCCCGCGGCCGGCGCCGGTCGGCCAGACCCCGACCGCGTCGGCCACCGCAGGCAGCAGCACCGCCGCGGCAGCCGCGTAGCCGGCGGCGCTGGGGTGGAACTCGTCGACGCTGAACATGCCGTGGTCGGAGGCGAAGGCGGGGCCGAGCAGCGAGCCCAGGGACACGGTGCGTCCCCCGGCCTCCACGACGGCGATCGTCTGCGCGGCGGCCAACTGGCGGCTCCAGCGCCGGGCCAGGGTGCGCAGCGGCTGGGCGATCGGTCGGACGGTGCCGAGGTCGGGGCAGGTGCCGACCACGACCTCGCAGCCGGCGGCGGTCAGCCGGCGCACGGCGTCGGTGAGGAGGCCGACGGACACCGAGGTGGGGATGCGGGCGGTGACGTCGTTGGCGCCGATCATGATCAGGGCGACGGTGGGTCGCTCCTCGAGCGCCCGGTCCACCTGGACCTCGAGGTCGCTGGCGCGGGCGCCGACCACGGCCAGCCGCACCAGGCGCACCGGGCGCTCGGCCAGCTCGGACAGGCCGGCCGCGACCAGCACCCCGGGGGTCTGCGACGCGCGGGTGACGCCCAGGCCCACGGCGCTGGAGTCACCGAGCACCGCGAGCACGATCGGCTTGCCGCGCCCGCGGCCGTACACCCCGTTCCCGGAGGGCGGCGGGTTGTCCTTGTCGCTGCGCGCCTCCACCCGGCGGCGGGCCGACCGCGCCTCCTCGCGGAGCAGCGCGACGAGGGCCGCGCCGGCGATCCCGACACCACCGCCGCCGTAGGCGACGCCGGTGGCGAGCCGTCGGGCCGCGGTCATGGTCGTCATGCTCGACATGGTCCCTCCGTCCCTGGTCTCGGCGTCCGTGCTCGGGGCGTTCGTGGTGCGGGCGTTCATGCTGTGGTCGTTCGTGCTGTGGGCGTTCGTGGTGGCACCACGGACGTTATCGGCCACCTACCGTGCACGCTGTGCCTCCCTCCCCCTCCGGTGTGATCCCACCCACCGACGACGACGAACGCGCACGTCAGATCGTGGACGTGCTGGTCGAGGCGTTCGGCGACCTCATGCACGCCGACGCCGACGCCTTCCGCACCAAGTTCCGCAAGATGGCCGCCGACCCGTTCGCCTTCTACCGGGGCAGCGCACCTCTGTTCTACGCGGACATGGCGACGTCCGAGGATCCCTGGAGTGACGAGCGGACCTCGCGCGTGTGGATCCAGGGTGACCTGCACGCGGAGAACTTCGGCACCTACATGGACAGTGCCGGGCGGATCGTCTTCGACGTCAACGACTTCGACGAGGCCTACCTGGGGCACGTCAGCTGGGACCTGCGCCGGTTCGCCGCCAGCTTCGCCCTGCTGGCCTGGCGCAAGGCACTGGGTGACGACGTCATCGCCGAGCTGCTCACCACCTACCTGGACGCCTACCTCGACCAGGTGGCGGCCTTCACCCACTCCGACGAGGACCGCTCCTTCGCACTGCTCGTCGACACCACCGAGGGGGCGGTGCGCGACGTGATCCTCGAGACCACCGCCCGCACCCGGCTCGGCCTGCTGAACCGGATGACGGTGGTCGAGGGATACCGGCGGCGGTTCGCCGACCGGCCGCGCAACCGGATCCTCGACGACGACGAGCGCGACCGGGTGCTGGCCGCGCTCGACCGGTACCGCGACACCGTGCCGAGGGGCCAGCGGCGCCGGGAGGTCACCTACGACGTCAAGGACGTCATCGGCACCGGCGGCTTCGGGATCGGCAGCGCCGGGCTGCCGGCCTACAACGTGCTGCTGGAGGGCTACGACCAGGCGTTGGAGAACGACGTCGTCCTGTCGCTGAAGCAGGGGAACGTGCCGGCGCCCAGCCGGGTCGTTCCCGATCCGGAGATCCGGTCCTACTTCGAGAACGAGGGGCACCGGACGGCGGTCAGCCAGCGCGCGCTGCAGGCCAACACCTCGCAGTTCCTCGGCTACACCGAGATCGACGGCCGCGGGTTCGTGGTCGCCGAGCTCTCGCCCTACGAGTCCGACCTGGACTGGGAGGACCTCACCGAGCCCGAGGAGATCGCCCCCGTGATGGCCCAGCTGGGCAGGGCGACGGCGAAGCTGCACTGCGTGGGGGATGCCGACAGCGACCACACCCTGGTCCCCTTCCAGACCGAGGAGGCGATCACCGCGATGATCGGTGACCGCCGGGAGGAGTTCGTCGCCGACCTGGTGGACTTCGCCCGGTCCTACGCGCTGCAGGCCCAGCGGGACCACCGGCTGTTCGTCGACGCGTTCCGGGCCGGACGGATCCCCGGGATCAGCTCGAGCGGCTCGCACCCGCTGCCGGGGGACCGCCGCGGCTAGAGGCCCCGCTGCAGGGGCCCGCCGCGAGCGTGCGAGCGGTGGGGGGCAGCGGGGTCCTTCTAGTCACCGCGCCCGGCGGCCCCGGCGGGTGCGCAGGTAATCGGCGACGACGTACTCGCCCAGCCGCTCGCTGTCGGGGGTGAACACCCGGCCGCCGGCCCGCTGGGTGAGGTCGTGCACGAAGTGCACCAGCCCGGGGTCGGGGTCCAGGGCGAAGACGTTGACCGTCGCCCCGGACCGGGCCACCTTCTCCACCTCGGCCACGGTGCGCGCGATGGTCTCCGGCATGGGCGGCCAGCAGAAGAACGGCGTGCCGTCGTCCTCGAGGTGCGCCGTGGGCTCGCCGTCGGTGACCACCAGGACCACCGGCTCGGCGTCCCGGTGCCGCGCGAGGAACCGCCGGGC
>DASPIH010000156.1:0-7465 GCA_035629195.1 Blastococcus sp. | reverse complement strand
AGAAGCTCGAGGGCACGCTGCAGGAGAAGAACCAGATCCTGGTCAAGGTCTACAACCGCAAGGCGATCGACGTCGACGAGGTCGTCGAGGAGTACACGGCCTACGCCGAGCAGCTCAAGCACCGCATCGCCGACACCCGCCTGCTGCTGGGCAACGCCCTCGATGCCGGCGAGTGGGTGCTGCTCGAGGGCTCGCAGGGCACGCTGCTGGACGTCGACCACGGCACGTATCCGTTCGTGACGTCGTCCAATCCGACCGCCGGCGGCGCCGCCACGGGCTCGGGCATCGGCCCCACCCGGATCGAGCGGGTCGTGGGGATCCTCAAGGCATACACCACCCGGGTCGGTTCCGGCCCGTTCCCGACCGAGCTGCACGACCAGTTCGGCGAGTACCTGCGCAAGCAGGGCGGCGAGGTCGGCGTGACCACCGGCCGCGACCGGCGCTGCGGCTGGTTCGACGCCGTCGTCGCCCGGTACGCCAGCCGGGTCAACGGCATCACCGACTACTTCCTCACCAAGCTCGACGTCCTCTCCGGGCTCGAGACGGTGCCGATCTGCGTGGCCTACGAGATCGACGGGGTCCGGCACGACGAGATGCCGATGACGCAGACCGACTTCCACCACGCGACGCCGGTCTACGAGGAGATGCCCGGCTGGTCCGAGGACATCCGGCACTGCCGCGTGTTCGCCGAGCTGCCGGCCGCCGCGCAGGCCTACGTGCGTCGGCTCGAGGAGCTCTCCGGCGCTCGGATCAGCGTGATCGGCGTCGGGCCCGGGCGCGACGAGAACGTGGTCGTCCACGATCTGATCGCCTAAGGACCCCGACCTCCTCACCCCTCGCAGGCTCGGGGCGAGCCTCTGGTCGGGGCCGCCTGCGCGGAGCCCTCCGGGCCCCCCTCGGCGCGACCTCGCCTCCGCACGTAAAAATCGCGCGACAGGGGTTCGAGCCCGGGGTCACCATGCCGGACGTGGAACTTCTCGCACTCGGCTGGACGCCCGAGCGGGCCGCGGCGCTTCCTCCGGGAAGCGAACCGGCACGTGTGGCGCGCGTGGACCGCAGCCGGCTCGGCGTCCTCGCCGCCGACGGTGAGCGGCGGGTCCGCTCTGCTGCGGCGCTGCACGGGGACGCGGTGGCCGGCGGTCCAGCCGTCGGCGACTGGGTGGCGCTGCGCGGTGAGCTGGCGGTCGCCGTCCTGCCCCGGACCAGCGCCTTCACCCGCACCGTCGCGGGACGGACGTCGGCCGTCCAGGTGGTGGCGGCCAACATCGACGTCGTCCTGGTCGTCGACTCGCTCGTCGGCGAGACGCGGCTGCGCCGGGTCGAGCGCTACCTGGCCGTCGCCTGGAGCAGCGGGGCGACGCCGGTCGTCGTCCTGACGAAGGCCGACCTCTGCGCCGACCCGGACGGAACGGTGGCGCAGGTCGCCGCCGACGCGCCCGGCGCCGCCGTCCTCGCCGTCAGCTCCCTGACCGGCTCCGGGCTCGACGGCGTGCGCGCGCACCTCGGGCCCGGCCGGACGGCGGCCATGGTGGGACCGTCCGGCGTGGGGAAGTCCAGCCTGCTCAACGCGCTGGCCGGGCACCCTGTCGCTGCCACGCGGGAGATCCGGGACGACGGCCGCGGGCGGCACACGACCACGGCGCGCGAACTCCACCGGCTGCCCGACGGAACCCTCCTCGTCGACACCCCGGGGATGCGCGAGCTCGGCCTGTACGACGACCTCGACGGCGTCGACCGGGCCTACGCCGACGTGACCGAGCTGGCCGCCGCGTGCCGCTACCGCGACTGCGACCACCGGACCGAGCCCGGCTGCGCGGTGGCCGCGGCGATCGACGACGGCCGGCTGGACCCCGGCCGGCTCACGGCCTGGCGGAAGCTCCAGTCGGAGGCCCGCCGTCAGCTGCTGCGCGTGGACGCCCGGGCGCGCGCCGAGGACCGGGCCCGGCTGCGCGCCCTCCACCGGAGCCGTCGGGCGCAGCCCGCGCGACTCCGGTGAGGCCCGGTTCAGACGAGCTGGGCGGTGACCGCGGTCCGGGCGCGGACGGCGTGGTCCGGCGAGTCGGTGATCAGGCCGTCGACGCCGAGGGTCAGCAGCTCCACCGCGTCCCCCACCGCGTCCCCGAGGCCGTTCGGGGCGTCCCCGCGGCGCAGGTGCGCCGGCAGGAACATGTTCTCCGCCCGCAGCGTCCAGCAGAAGACGGCGAGCTCGGCGGCGTGCGCCTGGGCCACCAGGTGCGCGGTGCCCGGGGCGGCGGTTGCGGCGCTGGCCAGGATGCGGTCCCGGCTGGGGGCGATCGCCTGGGCGTAGGTGGAGATCTCCCGAAGCCCCGAAGGGGTGACCATCGCATCGTCCACCGGGTCGTCGTCGACGAGCTGGACCATCCGCGGGGCGCCGGAGCCCATCCGGATGCCCAGCTCGCGCAGCACGGACGGGTCGAACGACTGGATCCACACGGTGCCGTCGGCGCTGTCGGCGCCGAGCCGCCGCAGCTCGTCCGCGACCAGCTCGGACATCGCCATGCCCCGCGCCTGGCACCACTCGGGGTGCTTGAGCTCGGCGAGCACGCGCACCTGCCGCTGTGCGGTGGACCGGCAGCGCGCCAGCTCGATCACCTCGGCGAGCGTGAGCACGCCGAAACGGCCGTCGTAGGCGGTGTTCAGCGGCCGCAGGGACGGCATCCGCTCGATCGCGCGGAGGGTGCGCAGCTCGGCGTAGGTGAAGTCCTCGGTGAACCAGCCGGCAACCAGCTGGCCGTCGATCAGCCTGGTGGTGCGGCGGCCGGCGAACTCGGGGTGCTCGGCCACGTCGGTGGACAGGGACAGCTCGTTCTCGTGCCGGACGACCAGGACGCCGTCCCGGCTGACGACGACGTCGGGCTCGATGAGATCGGCACCCAGGTCGATGGCCAGCTCGAAGCTCGCCGCGGTGTGCTCCGGTCGGTAGGCCGGGGCTCCGCGGTGGCCGATGACGACGGGCCGTGGAAGGCGTGTCGCCGGCCGTTCCGCCAGCGACTCGGTCGTGCGCATGGCCCCCACAACACAGGAGTCGGATGAATCGAGGGCGAACTGGAGGGGACGGATGCCGCACGATCGTGCGGCCATCGCGCTGACCAGCGAGCTTGGAGACTTTCGTGGCACAGATCACGTGGTGTGTCTGTGACTGCTGGGTTTCGGCACGCGGAGCGGCGTTCTCCAGCCGCGGTCGGTAGGGTCGCCGCTCGTGCGCGTGCTGGTGATCGGCTCCGGTGCCCGGGAGCACGCCCTGTGCGTGGCTCTGCTGTCCGACCCCGCGGTGAGCGCGCTCGCCTGCGCTCCCGGCAACGCCGGAACGGCGCGGATCGCCCCACCCCCACCCGGCGGGAATGCCCTGCCGGTGGCCGATCCGGTCGCCGTGGCGGGCCTGGCGCGCGAGTGGCGCGCCGACCTCGTCGTCGTCGGACCGGAGGTCCCGCTGGTGGCCGGTGCTGCCGACGCCGTCCGGGAGGCCGGGATCGCCTGCTTCGGCCCCTCGGCCGAGGCCGCGCAGCTGGAGGGCAGCAAGTCCTTCGCCAAGCACGTCATGACGGCAGCCGGTGTGCCCACGGCGCGCTCGTGGGCGGTGGGCGGGCCGGCCGAGCTGGAGACGGCTCTGGACGAGGTCGCCGCGCTCACCGGCGGAGCCCCCTTCGTGGTCAAGGACGACGGGCTGGCCGCCGGCAAGGGTGTCGTCGTCACCTCCGACCGCGAGGCCGCCGCAGCGCACGGCCGCCGGGTGCTGGACGCCGGCGGCGCGGTCCTGGTCGAGGAGTACCTCGACGGGCCGGAGGTCTCGCTGTTCGCCGTCACCGACGGCACGACGGTGCTGCCGCTGGTGCCCGCCCAGGACCACAAGCGCCGCGACGACGGCGACGCCGGACCCAACACCGGCGGCATGGGCGCCTACGCGCCGCTGCCGTGGGCACCGCCCGGCCTGGTCGACGAGGTGCTGGCCACGGTGCTCCAGCCCACCGTGGACGAGATGGCCCGCCGGGGCGAGACCTTCAGCGGCCTGCTCTACGCGGGCCTGGCGCTCACCTCGCGCGGCGTGCGGGTGGTCGAGTTCAACGCCCGCTTCGGCGATCCCGAGACCCAGGTCGTGCTGCCCCTGCTGGAGACGCCCCTGGGAGGCCTGCTGCACGCTGCGGCGACGGGCACCCTGGACGCGCACCCGCCGCTGCGCTGGCGGGACGGCGCCGCCGTGACCGTCGTCGTCGCGGCTCCCGGCTATCCCGAGGCGCCGCGGACGGGTGACCCGATCACCGGTGCCGACGGCGAGGGCGTCCTGCACGCCGGCACCGCGCTGACCGCCGACGGCGCGGTGGTCTCCGCCGGCGGACGCGTGCTCGCGGTCACCGCCGTCGGAACCGACCTGGCCGCCGCCCGGCGGACCGCCTACGAGCGGGTCGCGGGCGTGCGGCTGGCCGACGCGCACTGGCGCACCGACATCGCCCTGGCCGCCGTCGAGGGACGGGTCCGGCCCTGACCGATCAGCGCCGCGGGACCGATCGGGGCCTCAGCCGGCCGTGACCGGGGACCGGCCCCGCTCGGGGTGCGGCTCCGGCGGCCGTGGGCCCTCGTGCCGGCGGCTCAGGTAGGTACCGGCGACGTTGATGCAGGCGACCGCGGGCACCGCCACCAGCGCACCGAAGACGCCGCCGACGAGCAGGCCGGCGGCGATCGCGAGGACCACCGCGAGCGGATGCACGTGCACCGCCCGGCCCAGCAGGAGTGGCGACAGGACGTGCCCCTCGAGCTGCATGACCGCGACGACGATCGCCAGCGCGATCAGGGCCTTGATCGGCCCCACCGCCACCAGTGCCACCAGCACCGCGACGCAGCCGGCGAGCAACGAGCCGATGATCGGGACGAACGCGCCCAGGAAGACGAGGGCCGCCAGCGGGACGACCAGCGGCACCCCGAGGACGGCCAGCCCGATGCCGATGCCGAGGGCGTCGACGAGGGCCACGGCCACCGTGGCGCGGACGTAGGAGATGAGCGTCCGCCAGGCCCGCCGCGCCGCCTCGTCGAGGAAGGCGCGGGAGTCGCGGGGGAACAGGCCGACCAGCCAGAGCCAGATCGCCCGGCCGTCCTTGAGGAGGAAGAAGAGCGTGAACAGCGCCAGGAGGATGCCGGTGAACACCTCGCCGACCGTGGCGACCGTGGTGAGGGCGCCCGAGGCCAGCTCCTCCTGGCTGCCGGCGAAGAAGTCCTGCACCGCGAGCAGCGTCTCGTCGATCTGCCGCTGCGTCACGGGGAAGGTGTCGACGACGAAGTCACGGATCTGCTGGAGCCCCTGGGTCACCTGGTCGGCGAGATCGGCGAACCCGGCGGTGACCTGGGCGACGACCAGCGTGATGATCCCGGCGACGACGCCGAGCCCGACCAGCAGCATGGCGGTGGCCGCCAGCGCCTTCGGCCAGCCCTGGTGGGCGAGGAACGCCGCTCCCGGCTGCAGCAGGGCCGCCAGCAGCAGCGCCACGATGACCGGGACGACGACCACGGCCACGTGGGACATCGCGGTGAGCAGCGCGTAGAGCGCGGCCAGCACGACCAGGAGGCGCCAGGACCACGCCGCCGCGGTGCGCAGCCCCGTCGGCACACCGTCCTCGACGCGGGTACGGGGCGGACCGCCCAGGAGGGGGCGGTTCCGCTCGTCCCGGCGTCGGGGGAGGCCACCCTCGGGCGGGCCGCTGACGCCTCCGGGCCCGAGCGGTCCGTCGAGGTCGGGAGCGCCCGGCTCCGGGCTGCCCAGCGGCGGCTCCCCGTCGGCGTCGATCCCGCTCCCAGGGGCCCGGCGGAGCTCCCGGCCAGGACCCGGGTCGCGGTCGTGGTCGGTGTCTGGGTCGTGGTCGGTGTCGGGGTCGCTGTCCGGTTCGTGCTCGTTGGCCCACGACACGAGACCGTGGTGGGGCGGCCAGGCGTACGGGTCGTGCTCCCGGGCGGCGCGGATGCGCGCGCGTGCCCGGCCCAGGAGCTCACTGCCCTGCCGCCGCATCGGGTACCTCCACGGGTGACAGGGGCTCCGGAGAGACAGGGGCGTTGGGTGATCACGCTAGCCCTACGGGACACTGTCCCCGTGCTGCGACGAGCTGACCGGTGGCGGGCGATACCCGCATGATCGAGCGATACACCCTCCCGGAGATGGGGCGGGTCTGGAGCGACGCCCACAAGTACGAGCTGTGGTGCCGCGTGGAGACCCTCGTGCTGGAGGCGCACGCCGCCGCCGGCCGCGTTCCGGCCGACGTGGTGGAGCCGGTGCGCAACGCGCCGCCGCCCACCGCCGAGCGGGTCGCCGAGATCGAGGAGACGACGCAGCACGACGTCATCGCCTTCCTCACGGCGTGGGCCGACAACACCGAGCCGCGCTCGGCCGCCGCCTACGTGCACCACGGCATGACGTCGTCGGACCTGCTCGACACCGCGCTGGCCGTGCAGCTGACCGACGCCACCGACGTGCTGCTGGCCAAGGCCGACCGCCTGGTGGCGGCGCTCCGCGACCACGGGCTGGCGCACCGTTCCACGATCAAGGTCGGCCGCACGCACGGCGTGCACGCCGAACCCGACGTCTGGGGGCACCGGGTGGCCGACCTCGCCTTCGCGGCCGCCCGGTCGCGCGACCGGCTGCGGGCGGCGCGCGCTTCCGTGGGCGTCGTCGCGATCTCCGGCGCCGTCGGCACCTACTCGCTGATCGACCCCTCCGTCGAGGTCGCCGTGGCCGAGGCCCTCGGGCTGCGGCCCGCCGATGCGTCGACCCAGGTGGTGCTGCGGGACGGCATCAGCGAGTGGGTCTCGGCGCTGGCGATCATCGCGACCGTGTGCGAGGCGATCGCGCTCGAGGTGCGGCACGGCCAGCGGACCGAGGTGCGCGAGCTGTCGGAGGCGTTCGGGTCGGGCCAGAAGGGCTCGAGCGCGATGCCGCACAAGAAGAACCCCATCCGCTCCGAGCGGATCGCCGGGCTGGCGCGGGTCGTGCGCGCGGCGATCGTGCCGGTGATGGAGGGCATCCCGCTCTGGCACGAGCGCGACATCTCGCACTCCTCCACCGAGCGGGTCTTCCTGCCCGACGCCGCCGTCACCACCGACTACCTGCTCGATCTGACCGCCGGCCTGGTGGAGAACCTGGTCGTGGACGCCGACCGCATGCGGGCCAACCTGGAGTCCACCGGCGGGCTCATCTACACCTCCTCGGTGCTGCTGGAGCTGGTCGAGGGCGGGCTGTCCCGCGAGGACTCCTATGCCCTCGTCCAGTCGGCCGCGATGGAGACGTGGAACTCGGGGATCCCGTTCCGGGACACGCTGCGGACCCGGGCGGCCGCCTCGTCGGTGACCCTGGACGAGGCCCGGCTGGACGAGATCTGCCGGCCGGAGCGCTACGTGACCAACCTGGGCCCGCTGTTCGACCGGCTGGCTGCGCTGACGTGAGCCCTGACCTCGGGGCGGATCTCCC
>DASPIH010000155.1:0-6197 GCA_035629195.1 Blastococcus sp. | reverse complement strand
ACCAGCGGGGCCTCGCGGTGGGCCCGGCGCAGCACCGGCCCGCCCGCTGCCCGCTGCGCTTCCGCCCCCGCCGCGGCGAGCAGCCGGAGCACCTCGTCGAGCAGGTCCTCGTCGGCGCTGACGACCAGGGGGCGGGCAGAGGGCGGCGGAGGTGGCGGAGGAAGAGGCACACCTCGACCCCAGCCCGGAGCGCTCGGCAGCACCAGGAGCGCGACGCACCTGTGGACGACCCCATCGGGTGTGGAAGCAGGTGCGGTCCGGCGGTCCGTCTGCCGATGCGGTTACCGTGACCGACGTGACGCGCTCTGCGGCGTTCTTCGACCTGGACAAGACGGTCATCGCCAAGTCGAGCGCGCTCGCGTTCGGCCGGCCCTTCTTCCAGGGCGGGCTGATCAACCGCCGGGCCGTGCTCACGTCGGCCTACGCGCAGCTGGTCTTCTCCCTCGCCGGCGCCGACGAGCAGCAGGTGGAGCGGCTGCGCGCCCAGCTGACCGCGATGGTCACCGGCTGGGACGCCGCCGTCGTGCACGAGATCGTCCGCGAGACGCTGCACGAGGTCGTCGATCCGCTGGTCTACGCCGAGGCCGCCGATCTGATCGAGGAGCACCGCGCCGCCGGCCGCGAGATCGTCATCGTCAGCAGCAGCGGGGCGGACGTGGTCGAGCCGATCGGCGAGCTGCTGGGCGTCGACCGCGTCGTCGCCACCCGGCTGGTCACCGTCGACGGCCGGTACACCGGCGACATCGAGTTCTACGCCTACGGCGAGAACAAGGTCGAGGCGATCCGCCGGCTGGCCGCCGACGGCGGCTACGACCTGGCCGACTGCTACGCCTACAGCGACTCCATCACCGATCTGCCGCTGCTGGCTGCCGTGGGCCACCCCACCGCCGTCAATCCCGACCGGGGGCTGCGCAAGGCCGCCCTCGAGCGCGGCTGGCCGGTGCTCCGGTTCGAGCGGCCGGTCACCCTCCGCTCCCGTTTCGCCGCCCCGTCGACGCCGATCGTCACCGGCGCCGCCATGGGCGTGGGCGCCGCCGTGGTCGGGCTCGCCTGGTACGCGAGACACCGGGCGGCCCGCGCGGGGCTGCCGGTTCCCGAGCGTCTGGCACCGGTTCCCGCCCGCCGTCGCCGCCGGGGCGCCTGAGCCGTTCCGACGGGGCACCTCGCGGCGCGCAGCCGGGTGGGCCATCCTGCCGACGTGTTCACCGTCGTCATGGCGTGGCTGGCCGTGCTGGCCCTCTGCGTCGCCGCGACCCTCCTCGGGCGGACCGCCCGCACCGGTCGCCGGCCCACGACCGCGCAGCACGCCGGGCGGTTCCTCTCCCGCTCCGGCCCCGGGCTCGCGGTCGGGCTCGCCGTCGCTCTCGGCGCGGGAACCGGCGCCTGGCTGCCGGCGGCCGCGGTCGGTGCGGTCGCGGTGACCGGGGTGGCGGTGGCCGGGTTGGTGCTCGCCCCGCGCTGAGCGCCCTCAGCCGCGCAGCAGGCTCTCGCAGATGGCCAGCCCCTCCAGGGCACCGTGCTCGGTGGCCCGGCAGCAGTGCACCAGCCACGCCGCCACGCCCTCGGGGGCGCCCGACGCGTACCCCGCGAGCGCCTCGCCGTAGGCCTCCCGGCCGAGTTCGGTGAAGCCGACCTCGGGCACCGAGACGGCCTTGGGGTCCAGCCCCCGGGTGATGCCGGTGAGCCGGGCGGCGGCCCGTGCGACGACGCCGTCGGCGACGCCGAAGGGCGCCAGCGCGGCGAGCTCGCCGTGCACCAGTGCGGCGACGATCACGGCGGGCACGGTCGAGGTGCCGGTGACGAGCGAGAACAGCCCGGCCAGCCGGGGGCCGGCATGGGCGGCCGGTCGCCCGAGGTCGGCCCGGTCGACCAGATCGGCCGCGGCCAGGACGTGCAGCCGGGCGAGCACCTGACCGGGCGCCCTGGGCCACGTCTCCACCATGGAGCCCAGGGCGGCGGACACCCGCAGCGCTCCCTGCACCACCGGGTCCTCCACCGAGCCGGCGCGCAGCTCCGTCAGGGGGATGTCGACGCCGGCCAGCGCGGCCGAGGCCCGCGCCCCGCGCAGCGCCGACTCGGTGCTCACCCCGGCGGACTCCCGACGCAGGACGCGGTGGCCCAGCAGCCGGTCGATGCCCGCGCGGGCGCCGTCGGCGGCCTCCCGCACGCCCGGGAGGTCGAGCAGGGGGGCCAGCGGGTCGGGCGTAGCCGGACGGGCGGCGGGGCGCGCGGCGCCGGGACGGACGGGGATGCTCACGACGACGACGGTACGAGGCGCCGGTCGGGGCGCGCGCACCCCTGTCCTACGCTGCCTCCTGCCATGGGCACCCCGATGACTGTGCTGCTCGTCCGCCACGGGCAGAGCCAGTGGAACGCCGACGGGCTCCTGCAGGGCCAGACGCCGCACGTGCCGCTCACCGAGCTCGGTCACCGGCAGGCCCGGACGGCCGCCGCCGAACTGGCCGGGCTCCGTCCCGGCGCACTGCTGTCCAGCGACCTGCTGCGCGCGGTCCAGACCGCCGAGCACTGCTCACGCGCCACCGGACTGCCCGTCACGACGGCGCCGGCCCTGCGCGAGCAGGGCTACGGCGTCCTGGAGGGCCGCCCCTCGCGGGAGCTGTGGGACGTCGTCGACTGGACCGACGCCTCCTGGGCGGCCGAAGGCGGCGAGAGCCTCGCCGAGCTGCACGCGCGGGTGCGGGCGTTCCTCATGGACCTCCGCGCCGAGCCGCCGGCCGACGTCGTCGCCCTGGTCACGCACGGCGACACGATCCGTGCGGCCCAGGCGGTCGCCGCCGGGCTCGGGCCCGACGCGATGCCCGCGGTCACCCCGCACAACGGCTCGGTCACCCGCCTCGAGATCTGCGGGTGACCGGCCGCACCGCGCTCAGCGGCGGCGCAGCAGCCCCCCCACCAGGCGGCTGATACCGCCGGCGGCGGGCGGCGTGGCTGCCCGGCCCCGCGCCATGCCGCGGCCCGTTCCGGTCGTCGTCCGGCCCATGCCCCGGCCCATGCCCGTCCCCATGCTGCGTCCCGGCCGTCCGGCGGTACGTCCGCCCCGCGCCGCGCCCCGAGCAGCCGTCTCCGCCGTGCCCATCAATCTTCCGAGGATGCTCATGATCCGGGGGGTGCCCAGGGCGGAACGGGGCGATGCGGACAGCTGGTGCCCGCCCCGCCCATCCTCGGCACGCCGTCACACTTCGCAGGTGCACAGGTGTGCAGCGTGGATCAGCTCACGTCGACCAGATCGATGACGAAGACCAGCGTCGCCCCGCCGGGGATGGGGCCGGTGCCCTGTTCGCCGTAGCCGAGCTCGCTGGGGATGGTGACCATCCGCCGACCGCCCTCGTGCATCCCGGTGATGCCCTGGTCGAACCCGGGGATCACCTGGCCCGCGCCCAGGGTGACCGGCAGGGTCTCGTCCTCGCCGCGGCGCCAGGAGGAGTCGAACTGCTCGCCGGTCTCGTAGAAGGCGCCGACGTACTTCACCGCGACGGTGCTCCCGGACTCGGCCTCCTCCCCCTCACCGACGACGACGTCGTCGGTGACCAGGTCGGTCGGCGGTTCCTGGTCGGACGCGGGGACCTCCGGCGCGACGGACAGGTCGGTGGAGACCCCCGGGACCGGCCCCGTCGCCGTCTCGTCGTCGCCGCACGCGGCGAGGGGGAGCAGCAGGGAGAGCGCGAGCAGCGCCCCGGGCACGGTGCGGCGGGTCATGGCTCCATCGTCCCAGAGCTGCCGGGCGGCCCTGGCCTCCCCGCCGGACGGCTCCGCGCCGGGAGAGCTCGCCGGATCAGCCGGCCCCGAGCGCGTCGGCCATCCGGTGGTGCACGGCTGCCTCACCCGACCGGCTCTGCCGCTCCAGCGTGCGCGCCAGCGCCCGGCGGGCCCACCCGTTGGACGGCGACATGTCGACGAGTCGACCCAGCGACTCCTCGGCACGGGCCAGCTGGGCCGAGCCGTAGTAGGCGCGGGCCAGCAGCTCCAGGGCCGCCTCGTTGGCCGGCTCCGCGTCGACCACCGGCTGGAGGATGCGGGCCGCCTCTGCGGGCTGACCCATGTTCAGGAAGAGGTCGGCCCGGAGGAACTCCGAGTGCAGATCGAGTTCGAACGACTGGGTCATGGCGGCCACAACACGATCGGCCCCCGGCCGCTTCCCGCGCTCAGTCCTGCGGCTCGGGGTACCGCGCGCCCGCGGCCAGCTCTGTGCCCCCGGCCACCCGCGCTTCCCGGCCGACGAGCGCGATGTCGCCGTCGCCGCCCACCGAGGCCCCGGCGCCGACGTCGACGTTGTCGTCCAGGACGGCTCGGGTCACCGTGGCCCCCGACCGCACCCGGACGCCGGGAAGGAGCACCGAGTCGACGACGGTCGCGCCGGCCTCCACCACGACGCCCGGGGAGAGCACCGACCCCCGCACGTTGCCGGAGATCCGGGTGCCGCCGGAGAGCAGGCTGTTCTCGATCTGCCCGTCGTCGAGCACGCGGGCGGCGCTGTGCCGCCCACCTCGCGTGCGCACCGGCCAGCGGGGGTCGTCGAGGTCCAGCGGCGGGTCCTCGTCGAGGAACTCGCGGTGCGTGCGCCAGTAGGACTCGATGGTGCCGACGTCGCGCCAGTACCCGCCCAGCGCGTAGGCGCGGGCCAGGCCGTCCTTCGTCTGCGCCGGGAGGAGGTGGGTGCCGAGGTCCTCCAGCCCGTCCTCGCCCACGTCGTCGTTCAGCGCCTCCAGCCGGTCGAGCGTGGGCTCCGGCGAGAACACGAACACCTCGTTGGTGGCCGTCGTCGTCGCGGGCTCGTCGGGCTTGTAGGCGTACCCGCTCACCCGGTCCCCCTTCCCGACCTCGACGATCCCGTACCGCGGGGCGTCGTCGGCCTCCACCTCGGTGGTCACCATCGTCACCTCCGCGCCGGAGCCCAGGTGGGCGTCGACGACGTCGCGGTAGTCCAGCTTGTAGACGGCGTCGGAGCTCACGACGACGAGCGCGTCGGGGGCGAACTGCCGGATCAGCTCGCTCTGCCGCCACAGCCCGTCGGCCGTGCCCTCGGTGAAGCCGCCCCGCTCGCTGCCCTGGAACGGCGGCAGCATCATCAGCCCACCGGTGGTGCGGTCCAGGTCCCACGGGCGGCCGTTGGCCAGGTGCTCGCTCACCGACTGCGGCTGGTACTGCACCGACACCCACACGTCGGCGATCGACGAGTGCAGGCAGTTGGACAGCGGGAAGTCGATCAGCCGGTAGACCCCGGCGAAGGGGACGGCGGGCTTGGCCCGTTGCTCGGTGAGCAGTTCCAGCCGGTTGCCCTTGCCGCCGGCGAGCACGAGCACGAGGACCTTGGGGAGCGCCATGGGTCCCCGCTACCCGCCCCGGGGCCGTCGCACCCTCAGGCCGGCAGGTCGCCGCCCGGGCCCGCCGCCTCGGCGAGCAGCCGCTCGCGCAGCTCGTCCGGCAACCGGTCCACGTACACGGTGCCGTCGAGGTGGTCGACCTCGTGCTGCAGGCAGCGCGCCGCCATGCCGGTGGCCTCGATGCTCAGCGGTTTCCCGTCCAGGCCCACGCCCTCGACCCGGGCCCGGAAGGCGCGGGGCAGCTCGGCGTAGGGGCCGGGTACCGACAGGCAGCCCTCCTCGGTGACCTCCTCGGCGGGCTCGTCGCCCACCGGCTCCGGCACGGAGAGCACCGGGTTCACCACGTAGCCGACGACGTCCTCGCCGTCGGCGTCCGGGCAGTCGATGACGAACACCCGGGCGTCGACGCCGATCTGGTTGGCGGCCAGACCCACGCCGTCGGCGGCCTCCATGCTGGCGAACATGTCGAGCACCAGCCGGCGCAGGGCGTCGTCGAACGCGGTGACCTCGGCGCACCGGCGGTGCAGGACCGGGTCGCTGCCGTAGGTGACGATCGGCCGGGCGACGCCGTCGTAACGGCCGAACAGGCGCATGTCCGCCGATCCTAGGGACGGGGACCGCCCGGGACACCGCCTCCCGGCGGCTTGGCACCATGACCCGGTGCCCCGCCCCTCCCCCGCAGCGGCGACCGCCGCCGGACTGGTCCTCGGCGCGGTCGCCGACCTCGCCCTCGGCGACCCGCGGGCGTGGCACCCGGTCGCCGGGTTCGGCACCCTGGCCGCGGCGCTCGAGCGCCGGACGTGGCGCGACTCCCGCGCCGCGGGGGCCGGCCACTGGCTGGTGCTGGTCACCGGG
>DASPIH010000154.1:0-2824 GCA_035629195.1 Blastococcus sp. | reverse complement strand
TCCGGCTCGTAGACCAGCGCCGCGTCGTTGAGCAGCAGCTTGTCCAGGGCCTCGCGCAGCAGCGGGTAGTCGCTGCCGTCGATCGGGTAGAGGCCGGAGTAGACCATCGGCTTGGGGTCGCGGTAGCCGCCGATCGACTCCATCGCGGGCTTGTGCTGGAGCGTCACGGTGTCGCCGACGCGGGACTGGCGGACGTCCTTCACCCCGGTGATGAAGTAGCCGACCTCGCCGACGCCGAGGGAGGGGACCGGCTTGGGCTCGGGTGAGATGACGCCGATCTCGAGCAGCTCGTGCGTCGCGCCGGTCGACATCATCTTGATCTTGTCGCGGGCGGAGATCCGGCCGTCGACGACGCGGACGTAGGTGATGACGCCCCGGTAGATGTCGTAGACGGAGTCGAAGATCATCGCCCGGGCGGGGCCCTCGTCGTTCCCGGTGGGCGCCGGGATCTCGGCGACGATCCGGTCGAGCAGCGCCGGCACGCCTTCACCGGTCTTGCCGCTGACCCGCAGGACGTCCTCGGGGTCGCAGCCGATGATGTGGGCGATCTCCGCGGCGTACTTCTCCGGCTGGGCGGCCGGCAGGTCGATCTTGTTCAGGACCGGGATGATCGTGAGGTTGTTCTCCAGCGCCAGGTAGAGGTTGGCCAGCGTCTGGGCCTCGATGCCCTGGGCGGCGTCCACCAGCAGCACGGCGCCCTCGCAGGCGGCCAGCGAGCGGGACACCTCGTACGTGAAGTCGACGTGGCCGGGGGTGTCGATCATGTCGAGGACGTACTCGGTGTCCCCGACCTGCCACGGCAGGCGGACGTTCTGCGCCTTGATGGTGATCCCGCGCTCGCGCTCGATGTCCATCCGGTCGAGGTACTGGGCGCGCATGTTGCGTCCCTCGACTATTCCGGTGACCTCGAGCATCCGGTCGGCCAACGTCGACTTGCCGTGGTCGATGTGGGCGATGATGCAGAAGTTCCGGATGAGGGCCGGATCGGTGGCAGCGGGAGTCGTCACAGTGCCGCTATCGTCCCACGCCGTCGGGGGTGGCCGGGACCGGGCGCGACCCGGCGGTGCGCACGGGGTGTGCGGGACGTCGCGGACCGCGAGTTGGGTCCCCGCCGGGACGCTGGTATCTTTGCAGGCCGGTCCGCTTGGTGCTCGCGCGCCCGGACGCACTGTCAGAACCATTCCCTCCAGACATCCGAGGCTCACGCGTGGCGAACATCAAGTCCCAGCTCAAGCGGATCAAGACCAACGAGAAGGCGCGTCAGCGCAATGTCGCCGTCAAGTCCGCCCTGAAGACGGCCGTGCGCCGGTTCCGCTCCGCCGCCGACTCCGGGGACGCGGCGGCCGCGAGCGCTGCGATGCTGACCGCCAGCAAGGCGCTCGACAAGGCCGCCAGCAAGGGCGTCATCCACAAGAACCAGGCCGCCAACCGCAAGTCGGGCATGGCCAAGCAGGTCGCCGGCCTCTGAGCCGGTGCGCCGCGCTCGCGCGGACCGAACGAGCCCCTGTCCGCCAGGACGGGGGCTCGTCGCGTTGTCAGGGACGTCCACTGGAGGAGCACCGGTGAGCACGCGCCGATTCCTGGTGCTGCACGGCTGGCAGAACCGCCGGCCGGCGCACCACTGGCAGTGGCAGCTCGTCGAGTCGCTGCGCGCCGCGGGCGAGCAGGTGCTGTACCCGCAGTTCCCCGATCCCGACCGGCCGGTGCTCGACACCTGGACCGAGCTGCTGCGCGCCGAGCTGGCCCAGCTCGGCACCGGTGAGCGCGTCGTCGTGGCGCACTCGCTGGCGGTTCCGCTGTGGCAGCACGCGGCCGGCCTCCTGACGGCGGACGAGCGCGTGGACCGGGCGCTGCTGGTCGCCCCGCCGGCGCCGGAGGTGCTCGCGCGCCACCCCGAGGTGGCCGAGTTCGCCGCCGTCTCCCCGGACGCCGCCGCGCTGGCGCGATCGGCCGGCGCGGTGCGGCTCGCTGCCGGTGACGACGACCCGTACTGGCCCGACGGCGGTGCCGTGCCCGTGTACCGGGCGCTCGGTGTGGACGCCGACCTGCTGCCCGGCGCCGGCCACCTCGACCCGGAGTCCGGATACGGCCGGTGGCCCGCCGTGGAGGCCTGGTGCCGGGATGCCGCCACCCGGCTGACCCCTCGCTGACCGCCCGGGGGGAACGGATCAGCGCCCGGCGCGCACGCGTCCGCGCCCGGTCTCGGCGCGGATCGTGACGATGCGCCGGACCGCGCGCTCGAGCGCGTAGTCGGCGCTGGCCGCCGCGCCCTTCACGTCGGCGTTGAGGTCGGCGGCCACACCGAGGGCCTGCTGCAGCCCCTCGATGCTCCAGCCGCGCGCCTGCGCCTGGGCCTTCTTGACCTTCCATGGCGGCATCTTCAGCGTGCGGGCGAGATCGCCCGGATTGGTGGAGCTGAGCGAGGCGACGCGGGCCGCGGTGCGCACGCCGTCGGCGATCGCGTCGGCGATGAGGACGTGGGCCACACCCCGCTCCAGTGCCCAGCGGAGCATCTCGATGGAGCCGGCCCGGTCACCGGTGAGCACCCGCTCGGCGACGGTGAAGCCGGTGACCTCGGCCTGGCCGCGGTGGAACCGGGCGACGTCGTCGGCGTCGACGTTCCCGCCGAAGTCCGAGACGAGCTGGCCGGCCGCCGCCGACAGCGCGCGGAGATCGGCCCCGATCGCGTCGACGAGCGCGGTGACCGCGTCAGGGGTGATCCGGCCTCCGAAAGTGCGCACCTCGTTGCGCACGAAGGCGATCCGGTCGCCGACGGAGCTGACCTTCGGGCACTCGTCGACCGCGGCGCCGGCGGCCTTGAACG
>DASPIH010000153.1:0-3495 GCA_035629195.1 Blastococcus sp. | reverse complement strand
GGCGCGCTGTCCTCGGGCAAGTACGCCCCCAGCCTCGACGACGCGACGGACCTCGAGATCTACACGGCGCTGCTGACCGGTCCGGAGAACATGCCGGTCTTCGGGGACAACCAGCTGACCCCCGAGGAGAAGCGCTCGATCATCAACTACGTCCAGACCGTGAACTCCCAGGCCGACCCCGGCGGCGCCGGCATCGGCCGCATGGGCCCTGTCGCGGAAGGCCTTGTCATCTGGGTCGTCGGCGTGAGCGCGCTGATGTTCGGAATCTTCTGGATGGGGAGCAAGGCGTGAAGACGCACGACACCCGCCCCGGCTCGACCGGCGGCGAGGACATCCCGGGCCCGCTGCACGGTGGTCCGGACGAGGACCACACCCCCGAGCAGCTCGCGACCATGAGTCGCGAGGAGCTCGACCTGCTGGGTGCCCGCTACGACGGCGTCGAGGTCCTCCACGTCGACCCGGGCCCGGAGCCCGGCTCCGTCCTGGAGAAGCGGGCCGTCCGCCAGGTCGGCCTGGTCTGGGGCCTGGCCGGCCTCTCCGCCTTCCTGTTCCTGGTGGTCTACGTCGGCTCGGGTTGGTTCCTCCCCGAGTGGCACTGGGCTCGCGAGGGCACCACGTGGAGCGCCCTGTTCACCCCGCTCCTGGGGCTCTTCATGGGTCTGGCGTTCACCCTCGCGGGCGTCGGCCTCGTGATCTACACCAAGAAGCTGCTTCCCCACGAGACTGCGGTCCAGGACAAGCACGACGGGTCCCACTTCGACCGCGTCACCACCGGCGCGACGCTGACCGGCGGCTACCACAACAGCGGCCTGGCGCGGCGCAAGCTGCTCACCCGGTCGCTGGGCTTCATGGGCGCGGCCGTCGGTCTCATGGTCCTGTCGCCGCTCGGCGGCCTGATCAAGAACCCGAACACGGGCAACGTGCTCGGCCGCACGTCCTGGGCCGAGGGTGTCCGGCTGGTCCGCGACGACGGCAGCCCGATCCGCCCCGGCGACCAGGAGCCGGGCTCGCTGGAGACGGTGTTCCCCGCCGTCCCGGGCGGCAACGTGCAGTCCGACGCCGCGACGATGCTCATCCGCCTGCGGCCCGAGCAGACCGCGGCGGACCGGCCGCGCGAGGGCCAGGCGGACTTCGGATACGGCGACTACGTCGCCTACTCCAAGATCTGCACGCACGCCGGATGCCCGGTCTCGCTGTACGAGCAGGAGACCAGCCGCATCCTCTGCCCCTGTCACCAGTCGCAGTTCGACGTGACCCAGGGCGCGAAGCCGGTCTTCGGCCCCGCCACCCGCTCGCTGCCCCAGTTGCCGATCACGGTCGACGACGAGGGCTACTTCGTCGCACGCAGCGACTACCCTGAGGCCGTCGGCCCGACTTATTGGAACCGGGAGCGCATCTGATGGCTGCTCGCACCACCACGGCGCCGGGGGCCCCGACCACGAGGCTCGGCAAGGCCGGCTTCGAGATCGACGACCGCCTCATCGTCGCCGGCCCTCTTCGGCGCACGCTCAACAAGGTCTTTCCCGACCACTGGTCGTTCCTGCTGGGGGAGATCGCGCTCTACGCCTTCGTCATCCTGCTGCTGTCGGGCACGTACCTGACCTTCTTCTTCGACGCCTCCATGGTGGAGGTCGAGTACGCCGGCGAGTACGACCCGCTGCGCGGGACCCAGATGTCCGCGGCCTACGCCTCGGCGCTCGACCTGTCGTTCGACGTCCGCGGCGGTCTCTTCATGCGCCAGCTGCACCACTGGGCGGCGCTGTTGTTCGTCGCCGCGATCGTGGTGCACCTGCTGCGCATCTTCTTCACGGGCGCCTTCCGCCGGCCGCGCGAGACCAACTGGCTGATCGGTGTGGTCATGCTCGTGCTGTCGCTGCTCATGGGCCTCACTGGTTACACCATGCCGGACGACCTGCTGTCCGGCACCGGCCTCCGCATCATCAGCGCGATCATCCTGTCCATCCCGGTGATCGGGACCTGGGCGCACTTCGCGGTCTTCAACGGCGACTTCGTCGGTACGGAGATCATCGGGCGCTTCTACATCGCGCACGTGCTGATCCTCCCGGCGATCCTCCTGGGGCTCATCGCCGTGCACCTGCTGATCCTGGTGAAGCAGAAGCACACCCAGTTCCCCGGGCCAGGGCGCACCGAGCACAACGTGGTGGGCAACCGGCTCTTCCCGGCGTTCGCGGGCAAGGCGACCGGGCTGCTGCTGATCGTGTTCGGTGTCTGCGCGGCCCTGGGTGGACTCGTCCAGATCAACCCCGTCTGGCTGTGGGGTCCGTACAACCCGGCCCAGGTCTCGGCGGCGTCCCAGCCCGACTGGTACATCCTCTTTCTCGACGGCTCGACGCGCATCTTCCCGGCCTGGGACATCAACCTGCCCGGCAACTACACGATCCCGGCGTTGTTCTGGCCCACGGTCGTGGTGGCCGGCGCGATGTTCACGATCCTCGCGCTCTACCCGTGGATCGAGCGGAAGCTCACCGGCGACACCGCGGCGCACCACCTGCTGCAGCGTCCCCGGGACGTTCCCGTCCGGACCTCGCTCGGGGTGATGGCCCTGACGTTCTACGTGGTGCTGGCGATCTCCGGCTCCAACGACGTCATCGCCGACAAGTTCACCATCAGCCTCAACGCGATGACGTGGGTCGGTCGGATCGGGGTCATCATCCTTCCCCCGATCGCCTATGTGCTCACCTACCGCATCTGCCTCGGGCTCCAGCAGCACGACCGCGAGGTGCTCGAGCACGGCATCGAGACCGGTGTGATCCGCCGCCTGCCCAACGGCGAGTTCATCGAGGTGCACCAGCCCCTCGGCCCGGTGGACGAGCACGGTCACGGTCACCTCGCCTACGGCGGCGCTCCGGTGCCCAAGCGCATGAACCACGTCGGCGGGGCCCGGCGAGCCATCCGCGGGTTCTTCACCCCGATCGAGCAGCCCTCCGCGGTGGAGCTCGAGCAGCAGGGTGAGGGTCGCGGCCTGGCGGCGGGCGAGGCCTCGCGGGAGCTCACCGGCTCCGGCCGTCCCTCGGACGGTGGCCGTCCGTCCGACGGTGGGCGTCCCCAGGACGCTCGCGACTGATCGAGCACCGTCAGAAGGGCCCCGGTGGAATTCCACCGGGGCCCTTCTGCTGTGCCTGCCTCGTCCGAGCCCGTCATGACCTCTGCGCGGAAGCCCGCCACCGCGCGATGACGGGCCGACGGACATCGCTGCCGCGGCGCGGCCTGATCGCGAATGTCCATGGCGACGGCCTGGCCACCGCCGGGCACGCAGAGCGCCGGCCCCACCCCCTCCGGGGTCTTCCAGCCAGCTCCTGGAGCCCCTGCGCTACGGCTCTGAGCTCGGCGAGATCGCCCTCCCGACCCGGGCGTTGAAGGCCCCCACACTTTCGACGTCGACCACGCCTGCTCGGCCCCACCCGGTACCCCGCCCGCGACATCGTGCTGCGGCTGGAGCTCACTCGGCACACGAGTGCCTCACCTGTCTCGCCG
>DASPIH010000152.1:0-2273 GCA_035629195.1 Blastococcus sp. | reverse complement strand
CAGCACCGGCGTCGCCGACCTGCTGCGGGGTCCGGCGCGGCGCGCTCGCGTGCTGCTCAGCGCCCCGGCCGGGGTGTACCTGCACGTACCCGGTGAGCGCGCCGGCAACGACGTCGTCGGCATCCTGACCAGTGACGCCGCGCGCCTTCCGCTCGGCTGCGTGCTCTTCCGTCCCAGCAACGGGCGTCCGCTGGTCGGGCTGCCCACCGGCGCGCCCGCCGAGGTGGGCGGCGGGCGGATCGTCGTCGGGGACCTCACGGTCAGCGCGGCGGCGTGGTGGGACCCCCGCCCACGGCTGCCCGGGGGCCGGCCGGCGCTGCTCCCCGAGGGAGTCCGCCAGCTGCGCAACACCCTCTACGGCGAGGGCGTACCGCACAGCGCCTTCACCCTTCCCGGTCTCCCCACCGGCCCCGGTGGCCCGCTCGCCGCGCTCCGCGGCGCCGTGCGGCGCGCCGACCTGGAGGCCGCACTGCGCACGGCCACCCGGCTGATCGGCCTCGGCCCCGGCCTCACGCCCGCTGGCGACGACGTCATGGCCGGCACCGTCGCCGGCTTGGTGCTGCTGGGCCACCCCGCCGCCGAGCGGTTCGCCACCGGGGTGTGCTCGCTGGCAGCCGGCCGGACCACCGAGCTGTCCGCCGCACTGCTGCGCCACGCCGCCGCCGGGCGGGTGAGCGCCGAGTACGCCGCGGTCCTGCGCGGCCTGGTGGGCGAGCGCCCGCTCGCGCCGGCGGTGGACCAGCTCCTGGCCACCGGTGCCACCAGTGGCCGGGCCCTCGCCCTGGGGCTGTGCACCGCCATCGACCTCGTCGAGCGCACCACCCGCCGCTGACGGCCCCCTGCAGGACCCCCTGCCGCGAGCGCGCGGTCGGGGGTCCTGCTACGTCGTGGGCAGCAGCGGCCCCAGGGCGTCCCACTGCGCGATCCGGCAGCCGTCGACCCGGGAGAGCTGGAGGTCCACCGCCTCGGCTCGCCATCGGCCGGTGATGTGCGCGGTCTGGGGCCCGCCGTACTGCTCGGTGCACATGACGTCGTCCGGGAGCGGGGCGAAGGGGGCCGTCGTCCCCGCGAGGTGGTCGCAGGCGGCCTGCGCCTCGGGGTGCGTGCCCTCCGCCACTCCGGCGCAGACGAGGGTCCAGGACTCCGGCGGCGTGCCGTTCCCCCGGTCGACGTCGATGCGCAGGTCGTTCTCCGTCTGCGCGATTCCGCCGGCGGCCCCGGAAGAGTTCCCGTCCGCCGCACCGGAGGCAGCTGCGGCGTTCCCGTCGCCGTCCGGGGTGCCGCAGGCACCGAGCAGGAGGACGGCGGCGAGCAGGGGCAGGAGGATCCGCATGCCCGTCCAACGATCGGCCCGGTCGCGAGGTCCCGCCGCGGGCCCGCGAGCGGCGGGGGCACCGGGGTCCTTTTCAGATGCGCGAGGCGTGGATGCTGGTGACCAGGATCGCCCGGGCACCGAGTTCCCAGAGCTCGTCCATGACGCGGTTGGTCTCCGTGCGCGCGATCATGGCCCGCACCGCCGACCACCCCGGGGTCTGCAGCGGGCTCACCGTGGGGCCCTCGATGCCGGGGGTGATGGCGGTGGCCTTCTCCAGCAGCTCGTTCGGGCAGTCGTAGTCCAGCATCACGTACTGCCGGGCGACGAGGACACCACGCAGCCGCCGCCGGAGCTGCGCCACGGCCGGGATCTCCTCGGCGCCCTGTCGGCGGACCAGCACCGCCTCGCTCGTGAGCACCGGGTCGCCGATGATGTGCAGGCCGGCCGCGCGCAGCGTCGTGCCGGTCTCCACGACGTCGCAGACGGCGTCGGCCACGCCGAGCCGGCAGGCGGTCTCCACCGCGCCGTCGAGCTTGACCACGCCCGCGGCGATCCCCGCGTCGTCGAGGAAGCGCTTCAGGAGCACCGGATAGGCGGTGGCGATGCGCTTGCCGGCGAGCTGCTCGACCCGCTCGATGCCGGACTCCAGCGGGCTGGCGAAGCGGAAGGAGGAGTGTCCGAACCCCAGCGGCATGACCTCGACCGCGGCCGGCGCCTCGCCGTTGGCGGGTGCGGTCTCCAGCAGCATGTCCCGGCCCGTGATGCCCCCGTCGAGCGTGCCCGAGGCGACGTAGACGGCGATGTCCCGCGGGCGCAGGTAGAAGAACTCGGTGTCGTTCTCCGGGTCGTAGACCGCGAGGTCCTTGGTGCTGCGCCGCTGCCGGTAGCCGCTCTCGGCGAGCATCTCCGCGGCCGGCTCGCTCAGGACCCCCTTGTTGGGCACAGCGATGCGCAGCAC
>DASPIH010000151.1:0-7493 GCA_035629195.1 Blastococcus sp. | reverse complement strand
AGCTCCGGCGTCGCGCCTAGGAGCCCGTCGACGGCGAAGGTCCAGCAGCCGGGGAAGCGGTCGGCCAGGCGGCGCAGGATGCGCCGGGGTTCCAGCGGGACGTCGGAGGACGCCAGCAGGTCACGGGCGAGGACGACCTTGGCCAGCTCGCCGGCGTCGATCCGGCCCACCGCGTCGGCCACGGCGGCGCACCAGCTGGCGGGGTCCAGCGCGCCGTCGGCGTAGCGCAGCCGCGGGGTGGGGCCGTTCCCCCGGGGAACGCGTTCGGGCAGCAGCGGAGCGGTTCCGATCGCGGTGATCCAGCCGACGCCGCCCCGCCGTCCCGCGACGACCTCGGGAACGACGAACACCGAGGTGCCGGCCACCGGGTCGAACGCGATGCTGCCGAAGACGACGGGGCCCGATCCCGGCACGCCCAGCTCGTCGTCGACGTCGAGGCCGGCGGTGTACTCGTCCCACCAGGCAGCGGCGTCGGCGAGCGCGCGAGGACCGGTGACCTCCAGCCGGGCGGCCTCGCCCCAGCCGACCAGACCCTCGCCGTTGCGCACCCACGAGAGGCCGCCGCCGGCCGGCAGCAGGTCGACCAGCTCGGCGGCCGTGTCCGACCGGACCGTGGTGACGGTGCGTGCCGCCGCTGCCGGGGAGGTCAGGGCGGCCGCGGTCACGGGACCAGCGTAAGAGGCCTTGTAGCGTCGCTGCCGTGGCAGACCGGCGAGACACCGCGCACATGCCCCCTTCAGGGGACGAGGGAGTCCTTCCCCTGCGGGCCGGACTGGACAAGCGACCGGCCGAGGTCGCGGCGATGTTCGACCGGGTGGCCGAGCGCTACGACGTCACCAACACCGTGCTCTCGGGCGGGCTGGACGCCTCCTGGCGGCGGGCCACCCGCGAGGCCCTGGGCGCCCGGTCCGGGCAGACCGTGCTCGACGTCGCGGCCGGCACGGCGGTGTCCACCGTCGAGCTGGCCGCCGGTGGCGTGCGGGCCATCGCCTGCGACTTCTCCCAGGGCATGCTGCGGGCGGGCCTGGCGCGGCCGGTGCCGAAGGTGGCCGGTGACGCGATGGCCCTGCCGCTGGCCGACGAGAGCGTCGACGGCGTGGTGATCTCCTTCGGCCTGCGCAACGTGGCCGATCCCGACGCCGCGCTGCGCGAGTTCCTCCGGGTGACCCGGCCCGGCGGCACCCTGGTCGTCTGCGAGTTCTCCAGCCCCACCTGGCGACCGTTCCGCACCGTCTACACCGAGTACCTGATGCGGGCGCTGCCCCGGATCGCCCGGGCGGTCAGCAGCAACCCCGAGGCCTACGTCTACCTGGCCGAGTCGATCCGCGCCTGGCCCGACCAGGCCGCACTGGCCGGCCGGCTGCAGGCGGCCGGATGGGCCGACGTCGCCTGGCACGACCTCACCGGCGGCATCGTGGCGCTGCACCGGGGTCGCAAGCACTGACGAGATCCGCATCCGGCGGAATTCCGCCTCCAGCGGGCGCAGTGGGGGCCGTGAGCCCTTGTAGCGTCGGTCCGTGCCCATCCAGCTCCCGCCGGTGTAGCTCCGTCGTGCGGTCTCCTCGCTACGCCGACCGACGGGACGCCGGCCGGGCCCTGGCCGCCGCGCTCGCCGGGCGGGCCGACGACGGCGCACTCGTCCTGGGCCTGCCGCGCGGCGGTGCGGTCGTCGCCGCGGAGGTGGCCCTCGCCCTGGGTGCGGAGCTCGACGTCCTCGTCGTCCGCAAGCTCGGCGTGCCGGGACAGCCGGAGCTGGCGATGGGCGCGGTGGCCGCGGTCGGTGACGCCGTGGAGGCGGTGTGGGTGCCCGCCGTGCTGGACAGCGCCGCTCCGGAGCCGGCCGCCGTCGCGGACGTCCGGGTGCGGGAGGAGGCCGAGCTGCGTCGCCGGGTGAGCGCCTACCGGGGTACCCGGCGGCCACCGGACGTGGCCGGCCGGCACGTCGTGCTGGTCGACGACGGGCTCGCCACGGGCGCGACCATGCGCGTGGCCGTCCGCGCCGTGCGCTCGAGCGGTCCCTCCCGGCTCACCGTCGCGCTCCCGGTCGGCCCGCCCGCCGGCGTGGCCGCGCTGGCCCAGGAGGTCGGCGAGGTGGTCTGCCTCCTCGCCCCGCGAGGGTTCCGGTCGGTGGGCGAGGCGTACGCCGACTTCTCCGCCACCTCCGACGCCGAGGTGCTGGAGGCACTGCGCCGAGGGGGGAGTGTCGACTAGGTCACATGCGGGCCTAGACTCGGGATCGACGACTTTGTGAAGGAATTCACAAGGCGCTGGACTCGAGGACGGAACCGGGGGTGGTGGTCATGGCGCAACCGACGGCCGAGCACCGCGCCGACGTCGTCGTGGTCGGCGCCGGCCCGGCCGGGTCCAGCGCCGCGTGGCATCTCGCGCGCACCGGCCTGGACGTCGCCCTGCTGGAGAAGGCGGAGTTCCCCCGGGACAAGGTCTGCGGCGACGGGCTCACCCCGCGCGGCGTCAAGGCGCTGCACGACATGGGCGTGGACACCTCCACGCCCGGCTGGGTGCGCCGTCGCGGACTGCGGGTGCACGGCGGCGGCCGGGTGGCCGAGGTGGACTGGCCGCGGCTGGACTCCTGGCCCGACCACGGTCTGGTGCGCACCCGGGCGGAGCTCGACGCCCTGCTGGCCGGCCACGCGCACGAGGCCGGGGCCCGCCTGGTCACGAGCACGACCGTCACCGAACCGCTGCTCGACGACGACGGCCGGGTGACCGGCGTCCGCGCCGAGGCGGGGGAGGGGCGCGAACCCGTGGTGTGGCGGGCACCCCTGGTGGTCTCGGCGGAAGGGGTGTCCGGCCGCCTGGCCAAGAGTCTCGGGCTGCTGCGCCGCACCGATCGGCCGCTGGGGGTGGCCCTGCGCCGCTACGTGCGCAGCCGCCGGACCGACGACCAGTACCTCGACATCGCCTTCGACCTCACCGCCGACGGGCCCACCCGGGACTCCATGCCCGGCTACGGGTGGATCTTCGGCATGGGCGACGGCACGGCCAACGTCGGCTACGGCCTGCTCGACACCCGCCGCGGCACCGGTGCCGACCGCCGGGCGGTCCTCCGGCGCTGGCTGGACCTGTTCCCGGCCGAGGACGGTCTGCGGGAGTCCGACGCCGTCACCCCGCTGCGCGGCGCCGGCCTGCCGATGGCGCTGAGCCGGGGACCGGCGTACTTCCGGGGCCTGCTCCTGGCCGGTGACACGGCAGGAACGGTGAACCCCGGCAACGGCGAGGGCATCAGCTACGCGCTGGAGAGCGGCCGGATGGCCGCCGAGGCCGCGACCGAGGCGCTGGCCGCGCCGACGGGAGCGGTCCGGGAAGCGGTCCTGGAGCGCTATCCGCAGCGGCTGCGCGCCGAGCTCGGCCGCCACCACCGGCTCGGCATGGGCTTCCTCGCCCTCCTGGCCCGGCCGGGCCTCGTCCGCGTGGCCGCCGCGCGCGGGTTGCGCCGGCCCGCGCTGGTGGACGGCGCTCTGCGGCTCGTGGGCAACCTGACCGACGGGCGGGACGGTGATGCGCTGGACCGCGCGCTGGCCGTCCTCCTCCGGCTCACCCCGGCGGCCTGACCAGTGGACGCCGTGCAGAACTGCCGACCCGACTCGGACGGTCCGTGTCGTATTCGTAACCCGTACGTGATCGAACTCACCTTAGGGTGCCGCTGATGCTCTCGACCTACGTCCCGATCGTCGGGCTGTTCGTGCTGGCCGCGGCGTTCGCGCTGTTCTCTGTCACCGCGGCGCCCTACATCGGTCCGCGCCGGCACAACCGGGCCAAGCTGGAGGCCTACGAGTGCGGCATCGAACCGGTCGACCAGCCGCTCACCGGCGGCCGGTTCCCGGTCAAGTACTACCTGACGGCGATGTTGTTCATCGTCTTCGACATCGAGATCGTCTTCCTCTACCCGTGGGCCGTGCACAACGAGGCGCTGGGCGTCTTCGGGCTGGTCGAGATGGTCGTCTTCATCGGCACGGTGTTCATCGCCTACGCCTACGTGTGGCGTCGCGGTGGGCTCGAGTGGGACTGACAGGAGTCTGAGATGGGTCTCGAGGAGAAGCTGCCCAGCGGGGTCCTGCTGACCACGGTGGAGAAGGTGGTCAACTGGACGCGCAAGTCCTCCCTCTGGCCGGCCACCTTCGGCCTGGCCTGCTGCGCCATCGAGATGATGGCCTCGGGCGCCGGCCGGTACGACCTCGCCCGCTTCGGCATGGAGGTGTTCCGCGCTTCTCCGCGCCAGGCCGACCTGATGATCGTCGCCGGCCGGGTGAGCCAGAAGATGGGGCCGGTCCTGCGGCAGATCTACGACCAGATGCCCGAGCCGCGCTGGGTGCTCGCGATGGGCGTCTGCGCCAGCTCCGGCGGCATGTTCAACAACTACGCGATCGTGCAGGGCGTCGACCACATCGTTCCCGTGGACATGTACCTGCCCGGCTGCCCGCCGCGGCCCGAGATGCTGATGGACGCGATCCTCAAGCTGCACCACAAGATCCAGAACGAGCCGCTGGGAGCGAAGCGGGCCCGCCAGCTCGAGCAGGCCCGGGCCGAGGGGACGGCGAAGGACCTGCTCGTCGAGATGCCCTCGACCGTGCGCGTGGACAAGGAGGCCCGGCGGGCCTACGAGCAGGCCGCGGCCGAGGGCCGCACCGGCCAGTTCGCGATCGAGCGGCGCGGCGGCAACGCCGTCCTGCTTCCGGATGCGGGGGACCGGCGATGAGCACCCCGAGAACGACGGTCGAGCGAGCATCGCAGGGAGCGCCGGCGACCGAGGAGCGGAACGAGTCCGGAGTCGAGCGATGAGCACCGCGAGAACGACGGTCGAGCGAGCATCGCAGGGAGCGCCAGCGACCGAGGAGCGGAACGAGTCCGGAGTCGAGCGATGAGCACCGACGGCGGCTCGAACGTCGTCCCCGGTCGGGAGGAGGCCGGGTACGGCGAGACCACGGCGCCCTCCGGCGGCTTCCGCAAGGGCGCGTTCGGCGTCAGCGGCAGCGGTGACACCTCCGGCTTCGGCGGGCTGGTACGCGTGGAGCCCGGTGGCGCGGTGGCGCTGCACTCGACCGAGCGGCCGTACGGCGGCTACTTCGACGAGGTCACCGACGCGCTGGTCGAGGCGGTCGGCGAGGCCACCTACGCCGCGGCGGTCCAGCGGGTGCTGGTGGACCGCGGTGAGATCACCTACTTCGTGGCCCGCGAGCACCTGCTCACGCTGGTGCGGGCGCTCCGGGACGACGAGGCGCTGCGGTTCGAGCTGTGCAGCAGCGTCTCCGGCGTCGACTACCTCGACAGCGCCGGACCCGCGGTGACCCCGGGCCGCCCCCGGTTCCACGTGGTCTACCACCTGACGTCGATGACCTACCGGCGCCGGATCCGGCTGGAGGTCGCGGTCACCGCGGAGGACCCGCACGTGCCGTCGGTCACCGGCACCTACCCGACGGCGGACTGGCACGAGCGGGAGGCCTTCGACATGTTCGGCGTCGTCTTCGACGGCCACCCGGGCCTGACCCGGATCCTCATGCCCGACGACTGGGACGGCCACCCCCAGCGCAAGGACTACCCGCTCGGCGGCATCCCGGTCGAGTACCACGACGCGACCATCCCGCCGCCGGACACCCGGAGGGCCTACCGATGAGCACCACCGCCGATCCCTACGCCGGCTCGCGGGAGACCACCGAGGGGCGGGTCTACACCGTCACGGGCGGGGACTGGGACACCACCCTCGGCGCCGATCCGCACGAGAACGAGCGGCTCGTGGTCAACATGGGTCCGCAGCACCCGTCCACGCACGGTGTGCTCCGGCTCGTGCTGGACCTCGAGGGCGAGACGGTGACCAAGGCGCGGGTGGTCATCGGCTACCTGCACACCGGCATCGAGAAGAACACCGAGTACCGCAACTGGGTGCAGGGCACGACCTTCGTGACCCGCATGGACTACCTGGCCCCGCTGTTCAACGAGGCCGGCTACTGCATGGCCGTCGAGAAGCTGCTCGGGATCGAGGTGCCGCAGCGGGCGCAGACGATCCGGGTGCTGGTCATGGAGATCAACCGGATCGCCTCGCACCTGGTCGGGCTGGCCACCGGCGGCATGGAGCTCGGCGCGCTCACGGCGATGACCAACGGCTTCCGCGAGCGGGAGATGTGCCTCGACCTGCTCGAGGAGATCACCGGGCTGCGCATGAACCACGCCTACATCCGCCCCGGAGGAGTGGCCCAGGACCTCCCGGACGGCGCCGTCGAGCACATCCGCGAGTTCCTCGAGGTCATGCCCCGGCGGGTGGCCGACTTCCACCGGCTGCTCACCGGACAGCCCATCTGGCAGCGCCGGCTCAAGGACGTCGGGTACCTCGACGTCACCGGCTGCCTGGCCCTCGGGGTCACCGGGCCGATCCTGCGGTCCGCGGGCCTGCCGTGGGACATGCGCAAGGTCGAGCCCTACCTGGGTTACGAGACCTACGACTTCGAGGTGCCCACCGCCGACACCTGCGACGCCTGGGGCCGGTACCTGGTGCGCATGGCCGAGGTGAACGAGTCGCTCAAGCTCATCGCCCAGGCCCTGGACCGGCTGGAGCCGGGGCCGGTGATGGTCGGGGACCGGAAGATCGCCTGGCCGGCACAGCTCTCCCTCGGCCCCGACGGCATGGGCAACTCCCTCGACCACGTCGCGCACATCATGGGCCAGTCGATGGAGTCCCTCATCCACCACTTCAAGCTGGTCACCGAGGGTTTCCGGGTGCCGGCCGGCCAGGTGTACGTGCCGATCGAGTCGCCCCGCGGCGAGCTGGGCTACCACGTGGTCAGCGACGGCAGCACCAGGCCCTGGCGCGTCCACGTGCGCGACCCCAGCTTCGTCAACCTGCAGGCGACGGCGGCGATGAGCGAGGGCGGCATGATCGCCGACGTCATCGCGGCCATCGCATCGATCGACCCCGTGATGGGTGGAGTGGACCGCTGATGAGTGCTCTTCCCGGCTCGCCCGAGGCGGCGTGGACGACGGGGCTGGACGACAGCCCGGTCGAGGCGGCGCCCGAGATCCTCGCGGAGCTGCCGCCGCTGACCGAGCAGACGCGCATCGAGGCGCGGCAGATCATCGCCCGCTACCCGGTCGCCCGATCGGCGCTGCTGCCGATGCTGCACCTGGTGCAGAGCTACCAGGGCTACGTGAGCCCCGAGGGCGTGGCGCTCTGCGCCGAGGAGCTCGGGCTGACCAAGGCGGAGGTCGGCGCGGTCGCGACCTTCTACACGATGTACAAGCGCCGCCCGACCGGCCGGCACCTGGTCAGCGTCTGCACGAACACGCTGTGCGCGGTGCTCGGCGGGCAGCGGATCATGGACGCGCTCAGCGCCGACCTCGGCGTCCACCACGACGAGACCGCCGCCGACGGCTCGATCACCCTCGAGCACGCCGAGTGCCTGGCCGCCTGCGACTACGCGCCGGTGGTCACCGTCGACTACGAGTTCTACGACCAGCAGGACGTCGACAGCGCCCGCGCGCTG
>DASPIH010000150.1:0-6512 GCA_035629195.1 Blastococcus sp. | reverse complement strand
GAAGGAGACCGCTCGTGGCCATGCGGCCCCCCGTGCCGGTACCGACGCTGTCGCGGCGCGCGAAGCTGGTCATCGGCGCCATCGCCGTGCTGCTGGTGCTGTTCACCGTCGTCGGGACGCTCACCAACGTCTACGTCGACTTCCTCTGGTTCGACGAGACCGGCTTCACCCAGGTGTTCTGGACCGAGCTCCAGACGCGGGTACTGCTGTTCGCGGTGGCCGGTGTGGCCACCGGTGGGCTGACCGCGCTGTCCATGTACCTCGCCTACCGCTTCCGCCCGACGTTCCGGCCCATGTCGCTGGAGCAGCAGAACCTGGAGCGGTACCGCCAGTCGCTGGAGCCCCGGCGCGGGCTGGTGCTCACCGCGATCGCCGTCGTGCTGGGTCTGTTCGCCGGCTTCACCGCGCAGGCGAGCTGGGAGACCTGGCTGTCGTTCCGCAACAGCACCGATTTCGGTCGCACCGACCCCCAGTTCGGCGTCGACCTGTCGTTCTTCGTCTTCGACTACCCCTTCTACCGGCTGCTGCTGGGCTTCGGGTTCGCCGTCGTCATCCTGGCGCTGATCGGGTCGCTGCTCACCAACTACGTGTTCGGTGGGCTGCGGCTGCAGACGCCGGGACAGAAGCTGACCGGCGCGGCGCGGGTCCAGCTGTCGGTGCTGGTCGGCCTGTTCGTCGCGCTCAAGGCGGTCGCCTACTGGCTGGACCGCTACGGCTTGGTCTACTCCGACCGCGGGGATGTCTTCACCGGCGCCAGCTACACCGACGTCAACGCGCTCCTGGTGCCCAAGACGATCCTGGTGTGGGTGGCGGCGGTCTGCGCCGTGGCCTTCTTCGCCAACATCGTCGTCCGGAACTTCCTCCTGCCGGCGATGGCGCTGGTGCTGCTGCTGGTGTCCAGCCTCGTGATCGGCGTCGCGTACCCGGCGATCGTGCAGCAGTTCGTGGTCAGGCCCAGCGCCAACGAGAAGGAGGCGCCCTACATCGAGGCGGCCATCGAGTCGACGCTGCAGGCCTACGACCTCGATGACATCGACTACGTCGAGTACGCGCAGGAGACGACGGGGGACCAGGTCGACCCGGAGACCGCGCTGGCCGAGCTGCGGCAGGACAACGGGACCATCGAGAACGCCCGTCTGCTGGACCCGAACGTCCTCGCGGACACGTTCACCGCGCGGCAGCAGATCCGCAACGTCTACGGCTTCCCCGAGAAGCTGGACATCGACCGGTACACGATCGACGGCGAGACCCGCGACTACGTCGTGGCGGTCCGGGAGCTCAACAGCGCCGGCCTGTCGGAGAACCAGGACACCTGGATCAACCGGCACACCGTCTACACCCACGGCAACGGCTTCGTGGCGGCGCCGGCCAACGAGGTCGTGGCCGGCCAGGAGGGTGGCGAGCCGCGCTTCACGACCCGCGATCTGCCGACCCGCGGCAACATCCCGGTCAGCGCCGACGGCTCCCGCGTGTACTACGGCGAGCTCATCCAGGCCAACGGGCAGGACGTGTACTCGGTGGTGGGGGCGCCCGAGGGCGCCGCGCCGCGCGAGTTCGACCAGCCCGAGGGCAACGCCGAGGAGGCCAGCGGTGACGAGGGCCAGATCAACAACACCTACGACGGCGAGGGCGGCGTCGCGATCGGCAGCTTCTTCCGGCAGCTGACGTTCGCGATCTTCTACCGCGAGCGCAACTTCCTGCTCTCCAGCGCCGTCAACGACGCGTCGAAGGTCCTCTACGTCCGCGACCCGCGCGAGCGGGTGGAGAAGGCGGCGCCCTTCCTGGAGATCGACGGCGACCCGTACCCGGCCGTCATCGACGGCGAGGTGACGTGGATCCTCGACGGCTACACGACGTCGAACTCCTACCCCTACGCCGAGCAGATGGAGCTGGGTGAGGCAGCCGCCGACGCGCTCACCGGTACGGGCACGACCGCCCTTCCGGACGAGACCTTCAACTACATCCGCAACTCGGTGAAGGCCACGGTCGACGCCTACGACGGCACGGTGACGCTCTACGCCTGGGACGAGGAGGACCCCGTCCTGAAGACCTTCAGGAAGGCGTTCCCCGATGTGGTGAAGGACAAGAGCGAGATGTCGGACGAGCTGATCAGCCACGTCCGCTACCCGGAGGACCTGTTCAAGGTCCAGCGGGACATCCTCACCCGGTACCACGTCGACGACCCGCAGGCCTTCTACAGCGGCAACGACCGCTGGCAGATCCCGGACGACCCGACCCAGGGCGGCCAGGCCGAGGCTCAGCCGCCGTACTACATCCTGGCCGAGCGGCCGGGTGAGGAAGGTGCCTCCTTCCAGCTCACCAGTGCGCTGAACGCGTTCAACCGGCAGAACCTGTCGGCGTTCGTCTCGGCGTCCAGCGATCCGGACACGTACGGGAAGCTGCAGGTCCTGCGGCTGCCGGGCAACACGCCCTTCCGCGGGCCGCAGCAGGTGCAGCAGTCGTTCAACACCAACGACGAGGTGGCGCGGGACCTGAACCTGTTCCGGAGCGCGGACTCGCAGCCGGTCTTCGGCAACCTGCTCACCCTGCCGATCGGCACGGACGGGCTGCTCTACGTCGAGCCGTTGTACGTCGAGGGCACCGGTGCGAACTCCTTCCCGCTGCTGCGGAAGGTGCTCGTGAACTACGGGGGCCGGGTCGGGTACGCCGACACCCTCAGCGAGGCGCTGGACCAGGTGTTCGGCGCCGGCGCCGGCGCGTCGGCCACCGACGGCGGTGCCGACACCGGGGACGTCGCCGAGCCGACCGCCCCGGCGCCCACGACGCCGGAGCCGACCACGCCGCCCGCCGACGGAGCCGATCCGTCTCCGGCAGTCGGGCTGGACCAGGCGGTGACGGACATGAACGACGCGCTCAGCAGACTCGCCGACGCGCAGCGGTCCGGGGACTTCGCGGCGCAGGGGCAGGCCCTCGCCGACCTCCAGCGCGCCGTGACCGCCTACCAGCAGGCCCAGGCGGCCACCGGCGGCGGCTGATCCGGGGGGCCGGAGCCGGTGGTGCACTCCTGGTGCGACCACCGGCTCCGGCACCTGGTAACCTGATCTCACCGACGCGGGGTGGAGCAGCTCGGTAGCTCGCTGGGCTCATAACCCAGAGGTCGCAGGTTCGAATCCTGTCCCCGCTACCACCACGAAGGCCCGGCCCCCCAGGGGGCCGGGCCTTCGTCGTCGTCCGGCCGGTCAGGTCAGACGGTGCTGAGTCGTTCGTCGCGGTGGTCGCGGGTACGCGCGTCGGCCCGGTCCCGGAACCACGCGTCGGGCTGCTGCTGCGTCTCGCTGCGCCGGCGGGGCGTGGGACGGGGGCGATCCTGCGGCGGAGGAGCGGCCGTGGGTGCCGCGGCAGGAGGAAGGGGCGCGCCCGGTCGTGCCGGCGGCGTGCCGGCGTGCGCGGGTCTGGACGGCCGCATGCTCAGCTCGGCGAACACGTTGTCGGGCCGGGTCCGGTCCGAGTCGTCCATCGGCATCCCGGGGACCGGCTGGTCCAGGGCGGCCGGGAACGGCTCGCTGCGTGGCGGGTGCGCCGGATCGGGCAGCCGGAGCTCGGAGAGGTCCTTCCACGTCGACTGCCGGAGTCCGTCGATGGTGCACCGCACGCGGGCGGACACCCGGCCGTCGGACGTGTGCCGCCAGCCGAGCAGCGCGCCGGAGTACCAGACGCCGCAGTGGTGGACCTCCACCGGCTGCGGGGCACCGACGAATGCCCTCATCGCCACGTCCCGCCCCACGAGCCGGACTCTAGGCGCGCGCACGAGGTGGGTAGCTCAGGCGCGCTCTGCCCCTGGGGCTGGTGTGACGGGGTCGTCCCACCCCTCACAGCAGCACTCCCCAGACGCTCGGTGTATGGTGGTCCTACCGACGCGGGGTGGAGCAGCTCGGTAGCTCGCTGGGCTCATAACCCAGAGGTCGCAGGTTCGAATCCTGTCCCCGCTACCACCTCGAGGGCCCGGTCACCACGGTGACCGGGCCCTCGTGCTTCTCCGGGCAACGGGATTCTCCGGGCCGTCGGGACCGCGGCGTGCCAGCGGACGGTCGGAGACCTCCCGGACGTCGAGGCGGCGGTCCGCACCCGCCCCACCCGGGCGCTCGAGCCGGCTCCGGAACACCCGGCCGCCACGGCGGGTTGACGACCACATGGAGCCCACCGTCATCGACGTGCCCGAGTCCGACCGCTTCGAGATCCGGGACGGCGACCGCGTCCTGGGTCTGGCCGCCTACCAGCGCCGCGGCGACACCGTCGTCTTCACCCACACCGAGGTCGACCCCGACGCCGGCCAGTCCGGGCTGGGCAGCACGCTGGTGCGTGCCGCCCTGGACGAGGTCCGCTCCCGCGGCGGCTCGGTGGTGCCCAGGTGCTCCTTCGTGGCCGGGTGGATCGACCGGCATCCCGACTACGCCGACCTGGTCGCCGACACCGACCGGTGAGCGGCCCCGTCCCGCGGCTCGCCGCGAGCCTGCCAGCGGTGCGGAGGACGGGGTCCTTCCTCAGAGGACCTTCGAGCCGTACATCTCGCCGAGCGGGTCGGCGATGAGTTCGATGCGGGCGCCGTCCGGGTCGCGGAAGTAGACCGACACGCCGCTGTGCACCTCGTGCTCGACACCGGCGTCGGTGAGCCGCCGGACGAGCTCGTGCCACTGCTCGGGGTCGACGCTGATCGCCATGTGGTGCAGCCCGCCGAGCACCTCGGCGTAGGGGCCGACGTCCAGGCCGGGGAAGTCGAAGTAGGCCAGCAGGTTGCCGTTGCCGATGTCGAAGAAGAAGTGCGACGAGCCCGGGTAGTCGCGGTTCTCGATCAGCTCCGTCAGCGGGAAACCGAGCACGTCCTGGTGGAAGCGCACGGTCCGCTCCACGTCGCTGCTGATCAGCGCCGTGTGGTGCAGGCCCCGCGCCGTCGACGGCGGCCGCTCGCCGGCCGGCCTCAGGTGCGCGGCGCGGATCCGCTCCCGCTCGGCCTCCAGGGCGGCCGGGTCCCGGGTGCTCTCGGTGGTGCTCACGGCAGGGTCCTCCTCGCGTCGGCGGCTGCCCGGTCAACCCGCGCACGGGCGATCTCGTTCCCGCGCACGGCACTGCGTAGCCTCCGGCGGGTGATCCTGGAACACGCGCCCCTGACCGTGAGGCCCGGCGAGCAGGAGGCCTTCGAGGCCGCGTTCGCCCGCGCGAGGCACCTGATCGCCGCTGTCCCCGGGTTCGGACGGCTCTCGCTGTCCCGCTGCCTGGAGCGCGACACCGGCTACCTCCTGCTGGTCGAGTGGAACCGGCTCGAGGACCACACCGAGGGCTTCCGCGGGTCACCGGCCTACCAGGAGTGGAAGGCGCTGCTGCACTCCTTCTACGACCCGTTCCCGGTCGTCGAGCACTACGCCACGGTGCTCACCGCCGAGCCGGCCGCGGAGGTGCGGTCGTGATCGAGCTGCGCACCCCCGGGGAGCTGGCGGCCATGCGGGCCGCCGGAGCCGTGGTGGCCGACATGCTGGCGGCCGTGCGGGCGGCCGCGGCTCCCGGCGTGCGGCTCACCCACCTCGACGCCGTCGCCCGGGACGTGCTCGCCGACGCCGGCGCCGGCTCGCCGTTCCTCGGGTACGCGCCGCTGTCCACGACCCCGCCGTTCCCGGGCGTGGTGTGCCTGTCGGTCAACGACGTCGCGCTGCACGGCATCCCGACGCCGGACGTGCTCGACGACGGCGACCTGCTCAGCGTGGACGCCGGCGCGGTGCTCGACGGCTGGGTGGGCGATTCCGCGATCACATTTCCGGTCGGCACCCCGCGCCCGGAGGACCTCGCCCTGGTGGCGACCGCCGAGCGGGCGCTGGCGGCCGGCATCGCGGCGGCCGTGGTCGGCAACCGGGTGGGTGACATCGCCGCCGCGATCGGCGCGGTGGGCCGGGCCGGCGGGTGCGGCATCAACACCGACCAGGGCGGTCACGGGGTGGGCCGCCACATGCACGAGCCCCCGTCCGTGCCGAACGAGGGCCGTCCCGGCCGCGGGGTGCGGCTGCAGCCCGGCCTGGTGATCGCGATCGAACCGTGGTTCATGGCCGGAGGCAGCGACGACTACACCGTGGACGCCGACGGCTGGACCCTGCGGACCGCCGACGGCAGCCGGGCCGCGCACGTCGAGCACACCGTCGCGGTCACCGAGGACGGACCCAGGATCTTGACCGCACCGAGGTGACTGGTCTGTCGGGCCGAGTGGGGGCCGGAGGCCTCCGCGCAGGCGCGACGCAGCGGCTCAGCGGCTCGGCGGGAGGGCGCGTGGCCGCGGTGTGGCCCGGAGGGTCACAGTGTCATCGCCTGCTCCAGGTCGGCGAGCAGGTCGTCGACGTCCTCGATGCCGACCGAGAGCCGGACCAGGTCGGCCGGCACCTCCAGCGGGGATCCGGCGGCGCTGGCGTGCGTCATCCGCCCCGGGTGCTCGATCAGGGACTCGACGCCGCCGAGGGACTCGGCCAGGGTGAACAGCCGCGTCCGGGCGCAGACCTCCAGCGCCGCCTCCT
>DASPIH010000149.1:0-6183 GCA_035629195.1 Blastococcus sp. | reverse complement strand
CGGCCCACCGCCGACCGTGCGCCCCGGGCGGGACCAGGCCATGCCGGGTCCGTGGCCGCAGGCCCCTGCCCCGTGGCCGCAGGCTCCTGCCCCGTGGCCGCAGGCCCCTGCCCCGTGGCCGCAGGCCCCTGGCCCGTGGCCCCAGGCGGCGCCGGGTCCCGCGTACCCGCCGGTCGGTCAGCCGTGGGATCCCCGGTGGCCGCCCGGCCCGCCCCCGGTCGCCTGGGCGCCGCCACCGGGAACTCCTCCGCACGACCAGCCGCAGCCGTTCCTGCTCGCGATGCGTGCACGGGACTGGGCGTGGTGGCGGCCGCTGGCCGGACTGCTGCTCCTGGGCGTCGTCTTCGTGGTGGCCGCTGCGGTCGTCGGGGTGCTCGGCATCCTCACCGGGATCAGCCCGGACCTCACCATGGCCGACCTGGTCGACCCGGGGGTCCTCCTGGTCACCAACGGAACCCTGATCGTCGGCATCCCCGTGGTGTGGCTGGCCTGGGCGGTGGCCCACGGCATGCGGCCGGGCTGGTCGTCCTCGGTCGTGGCCCGCCTGCGGTGGCGGCTGCTGCCGCGGTTCGTCCTCTTCGCCCTCGTCACCCTCGGCGTCGTCATCGGCCTGTCGGTCCTGCTGGCGTTCACGGTGGGGGAGGGCGACGTGGACGGGCCGGTGCCCGACTGGGGCTGGCTGCTCGTCGTCGTCCTGCTCACCACCCCGCTGCAGTCCGCTGCCGAGGAGTACCTGTTCCGCGGCTACCTGAGCCAGGCCGTCGCCGGCTGGGTCCGCGGCCCGACGACCGGCGCGGTGCTGGCCGCCGTCGTCACCGGCAGCCTGTTCTCGCTGGCCCACCTGCCCCCCGACCTGCCCACGTTCCTGGACCGCTTCGCATTCGCGCTGGCGGCCTCCGCGGTCGTGTGGCTGACCGGCGGGCTGGAGGCGGCGATCGTGCTGCACGCGGTCAACAACGTGCTGCTGTTCGTGCTGGCCGGCTTCCTGGGTGACGGGGTCGTCGCGACCGATGCGGCGCCCGCCGGATCGGGTCTCGCCTCGCTGGGTCTGGGCCTGCTCGGCCTCGCCGGGTACGTCGCGCTGGTGGCCTGGTGGGCGCGGCGGGCCAGGCCGGAGCGATGGACGGCGGCGCAGGACCTGCGCCACCCGGTGATCCCGGCGCCGGTCCCCGCGGGCTGACCCTCCGGCTCGGGGGTGGTGCGACCGGCCCGGTGCGCGTCAGGTATCGTCTTCTGCGGCGCCGCGAGGTGCCGCCCATGGGGTATGGGGTAATTGGCAGCCCGACGGTTTCTGGTTCCGTTAGTCTAGGTTCGAGTCCTGGTACCCCAGCGAGGATTCCTGGTCCTCCGCACCACAGCACTACAGCAGCACAGCACCACTGAGCACGGCCCCGTCGTCTAGCGGCCCAGGACGCCGCCCTCTCACGGCGGTAGCGAGGGTTCGAATCCCTTCGGGGCTACGCGATCGAGAGCCCCCGGCCCCCCGGCCGGGGGCTCTCGTCTGTGCCGTGGTCCTTCTCTGGGCAGCCCTCCGACCCCGGCATCCAGGTGCTCTCCCGGCATGGCAAGATGGAGACGCACGGCCCCGTCGTCTAGCGGCCCAGGACGCCGCCCTCTCACGGCGGTAGCGAGGGTTCGAATCCCTTCGGGGCTACGTGATCGAGAGCCCCCGGCCCCCGGCCGGGGGCTCTCGGCGTGTGCGACCGCTTCCGGTGGCAGCGTGATCACGGGCGGGCTTACGGTCGGTCCGCCGTTCACCCCCCGTGATCACGGCGGGAAGGTGGTCGAGCGGTGATCCGGACGAGTCGGCGGTTGGCCGACGGCCGCGAGATCCTCTACTTCGACGACGACCGCTCGGCTCCTCCACGAGACGCCCCTCCGCGCGAGGCCCTCGACACCCGGGACCTGCCCGCCGTCGCCACGCGTTCCCAGCTCCGGTACGACGCCCTGCTCGGCGAGTGGGTGGTGGTGGCAGCGCACCGGCAGAGCCGCACCTTCCTGCCGCCGGCCGACCAGTGCCCGCTCTGCCCGTCCCGGCCGGGCCGGGCCACCGAGGTGCCGGAGAGCGGCTACGAGGTCGTCGTCTTCGAGAACCGGTTCCCGTCGCTGGCCACCGACGTCGCGCGGGACGTACCGGCGGCGGTCTCCGGCAACCCGCTCGCGGAGCTGCGGCCGGGCTTCGGCCGCTGCGAGGTCGTCTGCTTCACCAGCGACCACGACCGCGACTTCTTCGAGCTCGGCCGCGAGCGTGCCCGGCTGGTCGTCGACGTCTGGGCCGAGCGCACCGCCGAGCTGTCGGCCCTCGAGGGCGTCGAGCAGATCTACTGCTTCGAGAACCACGGCGAGGAGATCGGGGTGACCCTGGCGCACCCCCACGGCCAGATCTACGCCTATCCGTTCGTGACGCCGCGGGTGGAGAAGGTGCTGGCGTCGGCCCGCCGGCACCGCGAGGCCACCGGTGGCGACCTGTTCGCCGACGTCCTGACCGCGGAGCGCTCGGGCCCGCGGGTGGTCACCGCCAACGAGCACTGGACGGCGTTCGTGCCCGCCGCGGCCCGCTGGCCGTACGAGGTGCAGCTGTTCCCCACGCGCAAGGTGGCCGACCTGCCGGAGCTGACGGGCGCGGAGCGGGACGCCTTCGTCGAGGTCTACCTCGACGTCCTGGGCCGCTTCGCGCACCGGTTCGACACCCCGATGCCCTACATCGCGTCCTGGAACCAGGCGCCGGCGCGCGCCCGCGAGGACTGGTGGCTGCACCTGCAGCTGTTCTCCCTGCGGCGGGCGCCCGGAAAGCTCAAGTACCTGGCCGGGTCGGAGTCGGGCATGGGTGCCTTCATCACCGACACCGGTCCCGAGGACGTCGCCGAGCAGCTGCGGGGCGTCCGGTGGTGACCGACCGGAACGCGGCCCGGCGCGCGGCCGACGCCTTCGCCGGGCGCTTCGGCGGAGATCCGGAGGGGGTCTGGGCGGCGCCGGGCCGGGTGAACGTGATCGGCGAGCACACCGACTACAACGGCGGCTTCGTCCTGCCGGTGGCCCTGCCGCACACCACGCGGGCGGCCGCGGCCCGACGCGCGGACGGGCTCCTGGTCCTGGCCTCGGCGCAGCACCCGGACGAGAGCGCCGAGGTGCCGGTGTCCGAGCTCGAGCCGGGGCACCCCGGCGGCTGGGCCGGCTATCCGGCGGGCGTGGTGCACGCGCTGGCCGGCCAGGTGCCCGGCGGGCTGAGCATCCTGGTCGACGGCGACGTGCCCTCCGGAGCCGGGCTGTCGTCGTCGGCGGCGCTGTCGTGCTCGGTGGCCCTGGCCGTGCGCGATCTCCTCGACCTCGACCTGGACGCGGGCGGGCTGATCGACGTCGCCCGCCGGGCCGAGAACGACTTCGTGGGCGCCCCCACCGGGATCCTCGACCAGTCCGCGTCGGTGCTGTGCACCGCCGGGCACGCGCTGTTCCTCGACACCCGCGACGGCACCCGTGAGCAGGTTCCGCTGGACCTCGCCGCCGCCGGGCTGGCCCTGCTGGTCATCGACACCGGCACCACCCACGACCACGCCGAGGGCGGTTACCGCGACCGCCGTCGCGAGTGCGAGCGCGCCGCCGCGGCGCTGGGCGTGACGCTCCTGCGCGAGGTCGACGACGTCGCGGCGCTCGAGCCGCTGGCCGACGGCAGCTCCGAGGGCGCGGTGCTCCACCGCCGTGCCCGCCACGTGGTCACCGAGGACCAGCGGGTGCTGCGCGTGGTCGGCACGCTGCGCGCGGGGGAGGACCCCCGCGCCATCGGGCCGCTGCTGACCGAGGCCCACGTGTCGCTGCGCGACGACTTCGAGGTCTCGGTGCCCCTGCTGGACGCCTGCGTGGACGCCGCGGTCGCGGCCGGCGCCCACGGTGCCCGCATGGTCGGCGGCGGCTTCGGGGGAAGCGCCGTCGCCCTCGTCGACGCCGACGCCGTCGAGGCGGTCACCGCCGCCGTCACCGACCGTTTCGCCGGCGAGGGAGCACCCGCCCCCCGCTCCTTCGTCGCCGTCCCGTCCGCCGGGGCCCGGCGGCTGGCCTGACCCACTCCGAGGAGAGGAAACCCCGTTGGGCGACGCACTGAGACTGGACGCCACCTTCGTCGACTACCTGCTGGTCGTCGTCTACTTCGCGGTCGTGCTGATGATCGGCGTGGCCGCGCGCCGGCGGATCTCCGACAGCCTCGACTTCTTCCTGTCCGGCCGCTCGCTGCCCGCCTGGGTGACCGGGCTGGCGTTCATCTCGGCGAACCTCGGCGCGGTCGAGATCGTCGGCATGTCGGCCAACGGCGCGCAGTACGGCATGTCGACCATGCACTACTTCTGGATCGGCGCCGTGCCCGCGATGCTGTTCCTGGGCGTGGTCATGATGCCCTTCTACTACGGGTCGAAGGTCCGCTCCGTCCCGGAGTTCATGCGGCGCCGGTTCGGCACCGGGGCGCACCTGGTCAACGCGATCAGCTTCGCCGTCGCCCAGGTGCTCATCGCCGGCATCAACCTGTACCTGCTGGCCACCATCGTGAACGCGCTGCTGGGCTGGCCGCTGTGGGTGTCGCTGGTCGTCGCCGCGGCGATCGTGCTCAGCTACATCACCCTCGGCGGCCTGTCCGCGGCGATCTACAACGAGGTCCTGCAGTTCTTCGTCATCGTCGCCGCACTGCTGCCGCTGACCCTGATCGGCCTGCACCGCGTGGGCGGGGTCGGCGGGCTGATCGACCGGGTCACCGCCTCGCCTGGAGGCGAGGAGCAGCTCTCCTCGTGGCCGGCCACCGAGCTGTCCGGCTTCGAGAACCCGGTGTGGTCGACCATCGGCATCGTCTTCGGCCTGGGCTTCGTGCTGTCGTTCGGCTACTGGACGACGAACTTCGTCGAGGTGCAGCGGGCCATGGCGACGAAGTCGATGTCCGCCGCGCGCAGCACCCCCATCATCGGGTCGTTCCCGAAGATGTTCGTCCCGTTCATCGTGGTGATCCCCGGCATGATCGCCGGGGTGCTGGTGCCCGAGATCCAGCAGCTCAAGGCGGGCGAGGCCGGCGAGCTCACGTACAACGAGGCGCTGCTGGCCCTCATCCGCGACGTGCTGCCCAACGGGCTGCTGGGTCTGGCGATCGCCGGGCTGCTGGCCGCGTTCATGGCCGGCATGGCGGCCAACATCTCGGCCTTCAACACCGTCTTCAGCTACGACCTGTGGCAGCAGTACGTGAGGAAGGACCGGCCCGACGGCTACTACCTCGCGGTCGGCCGCTGGGCCACCGTCGGGGCGACCGTCGTCGCCATCGGGACGGCGCTGATCGCTGCCGGCTACGAGAACCTGATGGACTACCTGCAGACGCTGTTCGGCTTCTTCAACGCGCCGCTGTTCGCCACGTTCATCCTCGGCATGTTCTGGAAGCGCATGACCCCGACGGCCGGCTGGGCGGGTCTGGTCTCGGGGACCGCGGCGGCGATCGTCGTCTTCGTCATGAACGAGACCGGGGTCATCTCGCTGCCCGGCCAGGGCACCGCCTTCGTCGCGGCGGGCGCGGCGTTCGTGGTGGACATCCTGGTCAGCGTGGCGGTCACGGCGGTGACCACCCCGAAGCCGGTGAGCGAGCTGGCCGGCCTCGTCTACTCCGAGACGCCCAAGGAGGTGCGCACCGATCCGGAGGCGCACCTCCTGCCCTGGTACCGGTCACCCGTCCCGATGGCCAGCATCGCACTGGTGATGGTCATCGCCCTGAACGTCATCTTCCGCTGAGCGAGGGGACCGCAGCCGTGAGCAGCACGTCTGGCAGCAACGACCGCCACTCGGCGGGCGCGTTCGACATCCGCAACATCATCGGGGCCCTCATCGGCTTCTACGGCGTCGTGCTCGTGATCATGGGGTTGGTCGCCAACGGCGAGGACGAACAGGCCAAGACCGGGGGGTGGAACGCCAACCTGTGGACCGGGATCGCGATGGTGGTCTTCGCCCTGGCCTTCATGCTCTGGTCGCGGCTGCGCCCGGTCGTCGTGGAGGAGAAGGACCGCGCCGAGGGCGGGAGCGGGGACCGGCCGCCGGGTCACTGACCGGCGGGCACGGGTCCCCGGCCGAGGCGGTGCCGCCCGGTCACCCGGCCGGGGCCCCGCTCAGCGGGCGGCGCGGGAGATGGCTGCTGCGGCGTCCAGCACGGCGCCGACGACCTCGGCGCTC
>DASPIH010000148.1:0-3009 GCA_035629195.1 Blastococcus sp. | reverse complement strand
TCGGCCAGGCGCTCACCGGCCAGGAGGACGGCACCGGGCGCCCGCAGGGCCGCCACGGCCGGGCCGCCCCAGCTGCCCTCGGCGAGGGCGTGCAGCGACCGGGCCTCGGTGCCCGGCGGCGTGGTGAGGACGGTGGCATCGAGCTTCACGGCGGCCCGGGTCGCGAACGGCGCGAGGTCGAAGACCGCCAGGCTGTTCTTCCGCACCGCCCGGCGCAGCCGGAGGAAGAGGATCGGCGACTCCTCCTCGGGCTCCAGCCCGGCAAGCAGCACGGCGGGGGCGGACCCGAGGTCGTCGTACGTGACCGCACCGGTGCCCGGGCCGGTACCGGCGACGGCGGCCTGGAGGAACGCCAGCTCCTCGGCGGAGTGCGCGCGGGCACGGGCGTCGACGTCGTTGGTGCCCAGTGCCACGCGGGCGAAGGTCGCCCAGGCGTAGGCGTCCTCGACGGTGAGCCGCCCGCCGGGCAGCACGCCCACACCGCCCTGCGCGCGTGCCTGCCGCAGCCCCTCCGCCGCCGCGGCCCACGCCTCCGGCCACGATGCCGGCTCCAGCACGCCGTTCGCCCCCCGCACCAGCGGGGTGGTGAGCCGCTCGTTGGCGGTGGCGTAGCGGAACGCGTAGCGGCCCTTGTCGCAGGTCCACTCCTCGTTCACCGCCGGGTCGTCCGCCGCCAGGCGGCGGGTCACCCTGCCGCGCCGGTAGTCGGTGCGCATGGAGCATCCCGAGGCGCAGTGCTCGCAGGCGCTGGCCTCGCTGCGCAGGTCGAACGGCCGGGCGCGGAAGCGGTACTGGGCGCTGGTGAGAGCGCCCACCGGGCAGATCTGGGTGGTGTTGCCGGAGAAGTAGGACTCGAACGGCTCGTCCTCGTAGATCGCTACCTGCTCCAGCGCGCCCCGCTCGAACAGCTCGATGAACGGATCGCCGGCGACCTGCTGGGAGAACCGGGTGCACCGGGCGCACAGCACGCAGCGCTCGCGGTCGAGCAGGATCTCCGTGCTGATCGGCAGCGGCTTGGGATAGGTGCGCTTCTCGTCGACGAACCGGCTCTCGGTGCGGCCGTGGCCCATCGCCTGGTTCTGCAGCGGGCACTCGCCGCCCTTGTCGCACGTCGGGCAGTCCAGCGGGTGGTTGATCAGCAGCAGCTCCATCGTCCCCTGCTGCGCCTTGTCCGCGACCGGGCTGGTCAGCTGCGTGCGCACCGCCATCCCGTCGGTGACCGGCATGGTGCAGGAGGCGACGGGCTTGCGCTGGCCCTCCACCTCGACCAGGCACTGACGGCAGGCACCGACCGGCTCGAGCAGGGGGTGGTCGCAGAACCGCGGGATGAAGACGCCGACCTGCTCGGCGGCCCGGATGATCAGCGTCCCCTTGGGAACGGCGACGTCGAAGCCGTCGATCGTGCAGTGCACGGCGTCCACCGGTGGGGCGGGTGGGGACTGCGGAGCCGTCTGCGGGCCGGGCGTGCCCGGTGGCACCGCCGGGGCCGGCGTCGGATTGGTGAGCGTCACGATGCGGCTCCAACCGGCTCGAGCCGGAGCGACCGCCCCAGCCGGGCCTGCTCCTCGGGCGGCAGGAGGGCGACGTAGTCGTCCTTGAAGTACTTCAGCGAGCTGGAGATGCAGCTGGTCGCGCCGTCACCGAGGGCGCAGAACGAGCGGCCCAGGATGTTGTCGCAGGTGTCCACCAGCAGGTCCAGGTCGGCGGCGGTCCCCCGCCCCTCGACCAGCCGCTGCAGGATCTGGACCAGCCAGTAGGTGCCTTCCCGGCACGGGGTGCACTTGCCGCAGCTCTCGTGCGCGTAGAACTGGGTGAACCGCAGGGTGGCCTCGACGATCGAGTCGGTCTCGTCGAACACCATGAGCGCGGTGGTGCCGAGCATCGACCCCGCGGCGGCCACCGAGTCGAAGTCCAGGGGGACGTCGAGGTGCTCGGGCGTGAAGTACGGCGTCGACGAGCCACCCGGCGTCCAGAACTTCAGCTCGTGCCCCGGCCGCACGCCGCCGGCCAGCTCCAGCAGCTCCCGCATCGTCGTCCCCATGGGCGCCTCGTACTGGCCCGGGCGGACGACGCGGCCCGACAGCGAGTAGATCTTCGGGCCCGGTGACTTCTCGGGGCCGAGGCCCTTGAACCACGGCGCCCCGCCGCGGACGACGAACGGCACGCTGGCCAGCGTCTCGACGTTGTTGATGACCGTCGGCGCGCCGTACAGGCCGGCCACCGCGGGGAACGGCGGCTTGAGCCGGGGCTGGCCGCGGTAGCCCTCGAGGGAGTCCAGCAGCGCCGTCTCCTCGCCGCAGATGTAGGCGCCGGCGCCCGCGTGCACGATCAGCTCCAGGTCGTAGCCGGAGCCGAGGACGTCCCGGCCGAGGTAGCCGGCCGCGTAGGCCTCGCCGACGGCGTTCATCAGCCGCCGGTGGGCGTGCACCGCCTCGCCGCGCACGTAGATGACGGCCAGGTGCGAGCGGATCGCGTACGCCGAGATGATCACGCCCTCGATCAGCGAGTGCGGGTCGGCCATCATCAGCGGCACGTCCTTGCAGGTGCCCGGCTCGCCCTCGTCGGCGTTGACGACGAGGTACTTGGGCATGGCCGCCGGACCGGTCGGGGTCTCCCCCGGCTTGGGCTGCGGGATGAAGCTCCACTTCATGCCGGTGGGGAAACCGGCGCCGCCGCGGCCGCGCAGGCCGGAGTCCTTGACCAGGGAGACCAGCTCGTCCGGCTGCATGGTCAGCGCGGTGCGCAGCGCGGCGTAGCCGTCGAGGCGCTCGTACGTCGACAGCCGCCACGACTGCTCGGCGCCCCACCGCGTGGTGAGGACGGGGGTGAGGGGCATGGTTCAGCCCTTCCGCTTCGGTGAGGTGCTGCCTTCGGCGGTGCGCCCGGTCTCGGGCCCTTGGTATCCGCCTGCCGGTTCGTCCGCCGCCGGCGTGGCGGTGCCGCTCTGGTCGAGGCCGCCCGCGGGTCGTTCGCGTCCGTACTCCGCCCCCTCGTCGGGGTGGGCCTGCG
>DASPIH010000147.1:0-3781 GCA_035629195.1 Blastococcus sp. | reverse complement strand
CACGCCGGACGGCCGACACCACAGGGAGTACCCGTGATCAACGCCTACGCCACCCTCGCCACCCTCGTCGCCTTCGCCCAGGAGCGGCTGCGCCGCGACGAGAAGGGCGCCACCGCCGTCGAGTACGGCCTCATGGTCGGCTTGATCGCCGTCGCGATCATCACCGCCGTCACCCTGCTCGGCGGCGGCCTGACCGAACTGTTCACCGACGTGGAGGGCAAGCTGCCCGCCGTCCCCGAGTGATCTGACGCTGCACAAGCCGTAGCAGTCCGGCGCAGCGGCCCACTTTCCGGGCCGCTGCGCCGACGCACGAGGAGAGGCGGTAGTCAGGGATGAGCGGACGCCTGCGCGGCGAGCGCGGAGCCACCGCGGTGGAGTTCGCCTTCATCGTGCCGCTGCTCCTCATGCTGGTCATCGGCATCATGGAGTTCGGCCACGCCTTCCAGGTGCAGGGCACGCTCTCCGCAGCGGCCCGCGAGGGAGTGCGTGCCATGGCCCTGCGCAACGACCCGGTGGACGCGCGAGCCGTCGCCCGCAATGCCGCCACCTCGCTGAACCCGGTCGTCGTCGACGACCGGATCGAGATCGAGATCGTCGACGGCAGCGGGGCGGTCATCGGCACGGCCGAGACCTGCCCGTCCACCGGCGCCGGCAGCACCGCCGTCCGCCTCACCATCACCTACCCGAAGCCGTACCTGACCGGCTTCTTCGGCTCGGAGATCGAGCTCACCGGAACGGGGGTCATGCGGTGCAACGGCTGACCTCCCGCGCCCGGCGCCGGCTGGAGGGCGAACGCGGCGCCAGCGCGGTCGTCCTCGCCCTGCTGCTCGTCCCGATGCTCGGCTTCGCAGCCATCGCCGTCGACATCGGCGCCCTCTACGCCGAGCGGGCCCGGCTGCAGGTCGCGGCCGATGCCGCCGCGATCGCGGTGGCCCAGGACTGCTCGCGCGGCAACTGCGGCGACATGCTCGCCACGGCCCAGACCCTGATCCGGCTCAACGACCCCACGGGCACGGCCGGCCAGCCGGTGCTGAGCAGCGACCCGCTCAGCGTCACCGTCACCGGCGGCGCCCCCAAGGAGCACTGGTTCGCGCCGGTCATCGGCCATGACAGCACCCAGGTGTCGGCCACCGCCACCGTCGGCTGGGGCGCCCCCAGCCAGGGGACCGCCGTGCTGCCGCTGACCTTCTCCTACTGCGCCTTCGAGAAGCAGACCAAGGGCGCCATCCCGTCCGACGAGATCCCGCAGCTGATCAGGCTGACCAAGACCGACGACGCTCCGGAGTGCCACCCGAAGTCGGGCAACCAGATCCCCGGCGGCTTCGGCTTCGTGCAGACGGGCTCGGCCGGCTGCGGCACCGCCAGCGTCATCGACGGGGTGCTCAAGTCGGACAACGGCGAGTCCCCGTCCGCGGGCTGCGACCCCGAGGACTTCGCGTCCTACCTCGGGACGACGGTCCTGCTGCCGATCTTCGACGAGGCCGGCGGCAACGGCGTCCACGGCTGGTACCGGGTGTACGGCTACGCCGCCTTCCGGCTGACCGGCTACTCCTTCACCGGCCGGTACAAGTCCGACCCCCAGCCGTGCAAGGGCGAGGAACGCTGCATCACCGGCTACTTCACCCGCTTCGTCGAGCTGTCCGACGCCTGGAACTACAGCCCGACCGCCCCGCAGACGGGCGCCAACATCCTCCGACTGATCCGATAGGGGCCCTCTCGTGAGACGTCGACTCCTGGCCGCTGCCGCGGCCCTCGTCCTCCTCGTGGTCGGCACCGTCGTCCTCGTGGGCTACGTGCGCGGCGCGGACGCGCGGGCTCTCGCCGGTGTCCGCACCGTCGACGTGCTGGTCGCCGACGCCCTCATCCCGGCGGGGACCGCAGGCAGCGCCCTGGGCGAGCTGGTGCGGATCGAGGCGCTGCCGGCCAAGGCGGCCCTCGCCGGGCGGGTCACCGACATGGCGGCACTGGTCGACCGCGTGGCCACCGTCGACCTGCAGCCCGGGGAGCAGTTGCTCGACGACCGCTTCGTGCGGGCCGATGCGCTCCAGGCTCCCGGCACGGTGCCGGTGCCCGAGGGCCTGCAGGAGGTCAGCGTCGTCCTGGAGCCGCAGCGCGCCGTGGGCGGCCGGCTCTCCGCCGGCGACCGGGTGGGCGTCTTCGTGTCCATGGGCGGTGACCCGGCCACCACCCACTCGGTCCTGCACGAGGTGCTGGTCACCCAGGTGCAGGGCGCTCCGGCGCCTCCGGCTGCGCCCGCCGAGGATGCGGCGGCTCCCGCCTCGGCGCCCGCCCCGTCGGGCAGCCTGCTGCTCACCTTCGCGGTGACCGCCGCCCAGGCCGAGGCCATCGTCTTCGGCGCCGAGCACGCCACCATCTGGCTGTCCCTCGAGCCCGCCGACCCCGACGTCTCCCGCACCCGGGTGCTGACGCCGGACACCATCTACGGAAAGGCCTACTCATGAGCCGCGTCGTCCTGGCCGGAGCGGGGGAGGAGCTGATCCTGCGGGTGAAGCAGGCCACCGACGGTGACGTCCACGTGCTGCCCCCCGGCCGCCTGCCCAGCGATCTCGCCCGCCTGTTCGAGCAGCTCGTCGACGGCGAGCTGCCCGACGTGCTGCTCGTGGGGCCGTTCGCGCCGGTGGAGGAGGTCCTCGGCCTCGCGAGCAGGCTGGACGTCCAGTCGCCCGGCATCACCGTCGTGCTGATGGCCGATCCGTCGCCGGGGATGTGGCAGGCGGCGATGCGCGCGGGCATCCGTGACCTGCTGGCGCCCGACGCCGACGTCGAGGAGATCGGAGCCGCCGTCGAGCGGGCCGGGCGCGCGGCCGCCGGCCGACGGCGGGTGCTGCGGCCGGCCGGTGAGACCGACCGCTACGCGGGGCGCGTCATCACGATCGCGTCCCCGAAGGGCGGCGTCGGCAAGACGACGGTCGCGACCAACCTGGCCGTCGGGCTCACCGAGGCCGCACCGCAGTCGACCGTGCTGGTCGACCTCGACGTGCAGTTCGGCGACGTGGCGTCGGCGCTCGGGCTGACCCCCGAGTACACCCTTCCCGACGCCGTCCACGGCCCGGCCGCCGAGGACACCATGGTCCTCAAGACCTTCCTCACCCAGCACCCCAGCGGCCTGTTCGCCGTGTGCGGTGCCGAGTCCCCGGCCGCCGGCGACACGGTCAGCGGCGAGGACGTCACCCGGCTGCTGACCTCCCTGGCCCGCGAGTTCCGGTACGTCGTCGTCGACACCGCGCCCGGCCTGTCCGAGCAGACGCTCGCGGCGCTGGACCGCGCCTCGGACGTGGTCATGCTCACGAGCATGGACGTGCCCGGGGTCCGGGGCTTGCGCAAGGAGCTCGACGTGCTCCGCGAGCTGGCCATGATCCCGGCGGGGCGGCACGTCGTCATGAACTTCGCCGACCCTCGGGGCGGGCTGACGGTGCGCGACGTCGAGACGACGATCGGCACCGGCGTCGACGTCGTCCTGCCGCGGTCGAAGGCCGTGCCGACCTCCACCAACCAGGGCGTTCCGATCCTGTCCAGCGGAGGCCGTCGCGACCCGGTGGTGCGCGAGCTGCGCCGGCTGGTGTCCCGCTTCTCGGCCACCCCGCTGATGAGGTCCGGCCGGTACCGGGCCAGGCACCGGGCGTCGGCGTGAACCTCGCCCAGCGGCTGGAGGCCGCGCGCGGTGGGGGCGGGGCCGTGCCGGCCGCGGTGCACGCCACCGCTGGCCCGGCGCCGGGAGTCGCCGGACCGGCGGCGACTCCGGGCACCCCTGCGAGGCGCA
>DASPIH010000146.1:0-6780 GCA_035629195.1 Blastococcus sp. | reverse complement strand
TACCAGGCGACGACGACGGACTTCTGGGGATCGCTCCAGGTCCTCGGGGGCCCGCAGACCTACGCCCTGGGCGGCGCGTTCAACTGCGGCAAGGCCCAGCCCGGCCAGACCGCGGCGGTCAGCCACGGCTGCCCGACGGCGCTGTTCGAGAACGTGACGATCCTCAACACCGTCGAGGAGGCCGGGCGATGACACAGCACCGCGCGCAGGACCTGGTCGAGCGGGCGCTGACCGCCTCCACCGCCGACGGGCAGGTCACCATCGTGGTCGAGGGCTCCGAGGCGAACCTGCGGTGGGCCGGCAACAGCCTCACCACCAACGGCGCGATGCGCTCGCGCCAGGTGGTCGTCGTCTCCTTCGTCGACGGCGGTGCCGGCATGGCGGCCGGAACGGTGACCCGCTCGGGGACGCCGGACGTCGCCGACCTGGTCGCGGCCAGCGAGCAGGCCGCCCGGGACGCGGGGCCCGCGGAGGACGCGATGCCGCTGATCTCCCCGGATCCCGACCGCGGAGCCCCGCCCGGCGCTGGCGACTGGGACGCCGATCCGGCCGAGACCTCCATCGGCGTGTTCGCCGACTTCGCGCCCGCGCTCGGGCAGGCCTTCGGCGAGGCCGGCGACCGCGGAGAGCTGCTGTTCGGCTTCGCCGAGCACTCGATGCGCACGACCTACCTGGGCAGCTCCACCGGTCTGCGGCTGCGCCACGACCAGCCCACCGGGCGGGTGGAGCTCAACGGGAAGACGCCGGACTTCGGCCGCTCCGTGTGGACCGGCACCGGCACGCGGAACTTCACCGACGTCTCCGTGCCCGCCCTCGCCGCCGACGTGCAGCGGAAGATGGCGTGGTCGCAGCGTCGGGTGGACCTGCCCCCCGGGCGCTACGAGACGCTGCTGCCCCCGTCGGCGGTCAGCGACCTGATGATCTACCTGTACTGGACCATGGAGGCGCGCGACGCCGACGAGGGCCGCAACGTCTTCGCCCGGCCCGGAGGCGGGAACCGCACCGGCGACCGGATCGCGGCGCTGCCGCTGACCCTGCGCAGCGATCCGGGCGCCCCCGGGCTGGAGGCGGCTCCCTTCCAGGTGGTGGGCGCCTCCTCCGGCTCGGCGTCGGTGTTCGACAACGGCATGCCCACGTCGGCGGTGAACTGGATCGAGGGCGGCGTCCTGACCAACCTGATCCGCCCGCGCGCCTGGGCGCTGAAGACCACCGCCCCGGCCACGGCCGCCGTCGACAACCTGATCCTCGAGGACCCGACGGCGACGGCCACCCAGGAGGAGATGCTCGCCACCACCGAACGGGGCCTGCTGCTGACGACGCTCTGGTACATCCGGGAGGTGGATCCGCAGACCCTGCTGCTCACCGGCCTGACCCGCGACGGTGTCTTCCTGGTGGAGAACGGCGAGGTGACCGGGGCCGCGAACAACTTCCGGTTCAACGAGTCCCCGGTGGACCTGCTGGCCCGCGCCGTGCAGGCGAGCCGGACGGAGCGGACGCTGCCCCGTGAGTGGAACGACTGGTTCACCCGGGCGGCCATGCCCGCGCTGCGCGTCCCCGACTACAACATGAGCAGCGTCAGCCCGGCCAGCTGACCGGGCCGACGTCGGGGCACGGCGTTCCGCAGCACTCTCGACAAGTCGATCTCGCAACCCTGGCGGAAACTGCCGGGGACGGGGCGTACATGCGGGATTACGCTCGGTGGCGGAATGCGAGCAGCATGCGGCTTCACCCAGGACCTGTTCCTGCCGACACCACTCGCAGTTCGTTTCCGACATCGCATCGAGCTCCGCTTTTCCGGGGCTGCCGAGGGGAGGACTCCGTGAGCAGGGGTCGCAAGCCGTCCGTCTTCCAGGTGGGCAAGGTCCGCGACGACGGGCACACCGTCGTCATCTCCGGGTGGGGTCTCGGCCTCTGCGCCGAGGCCTGCGCCTGCCACCGCCACCCGTCCGCCGGCAACCTCGCCATCGCGGAGAACCCGGCCGGTGGCTCCATCGGTCTGGTCAGCTTCCGCGAGGACGGCTGTGACTGCTGCGAGCCGTGGACCTCGGAGGAGCTCCTGGCCATCCTGCGCGACTTCCAGGCCGTCTCGGCCCTCGACGTGCAGGAGCCCCTCGCGGGCTGATCGAAGGACCCCCCGACCCTCGCTGCGCTCGGGCCGGGGCCCCGCGAGGGGGCCGTTCCAGCCACTTCCCAGCGGGGTAGTGCTCGCCCATGTTGGGACGTGCTGCTCTTCGAGGTGCTCTGGCCGGGCTGGTGGGCGTGGCCGTGATGACCGCGGGCGAGAAGGCCGAGCAGGCACTCACCGGCCGCCCGGACAGCTACGTCCCGGCGCGCACCCTCACGGCCCTCACCACCGCGCGCCGGTTGCCGGGATCCTCCCGGCCGCCGGTGCGCAACCACCTCATGCACTGGGGCACCGGCGCCGCCGTCGGTGCCCTTCGTGGTCTCTGGGCCGCCAGCGGCCTGCGCGGCTGGCGGGCGTCGGCCTGGCACACCTCCGTCCGCCTGGCGACCGACCAGACCCTGGAGAACGCGACCGGCGTCGGCGCACCACCGTGGACCTGGTCTCGCCGCGACCAGGTCGTGGACGTCGGCCACAAGGCCGTCTACGCCTTCGTCACCGGCGCCGTCGCCGACCGGCTGGTGCCCCTCGCTCCCGACCGGCAGCCGGACGGCACCGCGCGTGGTCCCCGCCGCCGCTGATCCCGGCCTGCTGGTCCCGGCCCGCTGATCCGCACCGGTGGGACAGCCGGATGCGGGTGGGGCGCGTGTGACGGAGGACGTACCCGGCAGGACCAGGACCCGCGCGCCCTTCGCTACGGGTGGATAGCAACTCCCTACGGTCCGTTCTGACGCGCACGGTTGGGCTCCTTCCCCGGGCCCGGCGCGGGTGATCGGAGGCCATGGTGCAGATGCAGCGCACGTCCACCCCTCGCCGCCCGCGCGCCGTCCTCGCGGTCAGCGCCGCTGTGGTGGCGGCGGCGACGGCGGTTCTCAGCCCCGGTGCGGCGACGGCCGCTCCCGGCTCCGTCGCGGAGGCCGCCACGCTGATGGCGCAGGCTGCGCAGCAGCTGACCGTCGTGGAGGCACAGCTCCACGAGGCCGAGGAGACCGTCGCCGCGCTGCAGGCGGCCGCCGCGACGGCGGCGTCCGAGGCGGAGGCTGCGCGCCAGGCCCTCGCGGTCCACGAGCCGCAGATCCGCGCGATCGTCACGAGCAGCTTCACCAGCACCACCCAGTACCAGGTGTCCGCGTTCCTCACCAGCGGCTCCGTGGACGACCTCGTCCGGCAGATGACGACGCTGGACGTCATCGCCACGCACACCAACTCGGTCATCGCCGACGCCGCGGCGGCCCGGGTCGCCGCCGAGGAGGCCCAGGCAGCCGCCGACCAGGCCGCCGCCACGGCACGGGCCGGTCTCGACCAGCTCGAGGAGCAGCAGGCCGAGGTCGAGCGTCGGGCCGCGGAGTACCGGTCCGACTACGACCGGCTCTCGGCCGAGGAGCAGGACCGCGTCTCCGCCGTGGTGGCGGGGCCCCGGCTGCAGGCGCCGTCGGTCGCGGAGCTGCCGGTCGCCCCGGGGAGCGCCGCGGCCACCGCGATCTCCGTGGCGCTGTCGAAGGTGGGCTCCCCGTACCGCTCGGGTGCGACGGGCCCCGATGCCTTCGACTGCTCGGGCCTGACGTCCTACGCCTACGCGGCCGCCGGCATCACCCTGCCGCGCACCAGCGTCGGCCAGTCGAAGATCGGCCCCCAGCTCTCCCGGGGACAGCTCCAGCCGGGCGACCTGGTCTTCTACTACTCGCCGATCAGCCACGTCGCCATCTACCTCGGCAACGGGATGATCGTCCACGCCCGCACGTACGGCACGCCGCTGTCGGTGACCACCGTGGACCAGGCCGGGTTCCGCTTCGGCGTCCGCCCTGCCGGCTGATCCCGGGAACGGGCGCCGGCACGGCGGCTCGCGGGGCATCGAGGTGTGGCAGCCCACCACCCAGGGCAGCGCCGCGGGAGGCCGTCACACGTGCGTGCCTCCCCCGGCGAGCATCTGCACGGCGGCGGCGATCCGCTTGGCGCGGGTGCCCGGGGTCGCCGCGGTCTGCACGCGCCAGAGCACCGAGTACCGCTCGGCGCTGCCGAGCCCGTCGAACGCCGCCCGCGCCGGAGGAACGGCGTCCAGGGCCGCGGTCAGGTCGGCCGGCACCGTGATGGTGGCCGGGCCGGCATAGGCGCGCTCCCAGCGCCCGTCGGTCTTCGCCGCCTCGACCGCAGCCAGGCCCGCCGGACGCATCCGGCCCTGCTCGGTCAGCCGGGCCACGGTCTGCACGTTCTTCAGCGACCAGACGCTGCGCGGCCGCCGTGGCGTGATCCGCTGCAGGTACCAGGAGTCGTCGAGCCGGTTGGACCGGCCGTCGATCCAGCCGAAGCAGAGGAGCACCTCGACCATCCCGGCCCAGTCGACCGACGGGATGCCGGAGCTCTTCTTGGCGATCTTCACGTAGAGGCCGGGAGCGGTGGCGGCGTTCTCCTCCAGCCAGGCCTCGAGCGCGGCCTGGTCCGGGAACGCCCGCACGGGGAGGTCGGTCGGCTCGGACATGCCGCCATGGTGGCGGCCAGGGGTGACATCCGGGGCAGGAACCGTCCTCGCCCCGCGCCCCGACCAGCCGGGACGTACGTTGCTGACGTCAACGGAGCCCGGGTGGAGGAGCGACGATGAGCGGCGAGGTACCGGAGAAGGTCCAGGCCATCTACGAGGAGGTGCTGCGGCGCAACCCCGGCGAGACGGAGTTCCACCAGGCCGTCCGCGAGGTGCTGGAGTCGCTGGCCGTCGTCCTCGAGCGGCACAGCGAGTACAGCGAGATGAAGACCGTCGAGCGGATCTGCGAGCCCGAGCGCCAGATCATCTTCCGCGTGCCGTGGCAGGACGACAGCGGTGAGGTGCAGATCAACCGCGGGTTCCGCGTCGAGTTCAACTCCGCGCTGGGCCCCTACAAGGGCGGGCTGCGGTTCCACCCCTCGGTCAACCTGGGCATCGTCAAGTTCCTCGGCTTCGAGCAGATCTTCAAGAACGCGCTGACCGGCATGCCCATCGGCGGCGGCAAGGGCGGCTCCGACTTCGATCCCAAGGGGCGGTCGGACGGCGAGGTCATGCGCTTCTGCCAGTCCTTCATGACCGAGCTCTACCGGCATCTGGGCGAGTACACCGACGTCCCGGCCGGTGACATCGGCGTCGGGGCGCGCGAGATCGGCTACCTGTTCGGCCAGTACAAGCGGATCACCAACCGGTACGAGTCCGGCGTCCTCACCGGCAAGGGACTGGGCTGGGGCGGAGCGCTGGTGCGCACCGAGGCCACCGGCTACGGCGCCGCCTTCTTCGCCGAGGCCATGATGGAGGCGGCGGGGGAGTCCTTCGACGGCCGGCGGGTCGTGGTGAGCGGCTCCGGCAACGTCGCCGTCTACGGGATCGAGAAGGTGCACCAGCTCGGTGGCACCGTCGTCGCCTGCTCGGACTCCAGCGGCTACGTGGTGGACGACGGTGGCATCGACCTGGACGTGCTGAAGCAGGTGAAGGAGGTCGAGCGGGGGCGGCTGGACGTCTACGCCGACCGGGTCCCGTCGGCGACGTTCGTGGCCGGCGGCAGCATCTGGGACGTCCCGTGCGTGGTCGCCATCCCCAGCGCGACGCAGAACGAACTCGACGGCGACGCGGCCGGCGTCCTGGCGCGCAACGGCTGCCGCTACGTGGTCGAGGGCGCCAACATGCCGGCCACCCCGTCGGCGGTGCAGGTGTTCCGCGACGCCGGCGTCAGCTTCGCCCCGGGAAAGGCGGCCAACGCCGGTGGCGTGGCCACATCCGCGCTGGAGATGCAGCAGAACGCCTCGCGCGACCGCTGGACCTTCGAGCACAGCGAGGCCCGCCTGGAGGAGATCATGCGCAGCATCCACACCCGCTGCCACGAGACGGCCGAGGAGTACGGCTCCCCGGGGGACCTGGTGCTGGGCGCGAACGTGGCGGGGTTCCTGCAGGTGGCAGAGGCGGTGCACGCGCACGGCCTCATCTAGGTTCGGACGATGAACGATGCATTCATCGGTGCCCTGGACTTCGGCTCACCGCGGATCGACGACGAGGCGTTCGTGGCGCCGACGGCGGTGGTGGTGGGTGCGGTGACCATGGGCCCCAGGTCGAGCATCTGGTACGGCGCGGTCGCGCGGGCCGACCACGAGGAGATCGCGATCGGTGCCGACTCCAACATCCAGGACGGCTGCACCCTGCACTCCGATCCCGGCTTTCCGCTGGTGGTCGGCGAGCGGGTGACGGTGGGGCACCGGGTGGTGCTGCACGGCGCCCGCATCGACGACGACGTGCTCGTCGGCATGGGCAGCATCGTCATGAACGGGGCGCACATCGGCTCGGGCTCGATCGTCGCCGCGGGCGCCGTCGTCACGCAGGGGAAGGTCTTCCCGCCCCGCTCGCTGATCGCCGGCGTGCCGGCGAAGGTCCTCCGCGAGGCGACCGAGGACGACCAGTTGCACATCCAGGGCAACGCGATCAGCTACACCGACCGGCTTCCCGCCGCGCGGCAGGTGCGCCGGCTGGAGGGGTGAGCCCGCTCAGCCGGCCGGGCGGCGACTTCCCTTCAGAGCACCTTGGAGAGGAAGGACCGGGTGCGCGGGTGCTGCGGATCGGTGAGCACCGAGCGCGGGTCGCCGGCCTCCACGACGACGCCGTCGTCCATGAAGACCAGGGTGTCGCCCACCTCGCGGGCGAAGCCCATCTC
>DASPIH010000145.1:0-2726 GCA_035629195.1 Blastococcus sp. | reverse complement strand
GCGCCACGCGTGGTGGCCAAGGGAGCCGGCGAGGTGGCGGCCAAGCTGCGCGAGCGCGCCGCCGAGGCCCGGGTGCCGCTGGTGCAGGACATCCCGCTCGCCCGCGCGCTCCACGCGTCCTGCGACATCGGCCAGGAGGTGCCGCCGCAGCTGTTCACCGCGGTCGCGCGCGTGCTGGCCTTCGTCATGCACCTGGGCGCGCGCGGTGTCCGCGGCGGATTCCACCGACCGGGCTTCGAGGCGCCCGACACCTCCGACCTGCCCAGGGCCGGCCGCCGCCGCGTCGCCGCCTGAAGAAGGGACCTCGGTGACCCCCACCGCTCGCCAGCTCGCGGCGGGCCCCTGCACCGCGGCCGCATGCGCATGACCGCCGTCCAGGTACCGGTCCCCCGGTGAGCTGCCGATGAGGGAGGGGTGAGCCGCCGACCGTCGTCCGTGCCCGGAACGGGCCAGTGAAGGGGCTGGGCAAGAGCGCCGTCTCGATCGGCGTCGTCGCCATCGTGCTCATGCTGGTGGTGCCGCTGCCGGCGGCCCTGATGGACCTGCTCATCGGCTTCAACCTGGCGCTCTCCCTGCTGATCCTGCTGGTCTCGATGCAGATCAGGAAGCCGCTGGACTTCGCCGTCTTCCCGTCGCTGCTGCTCATCGCGACCCTGTTCCGCCTCGCCCTGAACGTGTCCTCCACCCGGCTCGTGCTCACCGACGGCTATGCCGGCAAGGTGATCGAGGCCTTCGGCCACATCGTCATCGCCGGCTCGCTCGTCGTCGGGCTGGTGATCTTCGTGATCCTGACCGTCGTGCAGTTCGTCGTGATCACCAACGGTGCCGGCCGCGTCGCCGAGGTCGGGGCGCGCTTCACCCTCGACGCCATGCCCGGCAAGCAGATGGCCATCGACGCCGACCTCAACGCCGGGCTGATCAACGAGACGCAGGCCCGCAGGCGCCGCCAGGAGGTGACCGCCGAGGCGGACTTCTACGGCTCGATGGACGGTGCGTCGAAGTTCGTCAAGGGCGATGCCATCGCCGGCATCATCGTCACCCTGGTGAACCTGATCGGCGGCTTCGCGATCGGCGTCATGCAGCGGGGCATGGCTCCCGGCGAGGCGGTGGAGACCTTCTCGCTGCTGACCGTCGGAGACGGCCTGGTGTCGATGATCCCGGCCCTGCTGATGTCCACGGCGACCGGCATCATCGTGACCAGGTCGGCCACCGAGGGCGACATGGGCTCCGACCTCATCGGTCAGCTCGGCCGCTTCAAGCAGCCGGTGCGCATCGCCGGTGCCGCCGCCCTGGCCCTGTGCCTGATCCCCGGCCTGCCGAAGCTGCCGTTCCTGCTCGTCGGCGGGCTCTTCCTCGTGCTCGCGGCCCGGATGAGCGACCCCGTCGAGGTGGACGAGGAGGCCGAGGCCGCGGCCGCGGCGGCCGACGACGAGCCCGCGCCCGACTCCCCGGAGGCCATCGCCGAGAAGATGCGCGTGGATCCCCTCGAGCTGGAGGTGGCCTTCGACCTGGTCGACCTCGTCGACAGCTCGCGCGGCGGCGACCTGCTGGACCGCGTCAAGGCCCTCCGCCGGAAGGTGGCCATGGAGACCGGCCTGGTCATCCCCCTCGTGCGCACCCGCGACAACCTCGACCTGCCGTCGTCGCAGTACGTCATCTGGCTCAACGGCGTCCCCGCCGCCAAGGGCACCTCCCCCGCCGGCACGATCCTGGCCATCGGCGACGCGCTGGACGGGCTGCCGGGCAAGCCCACGCGCGAGCCGGTCTTCGGCCTGGCCGCCAAGTGGGTGCCCGCCGAACTGCAGCGCGCAGCGGAGATGGCCGGCGCCACCGTCGTGGACCGGTCCTCGGTCATCACCACGCACCTGGCCGAGGTCGTGCGGCAGAACGCCGCGGACCTGCTCGGCCGGGAGGACGTCCGCCTCCTCGTCGAGATGGTGCGCCGGACGCACCCCGTCGTGGTCGAGGAGATGACCCCTGCTCTGCTCACCCTGGGAGAGGTGCAACGCGTGTTGCACGCGTTGCTCGGTGAGGGTGTGTCGATCCGGGACCTGGTGCGCATCTTCGAGGCACTCTCTGTACGTGCCAAGCAGTCGACCGACCTGGACGGTCTCGTCGAGGCTGCGCGGGGAGCGCTCGGCTCGGCGATCAGCCAGCCCTACGTCACGCCCGACGAGCGGCTGCACGTCTTCACCCTGGAGCCCGGGTTCGAGCAGCGCCTGCTCGAGGCGGTCCGCCAGACCGAGATGGGCGCCGTCCTCGCTCTCGACGCCGGCGCCGTCGACGCCCTCGTGCACGGCTGCAGCGGCCTGCTCGAGGACGCCGAGCGCGCGGGCCTGTCCCCGGTCCTGGTCTGCTCGCCCCAGGTCCGCGCGGCCCTGTCCCGCCTGATGCGCCAGATCCTTCCCCGGCTGCCCGTCATCTCCTACGCGGAGGTGTCCCGGACAGCGCAGATCGAGTCGCTGGGAGTGGTGAGCGGTGCCGTTGCGATCCGTTGAGGCCGCCAGCCGCGACGACGCCATCGCGGCCGCGCGCGAGCAGTTCGGGCCGAACGCGCGCGTGATCGGCGTGCGCCGGGTGCGCTCGGGCGGCGTGCTCGGGTTCTTCACCACCGAGCGGTTCGTGGCCGAGGTGGCCGACCAGTTCGCCCGCCCCGGGCTGCCCACGCCTTCGACCGGTTCGGCCGCCGCGACGGTCGCGTCCTTCGACTCACCGCTGGCCTCGGC
>DASPIH010000144.1:0-2959 GCA_035629195.1 Blastococcus sp. | reverse complement strand
CCTGGCCCGGCTGACCCGGAGCCTGACCCCACGGGGGACGACCGCCCGGCTCGACCGCCTGGCCGGCCGGGCGGGGCGGCCCGCGGCGTGGCCGGTGCCGAGGCTGGTCGCGGCGAAACTCGTGCTCGGGTCCGTCGCCGGAGCCCTCGGGCTGCTCCTGGCCACGTCGTCGCCGGGCCCGGTGACCGTCGGTGCCGCGGTCCTCGGCACCGTCGTGTGCTACTTCCTGCCCGAGCTGCTGCTCTACAGCCGTGGGCAGGAGCGGCAGGACGCGATCGCCCTCGAGCTGGCCGACACGCTCGACCAGATGACCATCGCCGTCGAGGCCGGGCTCGGCTTCGAGTCGGCCATGGCCCGGGCCGGGAGCAACGGCACGGGGCCGCTGGCCGAGGAGCTGGTGCGGACCCTGCAGGACATCGCCGTCGGTCAGCCGCGACGGGACGCCTACCTGGCGCTGGCCGAGCGGACCGGCGTCGTCGACCTGCGCCGGTTCATCCGGGCCGTCGTGCAGGCGGATCAGTACGGCGTCTCCATCGCCGACGTGCTGCGCACCCAGGCAGCGGAGATGCGGCTCAAGCGCCGCCAGCGGGCCGAGGAGAAGGCCATGCAGATCCCGGTGAAGGTCATCTTCCCGCTGATCCTGTGCATCCTGCCGACGCTGTTCATCGTGCTGCTCGGCCCGGCGGTCATGGACATCGTCGACGCCTTCAGCGGGCCGTGACATCGCGACCCTCCGGGTCGCACCGCGGCCAGGAGCCGTTCCCCGGGTGAGCCGAGCGCGTCCGTCGTCCCTGCGCGGACCCCTCCGGGGCCCACTCGGGCCGACCCTGCCTGACGGGCCGGCCCGAGTGCCTGGTCCAACCGATCAGCGGGGCTGGGCGGGGTTGGTCGGGTCCCCGTGGGACGGCGGGTTCACCGGCGGCCCACTGGTCGCCTCGGAGGCCGCGGATCCGCCCGCGGCCGGCGGCGGTGCGTCCGCGCCCTGCGCGGCCGGATCGCCACCGGAGGGCTGGGCGCCGTCCTTCAGCCCCGACAGCCGGCTCTCCATCACGGTGACGACCTGGATGCGGTTGGCGTGGGCGCGCTCGTAGTCCAGGAGCGTGGTCAGGTCCTCGACGTCCAGCATCCGGATGCGGGAGGTCAGCGAGCCCACGGGCAGGTGGTCGTAGTCGGGCAGCGGCAGATCGCGCTCGGGCACGTCTCGTCCTCTCGACAGTTCCTCGTTCTCGGTCCCGGCCCGCCTACCCCCGCCTTCCGGAATCGACACCGGGTGTGAGGTGACGAGGCGTGGGTAGGCGGTCGGGCGACGGGAGTTGCGGCCAGCGTCGCCCCGCCCACCCAGTCGATCGACCGAGGAGTTGTCCCCCCGACATGGACCTGTCCTTCCTGGAGCCGGTCTTCACGGCCCCCGGGCCCTTCGCCACGGTGTGCGCCGACGTGACGCACACGACCGAGAACGCCGACACCGAGCTCGAGCTGAAGGTGCGCGGACTCAGCGAGCGCCTGACGGAGGCCGGTGCGCCGGAGTCCGTCATCGACGTCGTCCGCGGCCGGCTGCTCGAGGGCAACGACGGTGGCGAGGCAGGCACCCTGAAGGGCCGCGCGGTCGTCGTCGCCTCCGACGGCACGGTCGTGCTCGACCAGCCGCTGATCGACACCCCTCTGCGGGAGATCGCCGAGTGGTCGCCGCAGCCGGACCTGGTCCCGGTGCTCCGCCAGCTGCCCGGTCGGATTCCGCACATCGTGGTCCTGATCGACCGCGTCGGCGCCGACATCACCTTCGTCAACCTGCCCGAGCAGGCCGACGAGGAGAAGACCGTCGAGGGCGACAGCTTCCAGATCCGCAAGTTCCAGGGTGGCGGCTGGGCGCACCACCGCTACCAGCACAACGCCGAGAACAAGTGGATCCACAACGCCGAGGAGGTCGCGCAGAACATCGCCTCGATGGTCCGCCGGCACGACGTCCGCTTCGTCCTGGTGGCCGGCGACATCCGGGCGCGGCAGATCCTGACCGACCGCGCCAGCGACATGTGGTCCCACCTGATCGTGTCCATGGACGAGGGCGGCCGGGCCGCCGGAGCCGACCGCGAGCCGGTCGACCAGCGCGAGGCCGAGCTGGTGGCCGAGCACGAGGCCCGCGAGATCGCCGAGACCGCGGAGAAGATCCAGGCCGCCGCGGCCCACGGGCTCGCGGTCACGGGCACGGGCACCGTCGTCGAGGCGCTCCGCAAGGGCCAGGTGGAGACGCTCGTGCTCGCCGAGGACCCCGACGACGAGAAGCTCCTGGTCGGCGGATCACCGCTGGAGCTGGGCGTGGACCAGGCCGACATGGAGGCCCTCGGCTCCCAGGAGGTCCACTCCGTGCCCGGTGACCGCGCCCTGCTGGCCGCCGCGTTCGCGAACAGCGCCGGTGTCGTCGTCCTGCCGCGGGCGGCCATGCCCGGCGACGACGCGGTCGCGGCGATCCTGCGCTACACCGACGCCTCGACGGCGTCGGCCCAGTAGACCCCGACCTGCACGAACGACCGGAGGACATCCCGTGACCGACCCGCACCAGCCCGCCACCTCGCCCGGCACCAACGAGGGCGACATCGAGCGCCGCGCCGCCATCGCCGAAGCCCTCGGCAAGGAGGTGTGGCCGGCCGATCGCGACCAGCTGATCGCCAAGGCGCAGGACGCCACCGCTCCTGACCGCGTGCTCTCGGACCTGCAGCGCCTTCCCGCCGTCCGGCAGTTCGAGAACGTGCAGGAGGTCGCGCAGGCCCTGGTCCTGGGCACCGAGCAGCAGCGGTTCTGACGTGACCACCCAGAAGAAGCCGAGCCCCGAGGCGCTGGCCAACGTCACCGAGGACAACATCGCGACGCGGTCGCAGCTCCTTCCGGAGGAATCAGGCCTGCAGGGCAGCGGCATGGAGGAGGTCGCCGCGGAGATCATCCTGGCCGAGTCGGAGGAGCGGAC
>DASPIH010000143.1:0-5223 GCA_035629195.1 Blastococcus sp. | reverse complement strand
CGCGGCCGCAGCACCAGCCGGGTCCCCGGCCGCGGTCGGCGTCGGCGCCCGCCGACGACAGGTTCGGTCCGGTGCTGTCCGGTCGCGCGGACCTCCCGTCGGCGGCCGAGATCGGGCGCGCTCTGGTGACCACCACGCTCGAGGCCCTGATCGGCCGGCGCCCGCTGGCCCAGGTGCGCCCGTTCACCTCCGCCGGCGTCTACGCCGCCCTGACCCGCGGCCGCCGTCCCGGGTGGTGCCGCGGGGGCAACGCCCCCGTCGTGATCGGGCGGGTCCAGGTGTGCGAGCCGGTGGACGGCGTCGCGGAGATCAGCGCCGTCGCCCACCGTGCCGGCCGGGCGCACGCGGTGGCCGCCCGCCTGGAGGGCATCGACGGCCGTTGGCGCTGCACCGCGCTGCAGATCGGCTGAAGGCCCGGCCCCACCACGCTCGGCGAGATCAGGTCGGGCCCGCGACGGGACGGGTGGCGACCCCGGGCAGCACGACGCCCCGCCGGCCAGATGGCCGGCGGGGCGTGCGCGGTCGGGGTCCTACCGGTCTAGTTGCTGCCGGCCGCCCCGTGGCACTGCTTGTACTTCTTGCCCGAGCCGCACGGGCACGGCGCGTTGCGGGGCGTCTCCTTGGTGCCGGAGACCGTGGCCGTCTTGGCGGCCTTGGTCCGGCCCGACTCGGCCGGCGAGGCGTCGAGGCTGGGCGCCGAGTAGGTCAGGTTCTCCGCCGAGCGCCGCGGCTCCTCCAGACCCTTGACGGCCAGCACCGGGCCGGTTCCCGACGGCGTCGGCTCCTCGACCTCCGGAGCGGCCGGCGGCACCTCGGCGGTGGACCGACGGGCGGTCGCGGCGGCGGTCTTCCCGGTCGCCGCCGCGGCGGTGGACCGACGGGCCGTTCCGGCAGAGGTCTTCCCGGCCGCCGCCTCGGCAGCGGCCGCCTGACGGGCGAGCACCCTCGCCGTCCCGGCCTCGGCAGCCGCGAGCGCCTTGGCCTCCGCCTCGGCCTGCTTGGCCTTCGTCTCGGCCTCCTGCTCCTCCTTGGTCTTCACCTCGAGGTTGAACAGGAAGCCGACCGACTCCTCCTTGATGCCGTCGAGCATCGCCACGAACATGTCGTAGCCCTCGCGCTGGTACTCCACGACCGGGTCGCGGTTGGCCATCGCGCGCAGGTGGATGCCGGCCCGCAGGTAGTCCATCTCGTAGAGGTGTTCGCGCCACTTGCGGTCCAGGACGCTGAGCAGCACCCGCCGCTCCAGCTCCCGCATGGTCTCCGAGCCGAGCGTGGCCTCGCGCTCCTCGTAGGCGCGGTGGACGTCGTCGAGCAGCGTGCGCTTGAGGTCCTCGGCGGAGAGATCGGACTGCTCGCCACGGGCCTGCTGGTCGATCAGTTCGTCGACGGTGAGGCCGAGCGGGTACAGCGCCTTGAGCCCGGTCCAGAGCTGGTCGAGGTCCCAGTCCTCGGCGTAGCCGGTCTCGGTCGCGCCGTCGACGTAGGCGCTGATGACGTCGTCGACCATGGACCGGACCTGCTCGTGCAGGTCGGCCCCCTCCAGCACCTGGCGCCGCTCGTCGTAGATGACCGTGCGCTGCCGGTTGAGCACCTCGTCGTACTTGAGGACGTTCTTGCGGACCTCGAAGTTCTGCTGCTCGACCTGGGTCTGCGCCGAGAGGATCGCCCGGCTGACCATCTTCGACTCGATCGGCTGGTCCTCGGGCACCCGCAGGGTGTTCATCATCGACTCGAGCATCGGGCCGTTGAACCGGCGCATCAGGTCGTCACCGAGGGAGAGGTAGAACCGCGACTCCCCCGGGTCGCCCTGCCGGCCGGAGCGGCCGCGCAGCTGGTTGTCGATGCGGCGGCTCTCGTGCCGCTCGGTGCCCAGGACGTAGAGGCCACCGGCCTCGGTGACCTCCTCGTGCTCGGCCTTGACCTGGGCCTTCGCCGCGTCGAGGGCCTCGTCCCAGGCTGCCTCGTACTCGTCGGGCGTCTCCGAGGGCGAGAGCCCCCGGGCCCGCAGTGCCTCGTCGGCGATGAACTCGGCGTTGCCGCCGAGCTGGATGTCGGTGCCACGCCCGGCCATGTTGGTCGCGACGGTGACCGCCCCCGGCCGGCCGGCCTGGGCGATGATCGACGCCTCCCGGGCGTGGTTCTTCGCGTTCAGCACCTCGTGCCGGATGCCGCGCGTGAGCAGGTACTTCGACAGGAGCTCGGACTTCTCGACGCTCGCGGTACCCACCAGCACCGGCTGGCCGGCCTCGTTCCGCTCGGCGATGTCGTCGACGACGGCGTCGAACTTCGCCTTCTCCGTCTTGTAGATCACGTCGGAGCGGTCCTGGCGGACCATCGGCCGGTTCGTGGGGATCGGCACGACGCCCAGCGAGTAGGTCTGGCTCAGCTCGGCCGCCTCGGTCTGGGCGGTGCCGGTCATCCCGGAGAGCTTCTCGTAGAGCCGGAAGTAGTTCTGGAGGGTGATCGTGGCGAGCGTCTGGTTCTCGTCCTTGATCTTCACCTTCTCCTTGGCCTCGATGGCCTGGTGCATGCCCTCGTTGTAGCGGCGCCCGGCCAGCACGCGACCGGTGAACTCGTCGACGATGAGCACCTCGCCGTTGCTGACGATGTACTGCTGGTCCTTCTTGAACAGCTCCTTGGCCTTGAGGGCGTTGTTCAGGTAGCCGATCAGCGGCGAGTTGACCGCCTCGTAGAGGTTGTCGATGCCCAGCTGGTCCTCGACGAACTCGACACCTTCCTCGGTGACGGCGACGGTGCGCTTGTCCTCCTCCACCTCGTAGTGGACGTCGCGCTTCATCAGCGGCACGAGGCGCGCGAACTCCGAGTACCACTTGCCCGCGGACTCGGCGGGTCCGCTGATGATCAGCGGGGTGCGGGCCTCGTCGATGAGGATCGAGTCGACCTCGTCGACGATCGCGTAGTGGTGTCCGCGCTGCACCAGGTCGGCCTTGCTCCAGGCCATGTTGTCGCGCAGGTAGTCGAAGCCGAACTCGTTGTTCGTGCCGTAGGTGATGTCGCAGGCGTACAGCTCGCGCCGCTGGGCGGGGGTCTGGCCGGACAGGATGCTGCCCACCGAGAGCCCGAGGAACCGGTGCACCCGGCCCATCCACTCGGCGTCGCGCTTGGCCAGGTAGTCGTTGACCGTCACGACGTGGACGCCGTCGCCGGTGAGCGCGTTGAGGTAGGCGGGGAGGACACCGGTGAGCGTCTTGCCCTCACCGGTGCGCATCTCGGCGATGTTCCCCAGGTGCAGGGCCGCCCCACCCATGAGCTGGACGCGGAAGTGCCGCTGCCCCAGGGTCCGGGTGGCCGCCTCGCGGACGACGGCGAAGGCCTCCGGCAGCAGGGCGTCGAGGGACTCCCCGTCCTCGTACCGCCCTCTGAACTCGTCGGTCTTGGCACGCAGCTCCGCGTCGGTCAGGTCCGTGTAGTCGTCGGCGATCGACTCGACCGCGTCGGCGATCTTGGAGAGCCGTCGGACGAGCTTGCCCTCACCGGCACGGAGGATCTTCGAGAACACCACGACCCCAGGGTAGGCGGCCGGGCATGGAGTGCGGTCCCTCCGACCGCCGCGACCGGCGCCCGGGCACCACCTGCCCCATCCGTACGCTGCCCCGATGGCACGCGACCTCTCCGACCCCGGGCAGGGGCTGCTGGACTTCCTCACCGAGCGGCACCTCGCGACGCTGACCACCCTGCGCCCCGACGGGACGCCGCACGTGGTGCCCGTGGGCGTCACCTACGACGCGGCGGCCCGTACCGCCCGCGTGATCACCTCCGGCACCTCCGCGAAGGCCCGGCACGTCCGGGAGGGGCAGCACCGGGTCGCCGTCTGCCAGGTGGACGGCCGGCGGTGGGCCACCCTGGAGGGGACGGCGGTCGTGCGCGACGACGCCGCGTCCGTCGCCGACGCGGTCGAGCGCTACGCCCGCCGGTACCGGCAGCCGCGGGAGAACCCGGCCCGGGTCGTCCTCGAGATCTCGGTCGACCGCATCCTCGGCAACGCCTGAAGGGACGCCCCCGGACGAGCCTCCGGACTGGGCCGGTGACGGGGCGGGGCGCGACCACACGGCCGCGCCCCCCTCGTCAGACGGCGGCCGGCTGTGCCACGACCGCCGTGTCCACCACCGGCGTCCCCGAGTCCTGCGGCACGGGAGCGAGCCGGATCAGACCGTAGTCGTAGGCGTGCCGGCGGTAGACGACCGTCGGCTGCCCGGTGTCGGCGCACTGGAAGAGGAAGAAGTCGTGACCCACCAGCTCCATCTCGTGGAGTGCCTGGTCGACGGTCATCGGCGTGGCGGGGTGGTGCTTCTCCCGCACGACGTGGCCGGGCAGGTGCTCGTCGAGATCGGTGACGTGGGGGCCGTCGGCCAGCTCGCGGTCCCGCTCCAGCTGCGCCTCGATGGCGAGTTCGGGATGCCCGGCGTCCAGGGGGCTGCCGGGAACCCGGACGCTCTCCGGCGTGCGCCGGCCGTGGTGCACGCGCCGGCGGTCGGCCGCCCGCCGGAGCCGGTTGTCCAGCTTGCCCGACGCCAGGTCGAGCGCGGCGTAGAAATCGGGTCCGCTGGCCTCTGCGCGGACCACCGGCCCCTTGCCCCGCAGGGTGATCTCGACCCGCTGGCAGTGAGCCGTCTGGCGGGGGTTCTTCTCGTGGAAGAGTTCCACGTCGATGCGCGAGAGCTTGGTGTCGAACCGCTCCAGCTGACCGACCTTGTCCTCCACGTGCTGGCGGTAGTGCTCGGGGACTTCGACGTTGCGACCACGGACCACGATCTCCATGAGACCTCCCGGTTGGGACGGGTATCGGTCACTTCGACGCTAGTCGCTCCTCCCCGGACACGACAGTCGATCGAGGTCGGTCGGAGGGCCGCGGCGTGGCGGCCAGAACGGCTGCGAGCACCGGCCCACGACCGCATCCCGGCCCGCTCTCGAGCACCCGAGCCGCCTCGCACAGCGTGGCGCCGGTCGTGACGACGTCGTCGACGAGCACCAGCAGGGCTCCCTCCGGGGGCGCTCCGGCGCGGGGGTCGGCGAGGAAGGAGCCGGCCAGGTTCGCCCGCCGCTGGGCCACCGTCAGCCCGGCGGAGTCGCGCACCCGGCCACGACGCCGCAGGAGCCGCAGCGAGGACGCCGGCACACCCGCCGTCCGCAGCTCGGCCACCGCCCGGCCGGTCAGCTCGCGCACGTGATCGCGGCCGCGCGTCCGCAGCGCCGCACGCGACG
>DASPIH010000142.1:0-4458 GCA_035629195.1 Blastococcus sp. | reverse complement strand
CAGTGCTCTGCGACACACGCGCGGCCACGCAGCAGGGCAACCGTCGTCGTCACACTCCCGGGCCGGCTCCGGATTTGTGACGCCTGTGCCGATGACTGCCTCGATCGCCGGCCTGTGCCCGCGGTTCCACCGGCGCCCGTTCGATTCCCTTCCGGGCACGCCAGTTGGAGCCACCAGGCTCCCCGAAGGCCGACGGGGGCGACGGCGCTCACCGATCCGGGGCAGCGGACCGCGCAGGCCGGTGGATCGATGCGCGGCTGCACCAGGGTGGCGATGCGCGGTGCCGCCGCCGTGTGCAGCACCGTCGTCGCGTGTACTGAACCTGCTCCAGTCCTGTCGTTCCCCGGTGACAGGGTGGCCGTGCCGCCGGACGGCGACGCGCAGGCGGAGGGAGGAGGTCAGCGATGCAGGACGTGGAGGTTCGCCGGCACGTGTCGGCGACGGTGCAGCGGGTGTGGGACGTGGCGACCGACCTCGCGGGTTCACCGCAGGTGATCCGAGGAATCGACGCCGTGGAGGTGCTCACACCGGGAGCCTTCGGCGTCGGGACGCGCTGGCGGGAGACGCGGACGATGATGGGCCGATCGGCAACCGAGGAGATGACGGTGACCGCGGTGGAGCCCCAGCGGTCCTACCGGGTCGAGGCTGCGAGCCGGGGCGCCCACTACGTGTCGATGATCGCACTCGCCCCGTCCGACGACGGCGGGACCGACGTGACGATGACCTTCAGCGGCCGGCCGACGAACACGGGAGCGCGGGTCCTCGCAGCGGTCACCGCACCGCTGGCACGCCGCGCCGTGACCAGGGCGCTGGAGCAGGACCTGCACGACATCGCGGCGGCCGCCGAGCAGGTCTGACCCGGATCCCCGTCCGACGGGGGCGCCCGGCCCAGCGGTCGGCGGGCGCCGGCTCGTCGGCCCCGTCGCGCCGGCCTCCAGTTACCGGCGCTCGAAGCCGCGCGCACGCTCCCACTCGCTGACCGTGGCGGAGTAGTCGGCCCACTCGGCGCGGGCGGCGGACACCAGCGCGTCGACGAGGGCGTTGCCCAGGCCGGTCCGAGCGATGGCACTGCCGTCCAGCAGGTCCGCGGCCTCCGGCAGGGAGGCGGGCAGCGTAGCCATGCCGGGGCCGGGTGCTCCCCGGACGGGGTCGGGCAGCGGCAGGTCCCCGTCGATGCCGTGGCGGGCGGCCAGCAGCACCGCGGCGAGGGCCAGGTACGGGTCGGCGTCTCCGCCCGGGACCCGGTGCTCGAACCGAAGCGACGGCCCCGAGCCGACCAGCCGCAGCGCCGCCCGCCTGTTGTCCGGTCCCCACGCGACCGCGGTCGGCGCGAAGGCACCGGGGCGCAGTCGCTTGTACGAGTTGACGGTCGGGGCGAAGAGCAGGGTCAGCTCGCGCAGGCAGGCCAGCTGGCCGGCCAGGACCCGTTGCATGAGCGGCGACTCCCCGTACGGTCCCTCACCGGCGAGCACGGGCCTGCCCTCGGCGTCGCGCAGGCTCACGTGCAGGTGACAGGAGTTCCCCTCGCCCGCGTCGTACTTCGGCATGAAGGTCAGAGCCATGCCCTCCTGGGCGGCGATCTGCTTGGCCGCCGTCTTGTAGAAGGCGGCTCCGTCGGCCGCGGCGAGCGCGCCGTCGTAGCGGAAGACGATCTCGTACTGACCGGGGGCGCACTCGCCCCGGGCCGACTCGAGCCTCAGACCGGCCGCGACGGTCTCCCGGCGGAGCCGGCGGGTGAGCTGCTCCATGCCCTCCAGGCCGACCAGCGCGTAGTCGACGCCGCCGCGCGTCGCCGGCGTCAGCCGGGACCAGCCGGTCGCCTGCGCCGCCGCATAGGACTCGGTGAACGCCCGGAACTCCAGCTCCACGCCGGCCAGCGGGACGAGGCCGGCCGCGGCCAGGGCCTCCACCTGCGCGCGCAGGGCCTGCCGGGGCGCCACCTGCACGGGCCGGCCGTCGGGATGGCGCGCATCGGCGAGCACGAACACGGTGCCCGGATCCCACGGCATCGGGCGCAGCGTCGCCGGATCGGGGCAGAGCACCAGGTCGCCGTACCCGCTGCCCTCCGGATCGAGCTCGGCCGACGCTGCCGTGACCGTCATGTCCACGTCGGTGGTCAGCAGGTAGGTGCAGGCGCCGAACCCCTCGGCCACGGTGCTGTCCAGGAAGTGCCGCGCGGACAGCCGGGTGCCCTGCAGCCGTCCGGCGAGGTCCGGCAGGGCGAGGACGACCTCGTCGACCTGGCCGGCGTCGACCAGGGCGCGGAGCTCCTGCAGGGTCAGCACGTCTTCCCCGGCACGGAGCAGGCGCGCGGGGCGAGCGGGTTGGGCGCCCGGCCGTGGACGACGTCGGGTGCGGCGTCGCGCTCCGCCCGGTCGTGGAAGCCGCCGCCGGTGAGGTGCTCGCGGTTCAGCGCGATCCGCTCCACCGTGGGGGTCAGCAGGCCCAGGGCGTCGAACTCGCCGGCCAGCTCCGGGTGGTCGGCGCGCCACGTCAGCAGCGCCTCCCGCACCACCGCCCAGAACCGCTGCTCGGGAAGCCCGAGGTGGTCCTCGACCACACCGGCCAGGAAGCGGAAGACCCCGGCGAACACGGCGCTGGTGATGCTGTGCGCCATCTCCTCGGCGGGCCACCGCACCAGCACCCGGCTCGCTTCGTCGGACAGGCCCGGGTACTCCCGGCCGGGCAGCAGCGTGACGTCCTCGGCGAAGTCCTTGACCAGCACCCGCACCGGCACGTCCCGGTCGTCGTAGACGACGACGGTGTTCTCCCCGTGGGGGCAGAAGGCCACACCGTGCCGGGTGAGGCACAGGAGCAGGCCGGGCAGCAGGGCGGTGCACAGCTGCTGCAGCCAGGCGTGCGGCGACAGCCCGGAGCGGGCCACCAGTTCCGCGACGACCGCCCGGCCGCGCGGGTCGACGTGGAGCAGTGCGGCCAGTGACCGCGCGCGCTCCCCCGGCCGTAGGTGCGCGCCGACCGGCTCGCGCCACACGGCACCCAGCAGCTCCCGGTAGCGATAGGGGACGTCGGGCACGCCGTCGTACAGCTCGTGGCCGACCACGACGCTGGCCACCTCGCCGAGCAGGCCGAGCCCGGTGGCACGCAGCTCCGGGTCCCCCTCGGGGAGCGTGGCCAGCCAGGCGCTGACGTCCGGGGCCGCCGCCGTGGCCGCCGTGCCCAGGCCGCGCCAGACCAGCGTGTTGCGCATGAGCAGCGGCGTCTTGACGTCGCGGTGACCGGGGGCCACCAGGGTGCGCACGGACTGCACGGGCCGGTACCTGTCCGGCGCCTCGCCGAGGGGCACCAGCCGCCGGTCGGCGAGGTACGGGGCGAAGAGGGTGCGCACCACCGTGGCGTCCTGGTAGGGGTGCACGGGCAGCCACACGTAGTCCGCCGGGTCGTCGACACGGGCGGCGAGGACGGCGGCGAAGGCGCCCCGGGTGGCGCGATCCAGCTCGTCGTCCAGCAGCCGCGGCTGATGCAGCCCGGGCACCGCCTGGTAGGAGGCGATCGACCGGTGCGCGGCGTACCAGTGCAGCCGGACGGTCGCCCGGGACTCGGGGGCGAACCGGTCGAGATCGGTGGCGTCGAAGCCGAGCCGTCCCTTGTTGAGCAGCAGGACCGGATGGCCGGTGAGGTGCTGCTCCAGCTCGGCGTAGGGCAGGTCGGCGAGGACCGCGGCCGCCGGCCCGGTGGCCATCAGCCGCGCCTCGGCGGCGTGGGTGGCCGTCAGCTCCCGCAGCACCTCCGCCGTCGTGGGGCCGTCCAGCCCCAGCAGCTCGCGGACGTCGACCAGCAGCCGCGCCGGATCGGTAACCGGCCGGCCGTCCCGCGTGACGCTGCCGGGCTCCACCCGCCAGGTACCGAAGCCGCCGCGGCGGGCCCGGAAGCGGTAGACGGGCCCGGCCGGGGTGGGCAGGCGCCATTCCCCGCCGGCTTCCGGAACGGGCTCGAGCAACTGCTCGTAGGAGAGCTCGGCCAGCGCGCGGGCGGTCAGGAGCCGGCCGGCCCGCACCCACGCCGGATCGGCGTCAGGCCCCGGGCCCACCGACGGAAACGGGGACGGGGACGCGGGAGCGGTCGAGAGCATCGGAGACCTCCGGGTCGGGAGCGGGAGGGAACGGATCGGACAGGGCCCGGGCCGATGTCGGCGGAACCGGGGTGAGCGGCGCCAGCAGGGCCGCAGCGGCGAGGAGCGCCGCGGCGGCGAGGAGCGGCACCGCCAGCGAGAGGGATGCGGCGGCGGTCGCCGCCATTGGTGCCGCCAGCAGAGCACCGGACCGTGCGGTCTCCACGGCCGTGAACGCCGGCCCGTGGGTGCCCGCGGCGGCGAAGATCCGCAGGTCCACCGCGACCACGAGCAACCCCAGGCCGAGGCCGGCGACGACCCGGCCGGCAGCCAGGACGGGCAGGGTCGCGCCGTCGAGCCCGGTGGCGAGCGCCTGCACGAGCAGCCTG
>DASPIH010000141.1:0-4814 GCA_035629195.1 Blastococcus sp. | reverse complement strand
TCCGGACGCCGGGAACTCCCGCTCGCCGAGCGCGTCCGGAGCGGGCGACGCCCCGGCCTCCTCGCCGCTGCGGCCGCTCTTGTCGCGGGTGAAGAGCGACCGGCCCTTCTGCAGGTTCGGCCCGACGGCGAACGCCTTGATGCGCGGCTTGCTGCGGGGGCCGGTCTCGGACTCCCAGCTGTGGGTGGTCAGCGCCCCGTGCACGAGGACCGCATCCCCCTTGCTGAGGCTGGCGGAGACGTTGCTGCTCAGCGGCCCCCAGCACTCGACGTCGACCCAGAAGGTGCCGCTGTCCACGAACTCCTCACGGGCGGCGTCGTACCGGCGGGCGGTGGACGCCAGGCGGAAGTTGGTGACGGCGCCGTTCTGCAGGCTGACGCGGCGGGGCGAGTCGACGACGTTGCCGACGACGGTGACGATGGTGTCGTTCACGGTGCTCCTTCGGGGCGGGATGCGCCAGGGACGGCGCGACCGGCGCGGTGCCGGTGTGCCGACCACCCTGTCGCCGGGCAGGGAGGACCGGCGGACCGCTCGGACATCTGTGGACAAGCCGCCACGCCTGTGGGAACCGCCGCCGCGGTGCGGCACCTCGGAGCCGAGGAGCCGCACCGCCGCTGACGTGTCAGGCCGCTCGACCCGGTGGCCGCTCCGCCAGCCGGTCCCGGAGCCGGCCCACCCTCAGGTCCGCGACGTTCCGTGTGCCGGGTTCCAGCAGCACGGCCAGGGGTCCGTGCTGGGTGAACTCGTGCGTCACCACGGTGGCGGCGCCGTCGGCGCGCACCCGCCAGGACCCGTGCTCCCTGAGGCCGGGGATCCGGATGGTCATGTCGATGCCTGTTGAAGACACCTGGTCGTACACCAGCGCTCCGTCGAGGATGCCCTGGACCCGGATGGGCACCGGGGCGCCTATGACCACCGGGCCGTCGGCACGGACATCGCTGAACGCCGGGTTCCACTCGGCCAGGCCGGCCACCTGCAGCAGCACAGCCAGGACCTCCTGCGGAGCGGCCGGCACCGAGATCTCGGCGCACCGTCGGATCACCATCAGAAGATCACCCCTCCGTCCACGTGGACCACCGTTGCATTGATCAGCCGGGCTTCCTCGCTGGCCAGGTAGGCGGCGACCCCCGCCATGTCGTCGGGCGCTGCCGCCCCGTGCAGGACCCGGGCGAGCTTGGCCTCCTGGTGCTCGGGCGCCAGGCGCAGCCCCATGCCGACCGCGACGAGGCCGGCGGCGAGCACACAGCTCGTCACGCCGTACCGGGCGTACTCCTGCGCCACCGAGCGGGACAGCCCGCTCAGCCCGGACTTGCTCGCGGCGTAGTTCGCCTGCCCGGCGTTGCCCAGCTCCGCCGCGATCGACGAGACGTAGACGAGGCGTCCCGTCCGGCGACGCATCATGTACCGGAGCGCGTGCTTGGTGAGCAGGAAGGCGCCACGGAGGTTGACCCGGTGCACCGCGTCCCAGTCCTCCGCGGCCATCCTGACCAACAACGCGTCGCGGGTGACCGACGCGTTGTGGATCACGGCGGCGACGCCGCCGAGGTCGGCGGCCCGAGCCATCAGCTCCTGGCTGGTCGCCTCCTGCGCGATGTCGCCCGGTACCGGCAGCAGGCGATCGCCGCCGACCTCGTCGGCCAGCTCCGCCAACCGGGCACCGGACGACGCGTAGTTGGCCACCACCCGGTGCCCGCGGTCCAGCAGGGCCGTGGTGATGTGCCAGCCCAAGCCGGAACCCGCGCCGGTGACGACGTGCACCCGGCCGCTCACGGCGCCACCGCGAGGACCGGAGCGGTGGCGAAGACGTGCCGGGCGACCTCTAGCAGCGCCTCCTGCCGCGGGGGCGCTCCGGCACAGCGGGCGAAGCGCACGGAGCAGGGCTCGGAGCGCGTCTCCACCAGCAGCGGAGGCCGCAGCGCCACCGGCATGGAGCGGAGAGCCGCTGCTGCCTGCTCCGCGAAGACCTGCCCGCGGCTGCGCAGCGGCTCCGGGAGCCAGTCCAGGATCGGCAGCGTCAGCTCCACCAGCTCGGCGTCCTCGACGACGGAGGCGAACCGCTCCCGCTGCGCCCAGAACTCCTCCGGGTACACGGCCACGCACGGCGTGTCGGCACCGAGCACCACGAGCATCGGGTCGCCCTCCGCGATCCGCTCGTGCAGCCACCGCTCCTCCTGCGGCGAGGGCCAGACGTCCCGGAGTCGCCACTCGGCCGGGCCGGTCGAGGACCAGCGCAGTCGCGGGATCCCGTCGACCACCACGGTCACGCCGCCGGCCGTCAGGCACGGCGTGCCCGCCCCCCGGCTCACGACGCACCCTCGGTAACCACGGCCGCCGTGGGCGCCGGTGGGACGGGGACCGGCAGCGGCGCCGACGCGGTGCGACCCCAGATGCGAGGACCGACGAGCCGCAGCGCCGCCGGCATGAGCAGCGACCTGACCACCACGGCATCGAGCACCACGGCGACGGCCAGCCCTATCCCGAGCTGGCGGACGATGCTGATCTCGGCCGACACGAACGAGACGAAGACCGCCACCATGATCACGGCAGCGCCGTTCACCAGGCGGGCGGTGCGCCGCAGACCCAGCGTGATCGCCGCGTCGTGCGAGGCCCCGTCGAGGTAGAACTCCCGCATCCGGGAGATCATGATCACCAGGTAGTCCATGCTCAGGCCGAACATGATGGCGAAGAGCAGGAGCGGCGTGACGCTGTTGATCTCCTCCCCCAGGAGCCCTTGGGACAGCGCGGTCAGCAGCCCCAGGCTCCCCGCGACCACCGCCGCGTTGAGCACCAGGGCCAGCAACGGCAGCCGCCAGGAGCGGAACGCCCACCCGAGCAGGAGCATCGTCGCGAGGACGACGGCGCCGACGACGGCCGGCAGCGACGAGACGACCGCCCGGTCGAAGTCCGTGCCCGTCGCCGTGGCCCCGGTGACGCCCGCTGTGACGGCCGGGCCGACCGCCGCCGGGACGACGTCCCGGAGTTCGGTGACCAGGTCGTGCGCCGCGACGCTGTCCGGGTCGAGCTGGGTGGCCACGACCAGGCGGGCCACCTCGCTGTTCCCGTCCGGAGCGACGGTGCCGTCCCAGAACACCCCGGAAACACCCGCCACGGAACCGATGGCGGCCTGGGCCTGCCCGGCAGCGGTACGGACGGCGTCCGGGCCGGATCCCGACAGCACCACCTGGAGCGGGAACAGCCCCTCGGTGCCGATCGTCTCCTCCAGCCGCTCCACACCGATGCGGGAGTCCATGTCCGCCGGCAGGATGTCCGCGCTCGCCACCGGGACCTGGAGCCGGATGTCCTGCATCGGCAGAGCCATGACGGCGAAGCCGACGCCCAGGGCGGCGACCACCAGCCCGGCCCGCAGCCGCGAGGGCACGGGCCCGCTACTGCCGAGCGTCCCTCGGACCGCCTCGCTGCTCCGCCGGCCCGGCAGGGCACCGAAGTGGATCCGGCGTCCCATGAGGACGAGCAGAGCTGGAAGCAGCGTCATCGACATGACGAGCGCGACGAGGGTGACGATGACCCCTGCCAGTCCGATGCTGGTGAAGATCAGCAGGCCGGGGATGAACAGCGTGGACAGTGCGACCACGACGGCCAGGGCGCTGAAGAGGACGGCATGCCCGGCCGTGCGCATGGCGGTCTCCAGCGCTGGGCGGTAATCCGCCCCCGCCGCCAACTCCTCGCGATAGCGCTTGACGATGAACAGCGAGTAGTCGACCGCTACGGCGAGGCCGATCAGCGAGACCCCGTTGGTGAACAGGATCTGCAGATCGACGACCCGCGCCGCCAGAGCTCCGATGCCGTTGGTGACCACCAGTGCAGCGCCGGCCAGGCCGAGCGGCACGACCATCGCGCCCACCGAACGGAACACCAGCAGCAGAACCACGAACAGGAGGGGGAACGCGATCATCTCCGCGCGGGTGGCGTCCTGCTTCGACTGGACGTTGAGGTCGTACTCCAGCGCCGACGCGCCGGTCACGTCCACCTCGGCACCCGGCGGGAGAGCGGCGGTGACCGAGTTCCTCAGGTCGGGCACCAGACCCTGGGTCGTGGTGTCATCGGAACTGAAGGACACCTGGATCAGTCCGGTCGCGCCGTCGGATGACAGCCACGCCGGGTCGTCCTCGTAGGAGTCCACCCTCTCGACGTGCGGGAAGTCGGTGGCCGCCTCGACGGCGTCGTCGATCGCCGCCTTGGCGCCGCCGGGGGCGGTCACCACCACCTGCAGACTGTTCGGCGCGTCGTCGAAGGCGCGTTCCAGGGTTTCCTGGCTCAGGACGCTCTCGGCGCCGGGGTCGTTGAAGCCGCCGGCCTTGAGTTCGTGCTCCAGCCCGAGCGCGAGCGGCACGGACATGACGACGACGGCGAGCCAGCCGACGATGGTCCGGATCGGGTGGTCGAGCGCGGCACGGGTGAGCGTGCTCATCACGCCCCTCCTCTCCCCGCCGAGGCGGGCTCCAGTTCGGACAGGGTGCGGGTGGCGCGCTCGATCCGGCCGACGCCCCGACCCTCGGGGGAGGTGCGGGCGATCACCGACGTGAGGGCTGCTCGCGCGGCATCGACGTCCCCGAGGCCCAGGTGCGTCTCGGCGAGGGCGGCCATGGCGCGCGTGTCCCCGGGCACCGAGCAGCTGTCGGATCGCTCGAACCGGGTCAGGGCCCGGGAGCTCCCTCCGCCCAGCAGCCGGGGCACGGTCAGGTGCCATCGCCCGAGCAGGTAGTTGCCGAGCGGGTGGTCGGGTTGGTGCCGGAGGGCTCGGCGGAGCGCCGGCCCGACGGGCGCGGCGAGGACCGCACGCAGCGGCCGGGGCG
>DASPIH010000140.1:0-5573 GCA_035629195.1 Blastococcus sp. | reverse complement strand
GGGGTTGTGGCAGAACGGGCAGCGCACGGTGGTTCACCTCCTCCCCCAGGCCGGAGCGCGGAGCGCTCCGGCCACCCCTCCACCGGCGTCCTGAGGACTTCCTGGGGACATCCGGTGGATGACCCAGGGAGAACCTGCGGATCGGCCTGTGGACGGGCCTACAGCTCTGTAACTACTAGATGTAGGGGAACCCTAGGCCGGGCTCCACAAGATGTGCAAGTTGTCTTCACCTCGGCGTGTTCCACCCCGACCCGGGCGTACGCAGGCGGAGCATCCGCTCGCTCCGGTGCACGACACGCTGGTCGAACGGCTGGGTCGGAACGCGTGGCGAGCACGCGAGCCCCTGGCGCACGCCCGACCTCTGCGCGCGGACGGCGCCACCCATCCCGATCGAGAGCCCGACGCGTCGGTGGGCTGAGCGTCGGTGGACTGAGCGTCGGATCCGTCGCTCAGGCAGCCATCAGCCGCGGGCGGCGGACGTGCGGAACGACGTCGGCCAGGGCATCGGCCTGGTGAGCAGCCCATCAGCTTCAGGGTCCGACGCCGACGCCGACGCCGACGCCGACGCCGACGTCGACGCGGACGCGGCCGGCTCGGAGGTCGGGGTGGGCCGGACCGCCGGAACCGGGCAGGAGACGGTGGCGGGAAACTCCTCCGACATCCGGCGGGCCGGCTCAGCGGTGACGGCGGTGAGCCCGGTGTCCGCCGCGCGATGCCGCCCGGCGGCCGGGGCGGCCGAGCGCGCCCGGTGACGACCCGGCGGAACCGGCACGGCGGACGCCGGGACGACTCCGACGTCGGCAGCCCGGACGGCGGGACCCCGACCGCCGGAGCGGGCGAGGTCGGCGTCGACGTGGTTCCGCGCCAGGGGAAGGCTCGCGGTCACCTCCGCGGTGACCGGCACGCCCGGCGGGGCCGACGCGCTCTGACGCGGGGGCTCGTCCTGCCCACCACGGGGCCCGGCGGCCGCAGCGCGGCGCTCGGGCAGCCGGAGATCGGCCAGCCCTGTCCACACCGTCTCCTCCACACCACCGACGACCGCCCGCACCCACATCTGGCATGCACCACTGCCGTCATGGCGCCAGCCCAGCAGTTCTCCCGACCACCACGCACCGGCCCGGTGGATCTCGATGGCCTGAGGCTGACTGGAGAACACCGCGGCGCGGTCATGCATGACGCTCGACACGGCACCGACCGTATGCGGGGACGCAGCAGGCAGTGCGCATGCGCCGGTGCTGACGGTTGACGAAGTCGTCACCGCCCCGTTGTGAACGTCTTGCCATGGCGCGGGCACGCTGCGCGGCGCAGGGGACCCGCCGGACGTCAGGGCAGTTGCAGCACCTGACCGGGCGCGATGTCGCCACTCTCGAGGCCGTTCGCCTGCCGGATGGAGTGGATGACCTCGCGGACGTCCCGGTCGTCGGCGACCGACCGCGCGATGGACCACAGCGTGTCCCCCGGTTGGACGACGACGCTGCTCGTGCCCATCAGCTGCAGCCCGTCGCCGTCGCCGTCGCCCCGCAGCACCGCGGTGCCGACCGAGACGACACCGACCGTCAGGGCGAGAACCAGCACCACCACCAGGCGGCGACCGCGCGCCGTCAGCCGGAGCCGCGGGAGAGGCGCCGGCTCGGCACGGGCCACCGGGCTCGCCGGCCGCGGAGTGCGCCGCACGGGTGGGACCGCATAGGCGGCTGGAACCGGCGGCAGGACTCGCAGGTGCCGCTCCACCCGAGGCGCCGGGCGTGCCACTGCCGGCCCACCGCGTTCCGCGACCGCCGTCGTGCCGGATACCCGCAGTGCTGCGTAGCTCGCCATCGCCCCTCCACCCTCACCGGCCGACACCGTCGTCGGCCCGAACACCTGTTCGATCCGTTCGTCCGAGCGATGTCTACCGGACGGCACCGACACAAGCCAGGGCTCACGAGCAGATTTCGAACACCTGTTTGAACTGGGCGCGCATGGGCGCTACGGTCCTCGTGCAGGGACGGACGGACGGGCTGCCACGCGGCCGGCGAGGAGGAGACGTGACGGACTCGAGCGGGACGCCGAGCGGCACGCAGGCGACCGATTCGGCGTCGGGTTCCGTCCGCACCTTTCCCGACCGGAGCCCGGACGGGGACGGCCTGACCCAACGGCAGCGACGCGTCCTCGAGGTGATCCGCGACTCGATCGAACGGCGCGGCTACCCACCCTCGGTCCGTGAGATCGGGGAGGCCGTCGGCCTCTCGTCGGCCTCCTCCGTGGCCCACCAGCTGTCGGTACTGCAGAAGAAGGGCTGGCTGCGCCGCGACCCGAACCGACCCCGGGCACTGGACGTCAGGCTTCCCGGCGACTCCGGACGCTCCACCTCCGTGGTGGAGCCGCCGGTCGTCAGCAACGGCGAGCTGGCGTCGGCGCCGACCTACGTCCCGCTGGTCGGGCGCATCGCCGCCGGTGGTCCGGTGCTCGCCGAGCAGGCGGTGGAGGACGTGTTCCCCCTGCCCCGCGAGCTCGTCGGCGAGGGCACCGTCTTCATGCTCAAGGTCGCGGGGGACTCGATGGTCGAGGCGGCCATCTGCGACGGCGACTGGGTCGTCGTCAGGCAGCAGCCCACGGCGGAGAACGGTGAGATCGTCGCCGCGATGATCGACGGCGAGGCCACGGTCAAGACGTACAAGCGCCGGGACGGACATGTGTGGCTGCTGCCGCACAATCCCGCCTACGAGCCGATCCCCGGCGACGAGGCGACCATCCTCGGTCGCGTCGTCTCGGTGCTCCGCCGGGTCTGAACCCCGCACCGGCGAGGTCCGGAGAACCCGGTGGCCGGTCCCGGGCCGGGGTGCCGGCGGCACGGAGCCGGCTCAGGTCCACCCGGTCAGGACCGACGGAGGAGCCGGCGGCCGAGCCACACGAGGATCACCGCCCCCAGTGCGGCCAGGAGCGCCGCGGGCAGCGACGGGGCGTCGCCGGCGAGGTCGGCGAGGACCGGCGCGGTGCTCTCCGGGGCGGGATCCGGAGCCGCCGTCCCCTCGGGCAGCGGCACCAGGGTGACGTCGCTGGGCAGTCCCTCGCTGGCGACCACGAGGGCACGCGAGTCGGCGCTGAAGCTGACCGCTTCTCCCTGCGGGGACTCCGGCAGCGCCACCCGCGCCGGGGCCGCCGCCAGGGCGCCGACGACGTCAGAGCCGGACAGCGGCCACACATAGGCGTCGGTGTACGTGCGCAGCGCCAGCGCGCTGCCGTCCGAGGCGACCGCCCCACCGGTGATCATCAGCTGACCGGCGCGGCCGACGGGCCCACCCGGCGTACCGGTCAGGGTGACGTTGACGGTGGACACCCGCTCCAACGGCACGGTCGCGCCGTCGGTGAGGGCACCGGCGGGCCGGTAGACGCCGCTGGAGCCGAGGACCTCCTTGGTCACCACGTACGGCGTGCCGTCGGGCGCCACGAGCAGCGCCTCGGCGTCGTGCGGCCCGTCGGGATAGCTCAGCCGGTACAGGGCGACCGCACCCCCACGCCGCAGCACGTGCAGGGCGACGGTCGGGCGTTGCGTGCCGTTGTCGCCGGTGTCGGCCAGCCACACCGCTCCGTCCCGGCCGACGGCGAGGTCCTCCGGGTCGTACGGGTCCACCGGGGCGGTCTGCACGTCGACCACCTGGCACGCGCCGTCCAGCCCGTAGACGGCCACCTGCTCCCCGCCGTCGTTGAGCGCCAGGGTCTGCTCACCGACCACCACCAGCCCGGACAGCTCCGCCAAGCGCTCGTCGGTGATCGCGCAACGCACGGTGGGTTCGGCGGGGGTGGGAGCGGCCTCCTCCGCGGACGCCGACGGCAGCGCAGCAGCCAGTGCGCCGCTCAGTGCCACCGTGACGACGAGCCGGCGCGCCCACGCGCGATCAGGCGAGCCGTGCGCCTGGGTGGGCATCCGCCCAGCGTGACAGCGCGACTGCATCCACGGCATGCACCACGCCCAGCAGGACGATGCCGGCCGCCGCGCCGACGACCGCGTCGGTGACCCAGTGCCAGTCCAGCGACACCATCGCCGCGCCCGTGACGACGGGACCTGCGACGCTGAGCCACCAGAACACCCGCTGGAGGGCGGCGGACAGGCCGTACCGGACCGCCTGCCACCGGGCCACGCCCCACATGACGACGGCGTTGGCGACGTGGCCGGAGGGGAACGAGGCGCCGTCGTCGTGGAAGAAGTAGGAGCCCGGAAAGGCCGGCGCCGTGCGTCCCGTGCCGTGCTTGATGGCGTACACCCCGGCGGTCAGGACGGCGACCGCCACGACGACACGGAGCACCGGCAACCAGGTGCCCCGGCGCCAGGCCAGGTAGCCGACCAGAGCGGCGAGGACCACCAGGATGGTCACCCGCCCGCCGAGCTGGGTGAGCACCCAGACGAGCGGATAGGCCGCCGAGTCCTGCAGCCCCCAGTCGCTCACGATCTCCGACACGCGCAGGTCCAGGCGCTCGAGGCGACCACGGCTGAGCAGGTCGGCGGTGACCAGGACGCCGAGCACCAGCGCCCCGGCGACCAGCCACCACGGCGGCCGGCCCGCCGAGACGACGGCCGGGGAGCCGGGGTGGCCGGCCTCCCGCACCGCTCCCCTGGTCACGTCGCCACCGTACCGGCCCGTGACCGAAACGTGATCCGGCCGACGTGCCGGCCGCCCGGTCAGGCGACGGGGGCCGCGAACTCCTCCAGCGCCGCCGCGAGCGCGCCGTCCACCCGCGCCGTGAGCCGGGTGCCGGCCCCCTCGTGCTGCTCGCTGAGCACCTCGCCGTCCCGGTGCACCCGGGCCACCAGATCACCGCGCTCGTAGGGCACGAGCACGTCGACGTCGACGTCCGGGCGGGGCAGCCGCTCGGCGATGAGCGCGCGCAGACCGTCCATCCCGGCACCCGTCCGCGCCGACACCCAGACCGCGCCGGGCAGCGCCTGGCGGAGCGCCAGGATGTCCTCCTCGCTCATCGCGTCGACCTTGTTCACCACGATGACCTCGGGTACCGACGAGGCGTCGATCTCCTGCAGCACCACGTGCACGGCGTCGATCTGGCCGAGCGGGTCGGGATCGGCGCCGTCGACGACGTGCAGGAGCAGATCGGCGGCGGCCACCTCCTCGAGCGTGGAGCGGAAGGCGTCGACGAGCTGGTGCGGCAGGTGGCGCACGAAACCGACGGTGTCGGTGAGCGTGTACTCGCGACCGTCCGGGCCCTGCGCCCGGCGCACCGTCGGGTCCAGCGTGGCGAACAGGGCGTTCTCCACCAGGACGCCGGCGCCGGTGAGCTGGTTGAGCAGGCTGGACTTGCCGGCGTTGGTGTAGCCGGCGATCGCCACGCTCGGCGTCGCGTTGCGGTCCCGGCTGGACCGCTGCGTGGCACGCGCCGTCGCCATGCCGGCGATCTCGCGGCGGAGCTTGCTCACCCGCGACCGGATGCGGCGACGATCGGTCTCGATCTTGGTCTCACCGGGACCACGGGTACCGATGCCGCCACCACCGGCGACACGACCACCGGCCTGCCGGGACATCGACTCACCCCAGCCTCGCAGGCGCGGCAGCATGTACTGCATCTGCGCCAGCTCGACC
>DASPIH010000139.1:0-2391 GCA_035629195.1 Blastococcus sp. | reverse complement strand
CTGCGGCTCGCCGCGCCCCGGGACGAGCCGACCTTGCGCGAGGCGCTTCGCGAGTCGGTGGCGGTGACCGACGGGCCGACCGTCGTCCGCTTCCCGAAGGGCGCACCGCCGGTGGACATCCCGGCGCTCGAACGGCGGGGCCCGGTCGACGTGCTGCGGCGGGGCGAGCGGATGGGCGGGGACGGTGGGCGGGAGGACAGCACCGTGCTGCTGGTGGCCGTCGGATCCATGGTCCCGGTGTGCCTGGCGGCCGCCGAGCGCGCTGCCGACCACGGCATCGGCGTCACCGTCGTCGACCCGCGCTGGGTGCTCCCGGTCGCGGCCGAGCTGGTCGACCTGGCCGGTGACCACCGGCTCGTGGTCACCGTCGAGGACGGCGGGCGGGCCGGGGGAGTGGGCACCACGCTCACCCAGGCGCTGCAGGACCGCGGGATCGACGTGCCGGTCCGCGCCATCGGCCTGCCGCAGCAGTTCTTCGACCACGGCAGCCGCGGGCAGGTGCTGGCCGATGCGGGCCTCACCGAGCAGGACGTCGCCCGCCGGATCACCGAGTGGACGGCCGTGCTCAGCGAGCGGAGCGAGACCGTCGTCGTCGAGCCGGTCGACGGGGCCCAGCAGTGACCGGGATCGCGGAGATCCGGTAGAGGGAGCCCGTTTTCCCCACCGCTCGCTGCCGGTCGGATCGGGTCGGGCGCCGGTCCCCGGCCGGCGAGGGCCGGGGACCGGGAGCCGTTCTCAGGCCGGGAGCGAGGCGACCCCCTCCGGCAGGAACCGGGAGCCGGTGACCTTCTCCGAGGCGCCGGTGCGGTCCAGGTAGGCGGAGATGCCGCCCAGCCAGAACGGCCATCCGGCGCCGAGGATCATGCACAGGTCGATGTCCTGCACCGCCTGCACGACGCCCTCGTCCAGCATCAGCCGGATCTCCTGCGCCAGCGCCTCGACCGCCCGGTCGTGCACCTGCTCCTCGGAGAGCGGGTCCTCGCCGGTGAAGGCGTCCGCGAGCTCGGGGTCGACGACGCCGGGCTCGACGAACACGCTGGACCTGCCCAGCTCGACGATCTTCCGCAGTCCCTCGCCGACGGCGAACCGGTCCGGGAACGCCTCGTGCATGCGCTCGGCCACGTGCAGCGCGACCGCGGGGCCGACGAGCGAGAGCAGCTCGAACGGCGTCATCGGCAGGCCGAGCGGGTCGAGCGCCTTCTCGGCGACGGCCACCGGGGTGCCCTGCTCGACGGCGGCGGTGACCTCCCCCAGGAAGCGGGTGAGCAGCCGGTTGACCACGAACGCCGGGGCGTCGGCGACCAGCACGCAGCTCTTCTTCAGCGTCCTGCCGACGGCGAACGCGGTGGCCAGGGTGGCGTCGTCGGTCTGCTCGGCGCGCACGACCTCCAGCAGCGGGAGGACGGCGACCGGGTTGAAGAAGTGCAGCCCGACCACGCGCTCGGGATGCTCCAGCTTCGACGCCATCTCGGTCACCGACAGCGCCGAGGTGTTGGTCGCCAGCACGCACGTGTCGGACACGACCGCTTCGACTTCCGAGAACACCTGCTGCTTGACCGACATCTCCTCGAAGACGGCCTCGATGACGAGGTCGGCGTCGGCGAAGACGTCCTTGGACAGCGAACCGGTGACCAGGCCCTTGAGCCGGTTGAGCTTGTCCTGGTCCAGCCGCCCGCGCTGCGCGAGCTTCTCCAGCTCGCCGTGCACGTAGGCCACGCCCTTGTCGACCCGGGCCTGGTCGATGTCGGTCAGCACGACCGGCACCGTGAGCTGCCGGACGAACAGCATCGCGAGCTGCGAGGCCATGAGCCCGGCCCCGACGACGCCGACCTTGGTGACCGGGCGGGCCAGCTTCCGGTCCGGCGCGCCGGCCGGCCGCTTGGCCCGCTTGTTCACCAGGTCGAAGGAGTAGAGCGAGGCCCGCAGCGGGTCGCTCATCAGCAGCTCGGTCAGGGCGTCGTCCTCGGCGGCGGTGCCGGCCGTGAACGCCTCGCCGTCGACGCCGTTGCGCGCGAGGTCGAGCAGCTCGACGGTGCGCACCGCGCCGGGAGAGGCGTTGCGCGTCCGGGCGGCGACGATGCCCCGGGCGCGGGCGATCGCGTCGTCCCAGGCCGACCGGTCGATTCCCGGGCGGGAGACCTGCACCGAGCCGTCGAGCACGCCGACGGCCCACTCGAGCGAGCGCTCGAGGAAGTCGGCCGGCTCGAACAGCGCGTCGGCGATGCCGAGGTCCGCCGCCTTCGGCGCGGCTGTCATCTTGTTCTGCGCCAGGGCGTTCTCGACGATGACCGTGACGGCCGGGTCGATGCCGATCAGGTTCGGCAGCAGCTGCGTGCCGCCCCAGCCGGGAACCAGCCCGAGGAAGGCCTCGGGGAAGGCGACGGCGGCGGT
>DASPIH010000138.1:0-8563 GCA_035629195.1 Blastococcus sp. | reverse complement strand
TCCTCGCCGATCCGCCAGGTGAGGACGACCCGGTCATCATCGGAGCCAGGGGTCCACGTCGCGGCGGCGAACGTAGTCGGCACCAGGGCCATCTCCCCGGCCAGCCGGCCGGCGGCGCTGCGCGTGACGTCGGCCCCTGTGGCGGTCATGACGGGGATGACCCCGCCCAGCCGCCAGCGCATCTGGCCGGACCCGGAGCTGTACCGGTCGAAGCCGACCACCGGTATGCCGAGGAAGCGGGCGGTCGCGGCCCAGATGAAGCCCCGGGGCGGGGCGAGCACCTGTCGGGCGGTGAACGGTCGCCAGGCGCCGAGGCGGATCTGCCCACGCATGGAGAGCTCCACCGCCTGCCACAGCGGGGTGCCCGGTGCGATCGCGTGGGTCAGCCAGCGGCGCGCCGGCTCCGGCAGACCGGCGACCATCGACGGCTCGAAGGCCGTCGGATGGTCCGTGCTGCTGCACAGCAGGTCCCACTCCCGCCGCACGCTGCGCGCAGCACGGGGCACCGAGGAGGCGGTCACCGCGAACCTTCGGCATCCAGCCGCCCCGGTCTGCGGTGTGCTGCCGCGACGGCAACCGCGACGGCGATCAGCACGGCGGCGTCCACGACGAGGCCGGCCAGCACGATGGAGGCCGAGGGCACCAGTACCGCGATCGACACCAGCGCGGCGAGCAGACCGACGGGCCGCCACGTTGGGCGCCCGATGAGAACGAGTACGGCGGTCAGCAGGAACAGCAGCGTGGCCGCCAGCCAGACGCCTCCGACGATCATCCCGGGCAGCGAACCGGCTGCCGGGGAAACGTCGTCGTAGCGCAGCTCGCCGGGCTGCCCCCACCGCCACAGCAGGGCGACGCCCAGCAGGTGGATCAGGCCGTGTCCGGCGAGCACCGTGGCCCCGGCCGCTCGTAGCAACCGATGTGCACCTGACCGCGCCTTCACCGACTCAGAGCCCGTCACCCGATGAACCGTAGCTGTCGCCGTTCCCGTCGAGCGGCGCAGCATCTTGTCGCCGCATGCGGAAAACCTCACGTCCCTCGAGTCGGGCACCGGGACCGAGCGGCGCACGGTGAGCGGTAGCTTCGGGGCCTCGACGGAGCATCGGGTACGGCGTCAAAGCCTGCGTGCGCGGTCACCGGTGCTCCCACGACTGCCTGACAATGGGACGTGCCTGTGGACGGGAGAGCTGCGCTGCGCTGGTTCACCGTGCTGCTGTTGGTGGTGCTGCTCGCCGGGGGCTGGGTTGGAGGGATCGGCTTCCTGACTGATCCGAGCGGAAGCGGCCTCGGTATGAGTACCGACCAGCTGCCGCGGTGGCCGCTGCTCGACGACTACACGGTCCCGGGGGTGCTGCTCCTTTTCGGCTTCGGACTGCTGCCGCTGCCCGCGATCCTGCTGCTCGCACGCCGGCGTCCGTCTGGGTTCCTCGCGGCAGCGGGGGTCGGCCTGTTGCTGGTCGCCTGGATGCTGGTGCAGTTCGCCGCGATCGGGATTCTCCTGCCGGGCATGCAGTTCGGGTTCCTCGCGGCAGGTCTGCTCCTCCTCGCGCTCGGGTTGACTGGTGCGCGGCTCGGGCGGCTCGGCGGATCCGAGGTCCGGACCGGCCGCCGGAACGGGCCTGCGCGCGGAAGGAAGCCGGGTGAAGCGCAGGTCGGAGGAGGCTGGCTCATGACAAAGCGCAAGCCGTCGGACTGGTCGTAGATGTGGCCGGTCCGGTGACGGGCCCGGGCCGGTCCCGTGGCGTGGAGGTGCTGCCGTTCCCGTCCAGCCGGCGGGCGGTCACCGCCGCGGTCCAGGCCGGACGGCGGATCGCGCCGGTGCACGGCCTGTTCGACGTCGACGTGACCGAGGCCCACCGCCGGCTCGTCGACCACGAGCCGCCGCTGTCGATGACCGGGTTCGTCATCGCGGCGGTGGCGCGTGCCGTGGCCGCGCATCCGGAGGTGCACGCCTACCGCGACTGGCGCGGCCGACTGGTCCGCCACCGCCACGTCGACGTGCAGACCCTGGTGGAGGTGGCGACCGCCCACGGCCCGTTCGGGCTGGTCCACGTCGTTCGCGACGCCGGCGTCCGCGATGTCGCCGACATCAGCGCCGAGCTGCGCGGCGTGCAGGCCGACCTGTCGTCGGTGCCGACCGGTCGAGCGCTGCAGCGGCTGGCTCCGCTCGCCGGCCGGGTGCCCGGGGCGTTTCCGGCGATCTACGCGGTGATGCGCCGCTCGGTGCGGGCGCACCAGCTCACCGGCACCGTTCAGGTGACCGCGGTGGGGATGTTCGCCGGCGGCGGGGACTTCGCTCTCGCTCCGCCCACGCTGGCCTCGGTGCTGGTGGTGGGGGGCCTGAGCAGGCGTCCCCGGGTCGTCGGCGAGCACATCGCCGTACGCGACGTGCTCGACCTCACGGTGACCGTCGACCACAACGTCGTGGACGGTGCCCCCGCCGCCCGGTTCGGCGCCGACCTCCGCCGCCGAATGGAGAACCCGGCCACGGAGGCAGGTCTCACGGCCGGTCCCTGACCACCCCCGTGGACGGCCGCGCATCAGGCTCGGAGAGCCTCCCGAGCTCAGCCGTGGACGACGCTGAGGAGGACGACGGCGTCCTCGTCGGCGTGCAGGCTGTGCCGGCGTGGCGGGATCGCGCCGAGCTGGCCGGCGAGGAGCTCGACGGTCGCCTCGCCGGCGATCAGTCGCGTGCGACCGCGCAGCACCTGCAGCGTGGCCGTGCCCGGGCTCTCGTGTTCGGCCAGCTCGGCTCCCGCACGGAGCGCGATGAGCGTCTGGCGCAGACCTGCCCCAGAGTGCGGCAGGGTGCGGGCGGCGCGCCCGGGGCCGTCGCCCCGGGCTTGGTCCAGCAGTGCCTGGCCGAGCTCCTGGAGGTCGGTGACCGAGTGGTCCGGTGTGGAGGTCATGATTCCTCGCTTCCGAGGGGGTCCGCGGTGGCGACGGTCGGGACCGCCGCCGCGGACGTCGGGATCGGGCGGATCAGGATCAGGCGGCGGCGTCGGCCTGCCACAGATCAGGGCCGAACACCTCGTACTGGATCTCGCGGGCGGGAACCCCGCGGTCGATGAGGGTGCTACGCATGGCCTGCATGAACGGCAGTGGCCCGCACAGGTAGTAGACGGCGCCCTCGGGCGGGTCGACCGCCGAGAGGTCCATCGTGCCCGCGTGCACGCCGTCGACCGGCAGGCTGCAGTCGGCGCCGTTCTCGAACCAGACGTGGACCCTGCCGTCCGGGAGCGCGCGGACGTCGTCGAGCACCTGGCGGCGCAGCGCCCACGAGGACTCGTCGACGTCGGCGTGCAGCAGGGTGACGTTCAGGTGGGTGCCGGCGTTGACCAGATGGGAGAGCATGCCGGCCATCGGGGTGATGCCGATGCCGGCGCTGCAGAAGACGGCCGGCCTGGAGTCGTCGAGGACGACGTCGCCGAACGGCAGGGACATGGTGAGCGTGTCCCCGACGTCGATCCGGTCGTGCAGCAGATTGGAGACCTCGCCGTCGGGCTTGCCGTCGCCGTGCACCCGCTTGACCGCGAAGGAGCGGTGCTCGCCGTCGTCGGCCTTCGTCAGGCTGTACTGCCGTGGCTGGCGGATGCCGTCGTCCATGGGCATGCGGACGGTGACGTACTGGCCGGGCAGGGAAGTCTTCACCAGCCGGTCGTCGATGCGCTTGACGGTGAACCGGACGACGTCAGCGGTCTCGCGGACCTTCTCGATCACCTGCCAGTCGCGCCACACCGTCTCCGGTCGCACGCCGCGGGCGCTGTAGAGGCCGCGTTCCTGGTTGATCAGCGCGAAGGCCATCAGCCAGTACACCTCGTCCCAGGCGGCGGCGACCTCGGGCGTGACGGCGTCGCCCAGGACGTCGGCGATGGCCCAGAACAGGTTGTCGTGCACGACCTGGTACTGGTCCGGCCGGAGCCCCAACGAGGCGTGCTTGTGTGCGATCCGCGACAGCAGCTGCTCGGGCAGCCGGTCGGGGTGGTTCACCAGGGCGCTGGCAAAGACCGCGACCGAGCCGGCCAGCGCCTTCTGCTGGGTGCCCTCGGCCTGGTTGCCTCGGTTGAACAGGCCGTCGAGCAGCTCGGGGTGGTCGCCGAACATGTGCGCGTAGAACCGCTCGGCGATCGCGCCGATGTTCTCGCCCACCACAGGCAGGGTCGCCTCGATGACGGGCCGGGACTTGTCGGAGAGCACAGAGCTGGTTCCTTCCCCCTCGTCGGAACGGCGGGTGCGCCCTTCCGTCTACTTGCCGCCTTCCCTACGAGCGCGGTCTGAACCATGCCCCGGTCCGCTCCGCGGGGCGCCGGCCGAGGCGGCCGAAATAGTCGGGACGACGGCAGCCGGCGCGGTCACGCCGGCCGCACGACGTGGTCGGCGAATCCGTCCAGCCGGGCCTGTAGGGAGGCGATTCGGACGGGGAGCACCTCGTCGGGGTCGCGATCGCGGAGCCACGGGGGGATCTCCGTCCGCACCCGGCGGGAGCAGTCGAGATCGGCGCAGATGTACTGGCCGATGGTGTTGCCGTTGCGGCCGGCTTCTCCCGCGCGCTTGGCGGTGAAGAGCGAGACGTCGGCTCCGGACTGCGCGCTCTCGCACAGCAGGCACATGGCTGCGGTCCGGCTGGACATGCGGCTGTCTGCCGCCCGCAGCGCGATGCCCAGGGGGCGGTCGTCGTGCCAGAGCACGGCGTAGCCGCGCAGTGGTGCGCGAGAGTCGCGCCAGCCGAGGAACTCGCGCTCGTCCCAGGGCATGTCGTCCAGATGCGGCGGCAGGCTCATGGCCGCTGCCTCGCTGCGCGAGCAGTTGACGAAGGAGCGGCGGATCTCCTTCTCGGTCAGTGGTCTCATCGGGGGGATTCCTCCTCGGGTGATGTGGGATCAGTTGCCGGGGGCCAGCCGTGCGGCGAGCGCGGCGGCGTCGTCGTGGCCGATGAGCAGCTCGTCGTAGCGCTGCCCCTGCAGACGCAGGCGTAGGGCCGGCTGGCCTCGGCGGACGTCGACGAAGCGGCGCGCGCCCCGGCCGCGCCAGGTGCCGATCTTGCGCCGGCCGGGGATGGCGAGGCCGGGCGCACGCAGGCCGCGGGCGGCGGCCAGCCCGTCGGATACCGCCTCGGCGCTGGTGATGGCCGAGCGCGGGACGACCTGGTCGCGGAGCAGACCGGCGATCCGGCTGAGCCGGGGCAGCCGGACGGTGAGGGTGTCGTCGGAGACGAGGATCGAGGTCATGGGGACTCCGTGGTCGGCGTCGGGGCCTGGTGCCCCGCTCGTTCCCGACGCTAGGAGCGGGGACCGGTCCGGTCGTCCTCCCGACGTCCCGTCCTGTGCTCCTCCGTGAGGAGGACCGACGGGGCGTGGCTCGTGCTCAGGGGCCGGATGGTGTGACGAGGCCGCGTTCGTAGGCGAGGACGACGGCCTGCACCCGGTCCCGTAGCCCCAACTTCATGAGCAGGTTGCTGACGTGGGTCTTCACCGTTGTCTCGCTGAGGACCAGTTCGGCGGCGATCTCGGCGTTGGAGAGTCCGCGAGCGACGAGCAGCAGGACCTGGTGCTCCCGGTCGGTGAGCTGGGGCAGCGCGGACGTCGACGTCCCGGCGGTGGGGGCGGGGAGGTGCCGGGCGAACCGGTCGAGCAGCCGGCGGGTGATCTGCGGTGCGATGACGGCGTCGCCTCGGTGGACCACGCGGACCGCGTCGACGAGGTCGTCGGCGGGAGCGTCCTTGAGCAGGAATCCCGACGCGCCTGCCCGCAGGGACTCGACGACGTACTCGTCCAGGTCGTAGGTGGTGAGCACCAGCACGCGCGGCGGCGACTCCAGCTCGCCGAGCCGGCGGGTGGCCTCCACGCCGTCCATGCGCGGCATCCGGATGTCCATGAGGACGACGTCGGGCTGCAGTGCCCGGACCTGGGCCAGGGCGACCTCGCCGTCGGCGGCCTCGCCGACGACCTCGATGTCGGGCTCGGTCTGCAGGATCAGGCGGAAGCCCGTCCGCAGCAGCGGTTGGTCGTCCACGAGCAGCACGCGGATCGTCATGACGGGCTCCGATCGAGGGGGAGGCTGGCGGTCACGGTGAAGCCGCCGCCGGGACCAGGGCCGGCGGCGAGGGCTCCGCCGTAGGCGGAGACCCGTTCGCGGAGCGCGGCGAGGCCGTGGCCGTCGGGCGGGGAGTCGGCCACCCAGGTGAGGGCCCCGCGGCCGTCGTCGGTGACCCGCAGCGAGAGATCGGCGTCGCCCCAGTCGAGGACGACGCGGGCGGCGGCGCGCCCGGCGTGCCGGCGGACGTTGGCCAGTGCCTCCTGGACGACCCGGTAGGCGGTCAGCGCCACCCCTCCGTCGACCTCGACCGGTGTCCCGTGGTTGACCAGCTCGACGTCCATGCCTGCGGCGCGGGCCTCGTCGACCAGTGTGTCCAGGTCGGCGAGCCCCGGTTGGGGGCGCAGGTCGGCGACGTCGTCGGCCGGCCGCAGGACCCCCAGGATGCGGCGCATCTCGGCGACCGCCTCGTGTCCGGCGCGCTCGGCCTCGGCCAGCAGCTGGTCGGCCGTGTCGGGATCGCTGCGCAGCAGCCGGCGGGCCGCGGCGGTCTGGACGGTCAGAGCGGTGATGCCGTGGGTCACGAGGTCGTGCATCTCCCGGGCGATCGTCGCCCGCTCGTCGACCTCGACCGCTCGTGCGCGGGCCTCCCGCGCCTCGAAGAGCGCGCGGTTGCGTTCTTCCCGGCCGGCGCTCTGGGCGCGGCGGCTGCGCACGGACCAGCCGACGGCCCAGACGGCGATCACCATGAAGGTGTTGCTGACCCAGTCGGCGATCGTCGGTTCGACGGGGCCGGCGGCCAGCAGGAGTCCCACCAGCAGATAGACGCCGATGGCGGCCGGCGCGCTGACCCGGACCGGCCTTCCGGCCGCGACGGTGTAGAGCACCAGCAGCGGGGTGAACGTGGCGATGGTCTGGGGGTAGCCGAGCGCGAGGGGGGTCAGCGCGGCGGCGGTTGCGAGGGCGAGGGCGGGGACGGGCCATCGCCCCCGGATTGCGATCGCAGCACCGGCCAGGAGCGTCAGCGCGACGGCGAGCGCGTCGGGTTCGCGGTAGTCGAACGTCCCGGCTCGAGGCGTGGACCAGAGCGACAAGACACCGAACACGGCGACGACGACGCCGAGGAGGGCGTCCAGTTTCGACGTGTGCCGCCGGAAGAGGTCCGACGTCGCTGTGGCCAGGCGCTGCACGCGGTCACGGTAGAACGGCCACGGCACGGGCCTCTTCCTCCTCCGGGACCGATCGGCGGCCGGTCCTCCTCCTCGCGGAGGAGTTGCCACACGGCGATCCGGCAACCGGTCGGCCTCCGGTCGCTAGCCTCTTCAACCGTGGCGAGCCCGGAGAGCACCGTTGCGGAATCCGGCGGAGAGCGGCCGGAGCCGGGCGAGCTCCGGGCTCCTGCCCACGGCGTCGAGGTGCCGCAAACGCGGGGCGCCGGCAACGACCGGCCGGCGTCTGACAGCGCCGCCGTGCTGCGGGGCCTGGGACTGGACGCCCTGGTGGAGATGCTGGAGACGTCCGGCTACGGGGTCTGCGTGACCGGCGACGACCACCGGTGGGTCTATCTGAACCCCACGGGCTGCCGTCTGATCGGTCGGCCCTTCGCCGAACTGGAGGGCGAGGACTACCTGCTGTCGTTCGCCGAGCACGAACGCGCCTACCTGCTGGCGCTGGAGCACGACCAGCGCGAGGGCGACACCGGCTTCTACGCCAACACCGTCGTCCGTCCGGACGGCAGCGAGGTGGGGATCACCTGGTCCGGGTCGGTGCTGCACGCCGATGGCAAGGAACTGGCCCCAGCCTTCTTCCATCCGACGTTCGGCTTGGCGCGCACCGATCAGGACGCGGTCGTCCTCGGTGCCGCGGCCGCCCGCATAGCCGAGGGCGGGTCGGTCGGAGACGTGCTCGGGAGCCTGGCGGAGGAGGCGGTGGCGCGGTCGCGTGCGGTGGCGTGCCTGGTCCTGGTCGAGTGCCCGGACGGGCGGCTCGCGCTGCTCGCCGGTGCGGGCCTGCCCGAGCATCTCCGCGAGGCGGTCTCGGCCGCCGACCTCCGCCTCGTCGACCTCCCCGGCGGCGAGCTGCTCACCGCCGGGCGGCTGATGCTGCTGTCCGACGGACGGACTCGGCTCGCGGCGTCCCCGTCCACCGCCGCCATCGCTGAGCTGACGGACGACCTCGGATGGGAGGGATCGGTCAAGGTGCCGCTCCACCGCGGCGGGGTGGTCGTCGGCTGCCTGGTCCTGCTGCTCCCGCGGGCCGTGACGGCAGCGACGAAGGGAGAGCTGACCGCCTGGTCGGCCCTGGGGGCGCACGCGTCGGTAGCGCTGGCCGAGGAGCGGCTGCGCGAGCAGGCGATCGCGCACGCCGCCGAGCTCGAGCGGCACCGCCTGGGGCGGGACCTGCACGACTCGGTGAGTGCCGCCCTCTTCTCCGTGCACGCACGCGCGCAGGCGGTCCGGCGCGGTCTGCGCGCCGCTGCGCCGGAGGTCGTCGAGGAGGCGGCGCGGGACCTGGAGCTGCTGTCGCAGCAGGC
>DASPIH010000137.1:0-4615 GCA_035629195.1 Blastococcus sp. | reverse complement strand
GCCAGGACGAGGAAGTGCGGAACGGCCAGCAGCCACTTGACGAAGATCAGCCCCCGGGACAGCCGTTCGGGATAGGCGACGTCCAGGTGAGCCGGGTAGTCCGGCACCTCGGCCAGGGTGAACGGTGGATAGCGGTCGGTGCCCAGGGCCCAGTAGCCGTAGTGGTGCACCCGCCAGGACCAGCGCATCACGCCGACGTTGAAGTCGAACAGCGACCGCGGATAGCGACCGGTGAACAGGATCGCGAAGAACGCGATCACCGTGACGAAGACGAAGGCCACCCACAAGAAGACCAGCACGACGACGTGCGGGATCAGCAGCAGCCACTTCACCAGCCACAACCCGCGGGACAGCGACGGATCCAGCGACGCGTCGACACGGACGGGATAGGGCGTCCGGTTCTCGGTCATCTCGTGCTCTCCGGATCTGGAGTCTTGGTGGTCACCGGGGAGAGGGAGACGACCAGCTTGCCGCGGACCTTCCCGTCCTGCATGCGCCTGATGGCCGCTGGCACTTCCTCGAGCGAATAGGCGCGGTCGATGACCGGTGCGACCTTGCCCGCCGCGACGAGGTCCGTCAGGGCGACGAGGTCGGCGGCGGTCTCCTTCGCCACGAAGGTGCACAGCTGCTGCCCGACGAACATGGACAGCAGCTGTGCCCGGATCTGCCGGTCGCTTCCGCCGAGCAGCCGCCCGTCGGTCTCGCCGCCCACGATGACCAGTCGCCCCTGTGGGGCGAGGGCCCGGCGGAGGCGAGACAGCGGGGCGTTGCCGCCGGTGTCGAGGATGACGTCGTAGCGGTGCCGGCCGTCTGCGAAGTCCTCCACGGTGTAGTCGAGAACGTGATTGGCGCCGAGAGCCTGGACCGTGCCCATCTTGCTGGTGCTGCAGACGCCGGTGACTTCCGCGCCGAACGCCTGTGCAATCTGGACGGCGAACGTGCCGACGCCTCCGGAGGCGCCGATGATCAGCACCTTCTCTCCCGCCTGGACGCGTCCGTGGTCGCGGACGGCCTGCAGGGCGGTGCTCCCGGAGACCGGGACGGCGGCCGCCTGCTCGAAGGAGAGGTTCGCCGGCTTGGGGGCCAGCTTGGCCGGTCGGGCGGCCGCGTACTCGGCGAAGGTGCCGGTGGCCATCCCGTACACCTCGTCGCCCGGCGCGAAGCCGGTCACGTCGGCGCCGACGGCCTCGACCGTTCCGGCAAGGTTCCGGCCCGGGTTGGCGTATTTCGGGCGGCGGAGGCCGAATCCGGCCAGCCGGATGGGATAGGGCAGCCCCGCCATGATGTGCCATGTGCCCCGGTCCACGCTGGCCGCCCGGACCCGAACGAGCACCTCGTCGGCGCCAGGGGTCGGCTTGGCGATCTCCGCGAGCCGGAGAACGTCCTCGGCTCGGCCGTACCTGTCTTGGACGATCGCCCTCATGGTGCTCGCTCCCGTTGTCACGGGCGCGGTCACGGTCTGGGTGGTTCGTGCCTGCTCCGGGCTGGTGGTCATGGGATGCCTCTCGGGGGGTAAGGGCGGATGACGTCGCGCCGGCCGTTGCCTGCGCGGACGGGGGTGCCGGATCGGGCGCATCCGTCCGCGCCGGCGAGAGGGACTCAGTCCGCGTCGCGCCGGTAGAGCAGAACGGTGCCCACCAGCAGAGCCACGACCGTGTAGCCGCCGAAGACGAAGGCGTTCTCGGGCCGGGTCAGCGCGATGGCCAGAGCGTGCGGTGACTCGAGGTCGTTGGCGTAGGCCAACAGGTGGTTGCCGGCGACGAAGGGAAGGAAGCGGGCGATCTCCTCGGCGAGGAACAGCCGGAAGAGGTTCTCCAGCACGAATCCCCAGACCAGGAATCCGCCGATCGCCGCGGTGCTGTTACGAACGACCATGGCGATCCCCAGACCCAGCACCCCGGACAGCGTGGTGAACAACAGGGCCCAGCCGATCGTGCCGACCAGCGCCGACGTGTCGCCGGCCGCGAGCCCGGCGATCACCGCACCGCCGAAGCCGGCGGCCAACCCGGCGGCGCCGAGCACGAGGCCCAGCAGGGCGGCGGTCAGCGTCTTGGACAGCGCGAGCACCCAGCGCGCGGGCCGCGCGGCCACGGCGCTGGCCAGGGTTCCGTGCTGGACCTCGGAGCCGAAGAGCAGGACCCCGCCGATCGCGGCGAGCATCGACGTCACGCTGGTCCAGAAGAAGCCGACCTCCGCCACGTACTGGACCTGATCGGTGACCAGGATCGAGACCGCCCAGGAGACGAGCACCCCGCCGGCGACGGTGAGAAGAAGAAGTGCCCGGTTCGCCCGGACCGTCACGACCTTGATCCAGTCGCTCTTCAGGGCTGCGAGGACGGACCTGGCGTCCTCGCCGTTCGATCGTGTCGCCGGGCGGTGCTCGGTCAGGTGCATGGCAGCCGGGTCGGTCGACGACGTCGCATGTGCGGTGTTCATGAGTGGCTTCCTCCGGTGAGTGGTGGGAGTGGCGGATCAGGTGGAGGCGAATTCCGCGGAGGACCGGGTCATGTCGAGCAGGCTGTCCTCGAGGGATCGGGAGGTCTCCGTGAGCTCGAGGACGCGGATGCCGCCGTCGAACGCGATCTGCGAGACGACTGCCCTGGTCGTTCCCGTTACGACGAGCCGGTCAGCGGTCTCTTCGACGGTGTGGCCGTGCGCGGCCAGGAGCGCCGCCAGTTCGACGGGTTGCGGTGTCTCGACGAGCACACAGACGTCGTTGCGGGCGGTGATCGCGCCCACGGACTCGGCGGCGAGCAACCGCCCACCGCCGACGACGACCAGGTTGTGGGCGAACATGCTGAGTTCACCGATGAGGTGGCTGGAGACGAAGACCGTGCCGCCGCGGGCGGCGAAGCTGCTGAGGTAGTCGCGTAGCCAGCGGATGCCGTCGGGGTCGAGGCCGTTGGACGGTTCGTCGAGCAACAGGACGGGCGGGTTTCCCAGGAGGGCTCCGGCCAGGGCCAGTCGCTGGCGCATGCCCAGGGAGAACTTGCCCGCCCGCTTGTCGGCGGCCGACTCGAGGCCGACCTCGGCCAGGACCTCGGGCACCCGGCGGCCCGGGATGCCGCTGAGGGCGGCGGCGGCCCGCAGGTGGTCACGGGCCGTGCGGCCGGGGTGCATGCACCGGGCGTCGAGGACCGAGCCGACGGTCCGGGCGGGGTGCCGGAGGTCGCGATAGTGGACGCCGGCGTAGTGGACGTCGCCGCGGGCGGGCCGGGTGAGCCCCACCATCATGCGCATGGTCGTGGACTTGCCCGCGCCGTTGGGGCCGACGAATCCGGTGACGCGGCCGGCGGCCACCTCGAAGGACAGGTCGTCGACGGCGAGACGCTTGCCGTACTGCTTGGTGAGGCCGGTGACCGTGATCATGAGCGGGAACTCCGTGTCCGTCGGCGGATGCGGGGCGCGAGGTGGGCTCTCGGCCGCAACCCCAAGATCTCGCGACGCCGGGACGCGGTACCAGCGGGCCACCCCTGCTGATCCACCAGGGGAAACCCTGGTGGCCAGTGATCGGTCCGCGGAACGCATCAGCCGCGATCGCTGCGCGCCGCGGCACGTCGTCCGGGGGCTAAGGTCGGACACCCAGCCAGCAGCCCGGTCGCGAGGGCGGCGACTGGCCCGGCGAGGAGCCGTCGATGATCGGCTGTGCGACATGACGGCGGACGGGTTGCTCACGGCCCGCCTCGGCTCCAGCAGCGCGCGGGTCGTCCGCCGGTTCGCCGCGCCCGACCGGCACCTCACCTTCTGGATCGCCCTCTGGGTCGCCTTCATCGCTGCCGAGGTGGCGCTCCTCGCCCTCTTCCTCGCCGACGGTGCGGCCAGGCCGGACACGGACGTGGTCATCGTCTTCCGGCTCGTCGGCGGGTCGTTCGCAGCGTGCGGTCTGGTCGCGTGGCGACGCCGTCCGGACAATCACAGCGGCCGGTTGATGACCGCGACCGGGTTCGCCTTCCTCGCCTCGTCGCTGCTCGCGCAGTTCGACTCACCGCTGCTGCGGACGACGGGGCTGCTGCTCCGGAACCTGTTCCTGCTCCTGCTCGTCGTGATCCTGCTGACGTTCCTGACCGGCGGTCGGCTGCGGACGCGGACCGACCGGGTGCTGGTGGGCACGGTCCTGTTCGACACGCTGATCCTCACTCCGTTGTGGTTGATGTTCCTCGAGGTGGACGGCAACCTTCTCCTCGTCCGGCCCGACGCCGAGATAGCCGGCCTGGTGCAGGCCGCCCGGCAGTGGCTGGACCTGCCCCTCGCTCTCGCCGTGGCCGCCGTTATCGCCGTTCGCTGGCGGAAGGCGTCGCGAGCGGGACGGCGCGCGCTGCTGCCGAGCGTGGCGGGCAGTGTCTGGCTGCTTTTCTTCACGACCGTGCTGACGGCGGGTCTCCTCGCCGTCCCACTGCCACGTGCCGCGTACTGGGCCCTGGCCTTCTCGGTGGTCATCGTGCCGGTGGCGTTCCTCACCGGGCTGCTGCGATCCCGCCTGGCGCGAGGCGGCCTGGTCGACCTGTTCCGGGGGATACGCACCATCCGCCCGGCCAACCTGCAGGCCGCGCTGGCCAGGGCGTTGGGTGATCCGGCACTCGTGATCGCCTACCCGGTTCCCGGGCAACGCGACTTC
>DASPIH010000136.1:0-2137 GCA_035629195.1 Blastococcus sp. | reverse complement strand
AGCTCGGACTCGGTCTGCGCGTCGAGGAAGATCGCCTCGGCCGGTGCCACCAGCGCGCGGAGTTCGTCGAGCATCTCGGTGTTGGCCAGCTCGTCGGCGTCGACGTTGAAGACGTAGAGGAACGGCTTGGTCGTGAGCAGGGTCAGCTCGCGCAGCGGCTCGGGGTCGACGCCGGCCGCAAACAGCGTGCGCCCCTCGTCCAGCACCTTCTGCGCGTCCTGCGCGGCGGACAGGAGCGCGGCTCGCTCCTTGTCCTTCCTGGCTTCCTTCTCCAGCCGCGGAACCGCCTTCTCCAGCGTCTGCATGTCGGCCAGCACCAGCTCGGTGTTGATCGTCTCGATGTCGTCGGACGGGCTGACCTTGCCCTCGACGTGCACGACGTCGGGATCGGTGAAGACCCGGATGACCTGGCAGATCGCGTCGCTCTCGCGGATGTTGGCGAGGAACTTGTTGCCCAGGCCGGCACCCTCGCTGGCCCCGCGGACGATGCCGGCGATGTCCACGAAGGACACCGTCGCCGGGATGATCTTCTGGCTGCTGAAGATCCCGGCCAGCTCGGCCAGCCGCGGGTCGGGCACGCCCACCACACCGACGTTCGGCTCGATCGTCGCGAACGGGTAGTTCGCCGCGAGGACGTCGTTCTTGGTCAGGGCGTTGAACAGGGTCGACTTGCCGACGTTCGGCAGTCCGACGATCCCGATGGTGAGGCTCACGGGAGTCCAGCCTACGGCCCTGGTACCGACCGTCCGGCTCCGCAACGATGGGGCATGCCTGATCCCGTCGACCTGGCCGCTGTCCTGTCCACCATCGAGGAACCGTGGTCACCGCGCACCGTCGCCGTCCTCAACGACTACGACGTGCGAGTGGTGCACACCAAGGGCGAGTTCACCCGGCACAGCCACCCGGAGACCGACGAGGTGTTCCTCGTGTTGTCGGGCTCGCTCACCATCCGGATGGATCTCGGTGACGTCACCCTCGGTCCCGGGCAGCTCTACGTCGTCCCGAAGGGCACGCCGCACCAACCGTGGTCGCCCGAGGGAGCGCAGGTGCTGCTCGTGGAGCCGAGCAGCACGGTCAACACGGGCGACACCCCCAGCGAGCTGACCGCGGAGCGCAGGGTCGTCTGATCCCACGATCCTCAGCCGGCGCGGGCGCCGGTCTTCTCGTCGGCCGTGCGCGGGAGAACCAGGATCTCGGTGTCGTCGGGCCGGTAGGTGTGCCATCGGCCGGTCGTATCTCGCCCGATCCGGAAACCGGAGTGCACCTTGCTGTGATGGCGCTCGCACAGCAGCCCGGAGTTCGCCAGCGAGGTGTCCCCGCCGTGCGCCCAGTGCAGCAGGTGGTGCACGTCGCACCAGTGGGCGGGGGCGTCGCAGCCGGCGAACACGCAGTGCCGGTCCCGCGCCTCGACCGCCCGCCGCAGGTGCGCCGGCACCACCCGGTGACTGCGCCCCAGGTCCAGCGGCTGCCCCTCGGGGCCGATCACGATGCGGGTGACGGCGCCGTCGCAGGCCAGCCAGCGGGCCCGGGCGGCAGAGATGGTGGCGCCGAACCCGGTGGCCGCGGTGGCCGGCCCGGTGCCGGAGGCGACGAGGTCCTCGATCGGGATGGTGACCACCACGTGCGGCTTGACCGTCCGCAGCACCGGCAGAGTTCCGGAGGCCAGCTGGTTGTCGCTCAGCTGCACCAGGGCGTCGGCCTGCTGCTGGGCACGGGTGCGGACGTCCCCGGCGGGACGGGAGGCCTGCAGGATCGACTCGATCGCGGCCTGGAACTTCTCCCCACCGACGCGGTCCAGCTCACCGCGCACCGACATGCTGCCATCGGCATGCCGGGACAAGGTCAACGACCGACCCTCGGTCGGATCGGGCTCGGGCCCGTCAGGATCCAGCCGCGCCAGGTAGTGGTCGACCACCTGACGCAGCTCCGCATGCGGCCGGGCCCCCGCGACCTGCGCCAGCGCCTCGTCCACACCGGCCAGGTCCACGCCGTGGGCGGCCGCCGCCTCCACCGCGTCCGCCTCCGCCACCGGCGCGATCACCGCCACCGCCTCGGCGGAGACCCCACCGCCCGCGAACGCCTCCGCCACCGCAGGCAGGACCTCCAGCGCCCGCCCGTTGCGCACCAGCACCGCAGC
>DASPIH010000135.1:0-9697 GCA_035629195.1 Blastococcus sp. | reverse complement strand
GCGAACGTCACCGTCGCCTTCCAGGGCCACTACAGCCGCTTCGTGGACATGGCCAACTGAGCCTCCATGGAGGTGAGTGTGGGGCGGCAGCGATGAGGGCGGACGCGACACGGGCTGTCACCGGAAATCGACACGCCAGCGTCGCCACCCGCGTCATCTGCGCGCCATCGCGGCCTGTGGGTAAGCGACATGAGTGCCAGCAACGGGTTCAAGAGGGCGACGGTGATCGAACAACCCGAACGCGTCACTGACCCGGCGCTGCTCGACGTGCTGAGCGAACTGTCGAAGCTCGAACCGATCTTCCATCATCCAGAACTCGGCACCTCGGCCGCAGAGTTGCAGCGGCAGGCTGCCCCGGACTTCTGGGAGATCGGCGCCTCCGGACGGCGATACGGCCGCGACTTCGTGTTGGCGACGGTTCGTGCCCGCTACAAGAGCGGGCAGCCAGACGATGCGTGGGAGACGAGCGACTTCTACTGCCAAGCCATCGCTCCCGACACTTACCTCTTGACATACGACCTTCGGCAGGGTGCGCGGCTCACGCGGCGAAGTACCCTGTGGCGCCTGACAGGGGACGGGTGGCAGATCGTCTTCCACCAAGGGACGGTTGTCGGCGACTGACAAGCCCTGTGAGGAGACGACGCGGCATGTCACTGGTGACATCGCTTGAGCTTGGCGGTGACACCCTCATGTCGCCCGACACCTTCGAGGATGTGAGACGACACGGCTGAGCCGGTCGCGACAAGCAGTGGTACTACGTAACGACGCGAGATGGTCACCAGCGCGACGCATGAGCGTCAGCGGGGCTGTGGACAACTGCTGTGAACGGTCACCAGGGGAGCGACGGCAATGGATGCGGACGCTCAGCGAGTGGTTGACCGAGAACTAGCGCTCCTCGATCCGTTCGTTCGAGCAGACGCGGACAGGGTCCGCGCTCATCTTCACCCTGACTTCGTCGAGTACGGAGCCTCGGGACGTGTCTGGAATCGGGCATCCATCACGTCGGTAACCAGCGAGCGCACGGAGCCGATCACCGCCTCCGACATGCATGTCCGCCGCCTAGGACCCGACGCCGTTCTCCTCACATACCGATCGGAGGTCTCCGGTCAGCGGGCGTTGCGTAGTTCGACTTGGGTTCGCGAACCGGACTCGGACTGGGTTCTGCTCTTCCATCAGGGGACGGCTTGCGGCTGAGATGCCCCTGCTCCCGCATGACATAGGCAGCGTCGACCAGTGGAGAAGCGACACAGGTCGTCACCGGTGACAAGTGGTGTCGCCCGTGGTGACGATTACTTGTCGTCCCGCGGTGAACATGGCCAACTGAGCCGTCCCGGCGCTGCGCCGGTAGCACCGCCGAGCAGCACAGAGGCCCGGAACCGGATCGGTCCTGGGCCTCTGTGGTTCACCGCCGCGTGGCGGTGACGGGTTCCTCGTTCAGGCGGCGCGCATGAGCTCGCGGCGCACCTTCTTGCCACCGGTGGTCATGCGGACCAGCTTCACGATCTGTGCCGGGGCGTTCTTCGGCGTCGTCTCGGCCAGCCAGCCGTTGGGCAGCGACAGACGGATGACCTTGTGCCAGGCGCTCGCAACCTGCTTGTACAGCGGGGCGGAGTGATAGGTGAGGCCGTACCGGTCGAAGATGTCCTTCACCTTCGGCGCGATCTCGGCGTACCGGTTGCTGGGCAGGTCGGGGAACAGGTGGTGCTCCACCTGGTGCGACAGGTTGCCGGTCATGATGTGCATGGCCTTGCTGCCGGAGATGTTGGCCGAGCCGAGCATCTGCCGCACGTACCACTCGCCGCGCGTCTCGCCCTCGATCGAGGTCTTCTCGAAGGTCTCGACACCCTCGGGGAAGTGCCCGCAGATGATCACCGAGTGCGACCACAGGTTGCGCACCACGTTGGCGGTGAAGTTGGCGGCGAGGGTGGGCAGGAAGGACGGGCCGGAAAGCAGCGGGTGGACGACGTAGTCCTTGGCTGCCTGGTTGCGGACCTTCTTGAGCACCTGCTTGGCCGCGGCCCGGAACTTCGGGTCCTGGCGGCGCTTCTTGCTGGCCAGGTTCTTGCCGAGCTCGAGGTCGTAGGCGGCGATGCCGTACTCGAAGAAGCAGGCGTTGATGAAGTTCCACAGCGGCTGCGCCAGGTACATCGGGTGCCAGCGCTGGTCCTCGTCGACGCGCATGATGCCGTAGCCGAGGTCGTTGTCCTTGCCGACCACGTTCGTGTACGTGTGGTGCAGCTCGTTGTGCGAGTGCTTCCACTGGGCGGCGGGGCTGGCCATGTCCCACTCCCACGTCGTGGAGTGGATCTTCGGGTCGCGCATCCAGTCCCACTGACCGTGCAGGATGTTGTGCCCGATCTCCATGTTCTCGAGGATCTTGGCCACCGAGAGGCCCGCGGTGCCGAGCACCCAGGCCGGTGGGAACTTGGAGAACAGGAGGACGGCGCGGCTGCCCAGCTCGAGCTTGCGCTGCACGTCGATCACCGTGCGGATGTACTTGGCGTCGTCCTCACCGAGGCTGTCGCGCACCTCCTGGCGGATGGTGTCGAGCTCCTTGCCGAGGAGCTCGATGTCCTCGGCGGTGAGGTGGGCGATGGGGTTCTCGGGCTTCTTCTGGATGACGGTCATGTCCGGGCTCCTGGTGGCTCGAGAGATCAGTGGTCGATGTCGCAGGCGCCGGCGGCGGCGCTGACGCAGGTCTGGATGAGGACGCCGTCCCCGGGAGCGGCGGTGGTGACCTCGCCGTTGCGCAGGTCGCGGACCGCACCCTCGCGGAGGGGCAGCACGCAGCCGAAGCAGATGCCCATGCGGCAACCGCTGGGCATGAGGACGCCGGCTTCCTCGGCGGCGTCGAGGATCGGCGTCGCGCCGTCGGCCTCGATCGTGGTGGCGTTCGTGGTGAAGGTGATGGTGCCGCCCTCGCCGGTCACGAGGACCCGGGGGCGGAAGCGCTCGGTGTAGAGCCGCTCGGCAGCGCCGATCGACTCCCAGTGCTCCTCGAGGGCCTCGAGCATGCCGACGGGGCCGCAGGCCCAGGTGGCGCGCTCGTGCAGGTCGGGGACCAGCTCGGCGATCGACCGGGCGTCGAGCATCCCGGCGGTGTCGGTGTGCTGCTCGATGAGCCGGATCCGCCCCTCGGCGGCCATCTGCCGCAGCTCGTCGCCGAAGACGACGTCCTCGGCCGTCGGCGAGGAGTGGACCAGGACCGTGTCGGTGAGCTGGTCGGCGTGGTTGCGCAGAATGCCCATGACCGGCGTGATCCCGGAGCCCGCGGTGATGAACAGGGCCTTCGCCGGCACCTGCTCGGGCAGGCAGAACTCCCCGGTGGCCTGGTCCAGCTGGATGATCGTCCCCGGCTGCACGCGGTGCACCAGGTGGTTGCTGACCTTGCCGTCGGGGATGGCCTTCACGGTGATGGTGAAGCGGCCGTCGGCGCGGTCGAGCACCGACGTGATCGAGTAGGCCCGCCACTGGCGGACCCCGTCGACGTCGATGCCGATGCGCACGTACTGGCCGGGCCGGTGGGGGAGCCAGTCGCGCCCGGGGCGGATGACGATCGTCGCCGCGTCGCGGGTCTCCCGCTCCACGGCCTCGATGCGACCGCGCAGGGCGGCGCCGGAGCGCAGCGGGTCGAACAGGTCCAGGTAGTCGACGGGCAGCAGCGGCGTGGTCACCAGCTCGGCGATCTTGAGCACCCGGTCACGCAGCGGCGTGCGGGCCGCGGCGGGGCGCGGAGTGGTCGCTGTCATGACTTCATACTTCCCAGTCCTGCTGTCAAATACCTGTGCCCCGGACGTGAATCGGGGGGTAGCTTCTGTTCGCTGAGAACAAAGGAGGCGGTATGACGCCGGGCGGGAACGCCTTTCCGCGGGCGGTGGCCGCGGCCATGCGCGCCCAGCTGCCGGCCGTGGCCGAGCGGGCCGTGGAGGCGATCATCGTGGAGGTGCCCGGCTACGCCGACGCGTTCCAGGGTCCGATGGGCCGCAAGATCAGCACCGCCGTCGAGCTGACGCTCCGCGGCTTCCTGCAGTCCGCCACGGCCAGCGGTGCGGCGGACGCCGGCACCCCGGGCGGCCCGGTGCTCGAAGCGGCCTACGCCCTCGGGCGGGGGGAGGCGCGCAGCGGGCGGTCGATGGACGCGCTGCTGGCGGCCTACCGGGTCGGTGCCCGGATCTCGTGGCGCGACATGAGCGCCACGGCCGTGGCGGCCGGGCTGGGGCCGGAGTCGACGGCGCGGTTCGCCGAGCTGGTGTTCGCCTACATCGACCGGCTCTCGGCCGCGAGCGTCGCCGGGCACGCGGACGAGCTGGCCTCCAGCGGCCGCGCCCGCGAGCGGCTGCTCGAGCGCCTGGCGGAGGGTCTGCTGGCCGGAAGCCCGCACGCGGAACTGGTCGAGGCCGCCCAGCGGGCGGAGTGGCCGCTGCCCCGCACGCTGACCGTCGTCGTCCTGCCCGAGGCGCGCGCCCCCGGGGCGCTGGCGTCGCTCGCTCCCCGAACGCTGCGATCCGCCACCGAGGAGCTGCCCGACGTCGAGCGGCACGGTGACCTGACCGTCCTCCTGGTGCCCGACGCCGAGGGGGCTGCCCGGCCGGCCCTCCTGCGTTCGCTGCAGGGCCGGGAGGCGGTGGTGGGGCCGGCGCGGCCCTGGTGGGAGGCGCACACCTCCTACGCCCGCGTGGTGCGTGCCCTGCGGCTCGGCATGGCTGCGGAGGAGGGGGCGAGGGCGCCGCTGGACACCGATGCCTGCCTGACCGAGCTGGTGCTGCGGGCCGACGAAGGCGCCCTCGCCGATCTCCGGGCGCGGGTGCTGGCGCCGCTGGAGGGGGTGGGGGAGAGTGCCCGCGAGAAGCTCACCGAGACGCTGCGGTCGTGGCTGCTGCACCACGGGCGGCGCGACCAGGTGGCGGCTGCGCTGTTCGTGCACCCGCAGACCGTCCGCTACCGCATGAGCCAGCTGCGCCAGCTGTACGGGAACCGGCTGGACGACCCGGCCACCGTCCTGGACCTCACCGTCGCCCTGGGCGTGGCCGACGCCCGCCGCACGAAGCCGGACACTGACGCCTGACGACTGACGCGGGGCTGACGACCAGTCGTGTCGGTGTCCTGCGGCAGAGTGCCGGCATGACGGTCGACCAGGACGCGGCTCGGGACTTCCTCGCGAGCTCCGCACGGGTGCTCGACCGGCGCCGTTTCGAGCTGCTGTTCCGGGAGGGCGAGCCGGGCGCGGTGCTCGCGGCCCTGGACGGCTACCGCAACGGCGACGGCGGATACGGCTGGGGTCTGGAGCCCGACCTCCGATCGGCGACCAGCCAGCCCGGCGGCGCGCTGCACGCGATGGAGGTCTTCGCCGAGACGGGGGCCGACGGCGCCGGCCGGATCCACGAGCTGTGCGCGTGGCTGGCGGCGGCGAGCCTGCCCGACGGCGGCCTGCCGTTCGCGCTGCCCGTGCCCGACCCGTCGGCCTGCGCACCGTTCTGGGTGTCGGCCGATCCCACGCGGTCGTCCCTGCAGATCACCGCCGTGGTGGCGGCGACGGCCCACCGGGTGGCGGCGGTCGTCCCCGGCGTCGCGGGCGACCCGTGGCTCGCGCGGGCCGGCGAGTACTGCCTGGCGGCCATCGGGGGGCTGGGCGCGGGCTCGCCCGCCATGGAGCTGGCCTTCGCCGTCCAGTTCCTCGACGCTGTGGGATCCACCCGCCCGGAGGTGGTCGAGCTGGTGGAGCGGCTGCGGCCGGTCATCCCGGCCGACGGCCTGCTGCACGTGGCCGGGGGCGCTCCCGACGAGTACATGCGCCCGCTGGACTTCGCGCCGTTCCCCGGTGGCCCGGGCCGCTCGCTGTTCGCGCCCGACGTGGTCGAGGCCGAGCTCGATCGGCTCGCCACGGGTCAGCAGGCCGACGGCGGGTGGGCGGTGGACTTCGCGAGCTACTCGCCCGCGGCGACGCTGGAGTGGCGAGGACACCGCACGGTGCAGGCGCTCGCCCTCCTCCGGGCGAACGGCCGGGTGTGACGGCGGCTCCGACCGGCGTCAGGCCGGGCGGAGCAGGGCGACGAGGAACTCCGCGTCGGGCGTGAACGGCCGCAGGTCCCAGGTGGCCAGCAGCAGGTCCGGCGCCCAGCCGGCCGACCGCGCATCGGCCAGGAACTCGTCGAAGTCGTAGCCCCGCCCGGCGCCGAACCCGAAGGCGGCCCGGGACTCCTCGTGCACGTGCGCGCGGAGCCGCTCCAGCACCCGCCGGCGGGTCGACGGCGCCACGAAGGTCATGACGTTCCCCGCGCACACGACCCCGTCGAAGGGCTCCTCGTCCTCCGTCAGATCCAGCTCGGCCAGGTCGCGGAGCAGCCAGCGAGGGCCCGGGTGGTCCTCCTCCGCGGCGGCTATCAGCACGGGATCCACGTCCACCCCGACCACCCGGTGCCCGGCAGCGTGCAGCACCGCACCCACCCGGCCCGGACCGCAGCCGGCGTCGAGGACGCGGGCTCCGCGCGGCAGCATCGCGTCCACCAGCCGGGCCTCGCCGCCCAGGTCGAAGCCGTCGGCGGCCAGCGTGCGGAACCGCTGGACGTAGGCCGTCGAGTGCTCCGGGTCCTCCTCGGTCATCCGGATCCACGAACTCGTCTCGGTCACTGCTCCCCCTCCGCCGTCCCTGCTCCGTCCCCGTCCCGGTGCCCTGTCATGTCACCCGCGCCGACGGCCTCCCGCCAGTCGGGCGGCTCGGCCGCGTGCAGCGCCGGGTCGTCGGCACGGAGGGTCCGCACCGGGCCGGGCGGCGTCCGGGGGCCCTCGAAGCGCACGGTCACCCGCCCCAGCCCCCGGCCCCACACCCAGCCGGGTCCGAGGTCGTCGTGCCGCACGTCCTGCCCGGGCCACCAGCGCTTCTCCGTCGGCAGCTCGGACCCCGCGGGCGCCGTCGGCTCGTCGGCCGGGGACAGCGGCTCCTCGTCCGGCTCGTCGTGCTCGGCGAAGAGGTCGCCCTGCGCGTAGACCGACAACCCGGAGACGCCGACGCCGAGCAGGCGCAGGCCCCCGGCCGTGCCGGCCTCGGCGAGCAGCCGCCGCGCGGTGGCCGCGATGGAGCGCGCGTCGTCGGTCGGCTGGGGGAGGGTCTGCGACCGGGTGATCGTCGTGAAGTCGTACCGGCGCAGCTTGAGCGTCACGGTCCGCCCGGAGTGGGCCGACCGGCGCAGGCGCGCACCCACGCGGGCGGCCATGGAGTCGATCTCCCGGCCGAGGACGTGGAGGTCGGTGAGGTCCCGCTCGAAGGTCTCCTCGTGGGACACCGACTTCACCCCCCGGTCGGGCACGACGGCGCGGTCGTCCTCTGCCCGGGCCAGCGCGTACAGCCCGGTGCCGTGCGCCCGCCCGGCCAGCGCCACCAGATCGGGGAGCGACCGCGCCGCCAGGTCGCCCACCGTCGCGACGCCCACCTGGCGCAGCCGCTCCGCCGTGGCCGGGCCGACACCGCCGAGCCGGGTCACCGGCAAGGGGTGCAGCACGTCGAGCTCACGCCCGGGCGCCACGACGACCAGCCCGTCCGGCTTGTCCAGGTCGGAGGCGATCTTGGCCATGAGCTTCGAGCTGCCGATGCCCACCGAGCCGGTCACTCCGCCCGTCGCGGCAGCGATGCGGTCCTTCAGCTCCTGTGCCAGCGCCGTGACGCCGTCCACCGAGAGGTCGGAGCCGGGCCGGGCGGGGGACGGTACGGAGAGATCGACGTAGGCCTCGTCGATGGAGACCGGCTCCACCAGGGGCGAGAGCTCCCGGAGCAGGTCCATGACGACGTCGGACGTGCGCCGGTAGGCGGCGAACCGGCCCCCGAGGAAGGCGGTCCCCGGCGGGCAGCGTCGCCGCGCCTCGGCCGTCGACATCGCCGAGCGGGCGCCGTAGGCGCGTGCCTCGTAGGAGGCGGTGGCGACGACCCCACGCCCGCCGACCCCGCCGACGACCACCGGGCGGCCGCGCAGCGACGGCTTGTCCCGCTGCTCGACAGCCGCGAAGAAGGCATCGAGGTCGAGGTGCAGGATGCTCGCCTCGCGCCTCACACCTCGATGATCCCCGGCACGTCGTCCGGGCGACGGCCGGCCCGCCGGTCAGCGCGGCGGCCAGATCCCGGCGAAGTGGTGCACCGGTCCGTGCCCGGATCCGATCCCCAGGGACTCGCCCTCGATCAGCGCGCGGTGCAGGTAGTCCCGCGCGCCCTCGACCAGGGCCGCCCAGTCCGGCGCTCCTCCGCCGCGTGCGGCGAGCGCCGCGATCGCCGACGACAGCGTGCAGCCGGTGCCGTGGGTGGCGGTCGTGGACACCCGGGGCCGACGGGTCACGGTTGATCCGGAGGCGGTCACGAGGACGTCGACGCTCTCGTCGCCGCCGAGGTGGCCGCCCTTGAGCAGGACGGCGCGGGGGCCGAGCTCCAGCAGCTCCGTCGCCTGGCGGAGCAGCCCGTCGACGTCGACGGCCGGCTCGGCGTCCAGCAGGGCCGCCGCCTCCGGCACGTTCGGGGTGATCAGGTCGGCCACGGGCAGCAGTTCGTGGCGGACGGCGGCGATCGCCTCGTCGTCGATGAGGCGGTCGCCACTGGTGGCGACCATCACCGGATCGCAGATGACCGGCCCGGGGCGACGCTCGGCCAGCACGGCGGCGGTCGTCCGGACCACGGCTGCGCTGCCGAGCATGCCGAGCTTCGTGGCGTGGACCTCGACGTCGTCGAGCAGGGTGTGCAGCTGCTGGCCGACGAACTCGGCCGGCACCGGGTGGACGCCGGTGACGCCGCGGGTGTTCTGCGCCGTGAGCGCGGTCAGCACGGCGGTGCCGTAGGCGCCGAGGGCGCTGAAGGTCTTGAGGTCCGCCTGGATCCCGGCGCCGCCGCTCGGATCGCTGCCGGCCACGGTCAGCGCGGTCGGGGTCATCGGGCACCCGTCGGGGTCAGTTCGGCCCGGAGACGCGCGGCGGCTGCTCCCGGGTCGGCGGCCGCGCAGACGGCGGACACCACGCAGACGCCGTCCACGCCGGTGGCGGCCACGGACGCCGCACGCGCGACGTCGATCCCGCCGATCGCCACGGAGCGCAGTCCGCCGGCGCGGGCGGCCTCCGCCAGCTCGCGGACCGTGTCCAGGCCGAGGCCCGGCCCGGCCTCGGGCTTGGTGGGTGTCGCCCAGACCGGGCTGAGCCCCACCACGTCGACCGTGCCCGGGGGCAGCCGGAGGACGGCGGAGAGGTCCGCCGCGCTCTCCACCGACAGCCCGATCAGCCGATCGCCGCCCAGCAGCGCCCGAACCTCCACGGCGGGCAGGTCCTCCTGGCCCACGTGCACGCCGTCGGCGCCGGCCAGCAGGGCGACGTCCACGGCGTCGTTCACCACGACCGGCACGTCCGGCCGATCCGCCACCGCGGCCTGCACGGCGCGGGTCAGGGCGAGCAGCTCGCGGCGCGAGGCCCGCTTGTCACGGACCTGGACGGCGGTGACCCCGCCGGCGACGGCGGCCCGGACCACGTCGGCCACCGGCCGGGGCCGGCACAGCTCGGTGTCGGTGACCAGGTAGAGCGTCGGGTCCCACTGCGGCCGCATCAGCCCGCCCGCACGTCGGCGCCGGCGAGGTCCTCGGGGCGCACGGCGTCCAGGGCGTCCAGCCAGGCGGCCGCGAACGTGCCCGGTCCGGCGGCCGTGCCGGCCGCGCGCTCCGCGGCCACGGCGACGTGC
>DASPIH010000134.1:0-6545 GCA_035629195.1 Blastococcus sp. | reverse complement strand
CGCCGCGCGGGCTGGAGCCGGGCACCCCGGTGTCCGGCTCCAGCCGTGCCGGGACCCGCGCGTGGGCCGCCTCCGGGCCGGTACGACACTCGACACCATGAGCGCACCTGCCGCCCCCGTTCCGACCGAGCAGGCGGACGCCGGCCGCGCCGTCGTCGCGGAACTCCGCCGCGCCGGGCTGGGCGACGTCGACGACTCCGGCCTGGCCCGCGCGCTGTACTCCTCCGACGGCTCGCTGTACCGCGTCCTGCCCCGCGCCGTGGTGCGCCCCCGGCATCCCGACGAGGTGGTGGCCGCTCTCGAGGTCTGCCGCAGCCTCGGCGTGCCCTTCACCGCACGCGGCGCCGGAACCTCGATCGCCGGCAACGCCGTGGGCACCGGCGTCGTGCTGGACACCAGCCGCTACCTGAACAAGGTGCACGCGATCGACGCCGAGGCCCGGACCGCCGTCGTGGATCCCGGCGTCGTCCAGGCGGCCCTGCAGGCGGCGGCCCGTCCGCACGGGCTGCGCTTCGGCCCCGACCCGAGCACCCACAACCGCTGCACCATCGGCGGGATGATCGGCAACAACGCCTGCGGCTCCCGGGCGCTGGGGTACGGCCGGACCTCGGACAACGTGGTCGGCCTCGACGTCGTCACCGGCGCCGGCGAGCGGCTGCTCCTCGGGGCCGGCAGCCCGGCCGCGGGGAAGGCGCCCGACCGGCTGCGGGAGCTGGTGGCCGGGGAGCTGGCGGCCATCCGCACCGAGCTGGGCCGATTCGGTCGCCAGGTGTCGGGCTACTCGCTGGAGCACCTGCTGCCCGAGCGCGGCTTCGACGTGGCACGGGCGCTGGTCGGCAGCGAGGGAACGCTGGCCGTGGTCCTCGGAGCCACCGTGCGGCTGGTCACCGACGCCCCGTTCCGCGGCCTGGTGGTGCTGGGCTATCCCTCGATGGCCGCCGCCGCCGACGCCACACCGGGGCTGCTGGTCCACGAGCCGACCGCCGTGGAGGGCCTGGACCAGCGCATCGTGCAGCGGCTGCGCGACGTGCCGGCCGCGGTGGTGCCCGACCTGCCCCGCGGCGACGGGTGGCTGATCGTCGAGCTGACCGGCGACACCGTCGCCGAGGTCGAGAGCAAGGCCAGGGGCGTGCTCGCCGACGCGGGTGCGCTGGACTCCCTGGTGGTCACCGACGTGGCGGAGGCCGCGGCGATCTGGCGGATCCGGGAGGACGGCGCCGGCCTGGCCGCCCGCACCTCCGACGGCCGGCCCGCGCACGCCGGGTGGGAGGACGCCGCGGTGCCCGTCGAGCACCTCGGCAGCTACCTGCGCGAGTTCGAGGCCCTGCTGGACCAGCACGGTCTCCAGGGCGTTCCCTACGGCCACTTCGGCGACGGCTGCGTGCACGTCCGGATCGACTTCCCGCTCGGCGACCGCTCCTCCTCCAGCGACCGCGGCCGGATGGCCTACCGGTCCTTCGTGCAGGACGCCGCCGCGCTGGTCGCCCGCTACGGCGGATCGGTCTCCGGCGAGCACGGCGACGGACGAGCGCGCGGCGAGCTGCTGCCGCACATGTACTCCCCGCACGTGATCGGCCTGTTCGAGCAGGTGAAGGCGGTGTTCGACCCCGACGACGTGCTGAACCCCGGGGTGCTCGTCCGCCCGGTCCCCGTGGACGACGACATCCGGGTGGTCCAGACGCCCGGGCACCGCACGAACCTGGCGCTGGCCTACCGGCACGACGGCGGCGACTTCTCCGCGGCCGTGCACCGGTGCACCGGCGTCGGGAAGTGCCGCGCCGACCTGCAGTCCTCCGGCGGAGTCATGTGCCCGTCGTGGCCGGCCACCCGGGAGGAGAAGGACACCACCCGTGGGCGGGCCCGCGTGCTGCAGGAGATGCTGGCCCCCGGCGGGCCGGTGAAGGACTGGCGGTCCCCGGAGGTGCACGAGGCGCTCGACCTGTGCCTGTCGTGCAAGGGGTGCTCGCGGGACTGCCCGACCGGCGTGGACATGGCCTCCTACAAGGCCGAGGTGCTGCACCAGAGCTACCGGCGCCGGCTGCGCCCGCGCACGCACTACACCCTGGGCTGGCTGCCCCGGTGGTCCGACGTCGCCGCCCGCGTCCCCCGCCTGGCCAACGCCGTCATGGCCTCGCGGATCGGGGGGCGGCTGGCCAAGTGGGGCGCCGGGGTCGACCAGCGCCGATCGCTGCCGACGTTCGCCGCCCGCACCTTCCGGGAGACGTGGGCGGAGCGGCCGGCACCGGCCGGGAACGGTCCGCGGGTCGCGCTGTGGGTGGACTCCTTCACCGACCACTTCGCCCCGGAGGTCGCCGAGGCGACGGCGGCGGTGCTGGAGGACGCCGGTTACCGGGTGCAGGTGCCGCCGGCGGAGGCGTGCTGCGGTCTGACGTGGATCACCACCGGCCAGCTCGACGCCGCCCGGCGCACCCTCGGCCGCACCGTCGAGCTGCTCGCCCCCCTCGTCGACGACGGGATCCCGGTGGTGGGTGTGGAGCCCTCGTGCACCGCGGTGCTGCGGCACGAGGCGCTGGAACTGGTCGGCGGGCCGGCCGCCGAGCGGGTCGCCGCGGGCACCCGCACCCTGGCCGAGCTCTTGCGGGAGACCCCGGACTGGCGGCCGCCGTCGCTGGCGGGGGTGGAGGTGGTCGCGCAGCCGCACTGCCACCACCACGCGGTCCTGGGCTGGGCCACCGACGAGCGGCTGCTGCGGGAGGCGGGAGCCACGGTCACCCGGCTCGGCGGCTGCTGCGGGCTGGCCGGCAACTGGGGGGTCGAGCGCGGGCACCACGACGTGTCGGTGGCCATCGCCGAGCAGCAGCTGCTGCCCGCGGTGCGGGACCTCGGACCCGACGGCGTGGTGCTGGCCGACGGGTTCTCCTGCCGCACCCAGCTCGACCAGCTGGCCGGCCGGCGCGGTCAGCACCTCGCCGAGCTGCTGGCGGACCGGCTGAGCTGACGGCCGATCTGCGACGATGCCGGGCGTGGAGCTCGAGGAGACCCTGCTGCCCGGCGTCGGCGTCCGCTACCAGATGCGGACCCGGGCGGGTCAGCTGCTGGGCATCGTCGTGCAGCGCGAGGGCGGGGCCGAGATCGCGGTGTTCGACCGGCGCGATCCCGACCGCGCACGGGAGACGTTCCGGCTCGACGCCGAGGAGGTCGACGCCCTCTCCGAGGTGCTGGGCGCCCCTCGGCTGACCCAGCGGTTCGCCGACCTGTCCCGCGAGGTGCCCGGGCTGGAGTCGGCCCGGATCTCCGTGCGCGAGGGGTCGCCCTTCGCCGGCCGGACCCTGGGCGACACCCGCGCCCGCACGCTGACCGGCTGCTCGGTGGTCGCCATCGTGCGCGGCGCCGACGTCGTCCCCTCCCCGTCGCCCGGCGACCGGTTGTCCGCCGGCGACGTGCTGGTCGCCATCGGCTCGTCGTCCGGGCTGGAGCAGCTGGACCGGCGGCTCGCGGGCCAGGAGTAGGCCCGCGGTGGACCACGTCGCCGCCCTGCTGCTCGAGCTGGGGCTGCTGTTCCTCGGCCTGTCGGCGCTGGGGCTGCTGGCCCGGCGCGTGGGGCTCTCCCCCGTCCCGTTCATCCTGCTGGCCGCGCTCGCGCTCGGCGAGGGCGGGCTGGTGCAGGTGGAGAACGCCGCGCCGTTCCTGGAGGCGGCCGCGGAGATCGGCGTCGTCCTCCTGCTGCTGACCCTCGGCCTGGAGTTCTCCGCCACGGAGCTGTTCGCCTCGTTCCGCCGGCACGCACCCTCCGGGCTGGTGGACCTGGTGCTCAACGGCCCGCCCGGGTTCGTCGCCGGGCTGCTCCTGGGGCTGCCCTGGCAGGGTGCTCTCGCGCTGGGCGGGGTCACCTACATCTCGTCGTCGGGGATCATCGCGCGGCTGCTCGGCGACCTGGGGCGGCTGGCCAACCGGGAGACCCCCGCGGTGCTCTCGGTGCTGGTGCTCGAGGACCTCGCCATGGCGCTGTTCCTGCCGCTGCTCGTGGTGGCGCTGGCCGGCGAGGGGCCGGCGCAGGCCGCCGGCGGCATCGCGCTGGCCGTCGGGGCCGTCCTGCTCGTGCTCGTGGCCGCGCAGCGGCACGGTCATCGGCTGGGCCGGCTGCTCACCCACGACGACGACGAGCAGGTGATGCTCCGGCTGATCGGGCTCACCCTGCTCGTCGCCGGGGCCGCGCAGGCGATGGGGGCCTCGGCGGCGGTCGGGGCGTTCCTCGTCGGGCTGGCGCTGCCGGCGTCGTTCGCCGAGCGCGCCCGCGCGATCCTCGGCCCCCTGCGCGACATGTTCGCCGCCACCTTCTTCGTCGCGTTCGGGCTGGCCACCGATCCGGGGGCCATCCTGCCGGTGCTTCCCGCCGCGCTGGCGCTGGCCGCGGTCACCACCGTCACGAAGATCGGCACCGGCTGGTTCGCCGCGAAGCGCGACGGCGTGGCCGTTCCGGGCCGGCTGCGCGCCGGCACCGCGCTGGTGGCCCGAGGCGAGTTCTCGATCGTGATCGCCGGTCTGGCGGTCGCCGCCGGGCTCCCCGCCGTGGGCCCGGTGGCGACGGGGTACGTGCTGGTGCTCGCGGTGACCGGACCGGTCCTCACCCGCTTCGTGGAGCCGCTGTCCGCGCGGCTGGTGCCCGCCCCGGCGCCGGCCTGAGCGGTCACTGCACGACCCTTGGCTCTGCCGGGGCGTTGCTGACAGCGTGCCGGTGTGCACTCCGGCCGTCGGGTCATTGCCAGACTGAGCGAGTTCTTCGAGGACCTGCCTGACAATCGCGAGGCCCGGCGGTCCGGGGCGTGCTGACCGGCCATGGGGTTGTGCGCTGCGAGCGCTTCAGTGACCGACCGGCTGTCACGTCCCGGGACCAACCGGGGTGCCTTCCCCACTGCGGCAACAGCGGAGGAGGCAAGGTGAACGGTAGGGACGAGTGGTCACCGCGTCACGCGGGTGTGGACTGGTCGTGGGAGACCCACGCGGTCTGCGTGGTCGACGACGACGGGCAGGTGGTGCGACGGTTCACCGCCGCCCATTCGGCGGCCGGTTTGGCGCAGCTGGTTGGGCAGCTGCGCCTGCTCGGTGTGGATGGGGTGGCGATCGAGCGCGGCGACGGGCCGGTGGTCGAGGCACTGCTGGCCGCGAACCTGCAGGTGTTCGTGATTACCAGTCGCCAGGTCAAGGCACTGCGACTGCGCTACGGCACGGCCGGCAACAAGGACGACCGGTTCGACGCCTACGTGCTGGCCGATGTGCTGCGCACCGACCACCGGCGATTGACGCCGCTGATTCCGGACGGATCGGCGACCGTCGGACTGCGGATGCTGGTCCGCGCTCGCAAGGACCTGGTCGCCGCCCGGATCGCCGCGCACAACCAGCTGCGCAGCCACCTGCTGAACGTCTTTCCCGGCGCGGTCGGGCTCTTTGCCGCGCTGGACAGTCCGATCAGTCTGACCTTCCTGACCCGCTTTCCCTCCGCCCAGCGGGCGAGATGGCTCTCGGACAAGCGGCTGGCGGCCTGGCTGGCCTCGGTCGGTTACTGCGGCCGCCAGACCCCAGCGGAGTTGATGACCCATCTGCGGCAGGCCGCCGTCGGGCTGGACGGCCCGGCTGCCGAGGCCGCCGAGGTCGTCACCGAGCAACTCGTGCTCCTGCTGCGGGCACTACGCGAACGGATCGACGTCCTCGACGACCGGATCGCCGAAGCCCTTGAGCTGCACGCCGACGCGCACATCTTCCGCAGTCTGCCCCGGGCCGGCACGGTTCGCGCCGCGCTGCTGCTGGCGGAGATCGGCGACTGCCGCGGCCGCTTCCCCACCGAGGAGGCTCTCGCCGCCGCTGCCGGGGTCTCACCATCGACCCGCGCCTCCGGCCGCAGCCACGCCGTCGTCTTCCGCCACGCCTGCGACAAACGCCTGCGCGAAGCCCTCACCGACTTCGCCGCCGACAGCCGCCAAGCCAGCCCCTGGGCCAAGGACATCTACGACCGAGCCCGCGCTCGCGGCGCCCGCCATCCACACGCCGTTCGCATCCTCGCGCGCGCCTGGATCCGCGTCCTCTGGCGCTGCTGGACCCAACACACCGCCTACGACCCAACCCAACACCGCGGCCTGCTCAGACTTCAGGAGCAAGCCGCGGCTTGACATGGGGTTGTCAGGCCGCGGCGTCGTCCCGCCGCGCGTGGGCCGCGGCCAGCACGGCGGGCGCGAGCAGCTCGGCGATGCGGGCGTAGCCGGCCGACGACGGGTGGAAGCGATCGCCGGAGAACAGCGCCGGATCGGCTCCGAACGCGCGGGCGACCTCGCTGGCGACCGGCGCGACCGTCGCGCCGGCGGCCTCGGCGACCTGCGCCTGGCGCTGCTGCAGCACCGCGCACGCCCCGCGCACGAGCGGCCGCAGCGCCGGCGGCACGAACGGCACCATCGACATGTCGGGGGCCGGCACCACGACGACGTCGCTGCCGGCAGCCCGCAGCGCGGTCACGGCACCGGCCAGCGCTCCGGTGGCCTGCTCGGCGGGCACGAAGCGGGCGAGGTCGTTGGCGCCGACCACCACGACGGCGA
>DASPIH010000133.1:0-14764 GCA_035629195.1 Blastococcus sp. | reverse complement strand
AGAACGGCGGCCAGGGAAGGGCGGGCCACTCGCCGCTGGGCTCGGGGTGCAGGCCGGTGCGCAGCAGTTCGGCCACCCGCCGCTGGGTGCGCCGGACCTCCGTCCGGGTCAGGTGCTCGTGGAGCTGCTCCCCCAGGTCCGCCCGCAGCTCGTGGGCGAGCCGCTCCAGCATCTCCAGCGCCTCGACGGTCAACGGCTTGCCCGCCCATCGCCACAGCAGGGTGCGGAGCTTGGGGTCGACGGAGAAGCAGATGCCGTGGTCGATGCCGTACACGTGGCCGCCGGGCACGGGGATGATGTGCCCGCCCTTGCGGTCGGCGTTGTTCACCACCGCGTCGAAGACCGCCATGCGCCGCAGCCCCGGGTCGTCGCGCCGCACGAACGCGGCGAGGTCCACGTGGGGGTCGCCGTCCACCCAGAGCTGCACCATGCCCGGGCCGAAGGGTCCCTCGCGCAGCACGGTCGGGGGCACGACGTCCCAGCCGGTCGCCTCGGAGACCAGGAACGCGGAGATCTCCCGGCCGGCGAGCGTGCCGTCCGGGAAGTCCCACAGCGGCCGCTCGCCGGCCACCGGCTTGTAGACGCACTCCGCGGCCAGGGAGCCGGTGCGGATGGCGCCGATCAGCGTCACGTTCGAGGCGTCGAGCATCCGCCCCTCGAGATCGATCACGCCGTCGGTCAGCAGCGCGTGGGCCTCGGTGTTGTCGGCGGGCGGGCGGACGTCGGGCTCGGTGGGCAGCTCGCTCATCGGAGGCCGCCGCTCAGCGGCGGTAGCCGTTCTGCCGCGGGCAGACGTGGCCCACCGGGTCGAGGGGCAGCGAGCACAGGGGGCACGCCGGCCGGCCGGCGGCGATCACGCGACGGGCACGGGCGATGAAGGCCCGCGCGGCCATCGGCGTGATGGTGACCCGCAGCGCGTCGGGCCCCTCGTCGCTGTCGGAGAGGATCGCGTCCTCCTCGATCGGCTCCTCGCCGGCGGCGACCGCCTCGACGACGACGGCCTCGGCGGTGCCGTCCCAGGCCAGGCCCATGGCGGCGACCCGGAACTCCTCGTCGACCGGCGCGGTGAGCGGCTCCAGGTCGTCGACGTCGGCCTCCGGGGGGATGTCGCTGCCGGCCCGCCCGCCGACCTCGTCGAGCAGGTCGTTCATCCGGTCGGCGAGCACCTGCACCTGCGCCTTCTCCAGCGCCACGCTCACCGTGCGGCCGGTGTCGTCGGTGGCCTGCAGGTAGAAGGTCCGGTCTCCTGGCTGGCCCACCGTCCCCGCGACGAACCGGGTGGGGCGATCGAAGAGATGGACCTGACGGGGCACGGGTCCAGGTTACGCGGGGCCTCCCGGGCCACGCCGGGACGACCCGGCCGGTCAGGCAGGGGCGCCCGCGCCGCCACCCACGACGGCGTCGGACGACGCCTTGCGACGGCGTCCCTTGCGGGGCGGCGGGATCAGCGCGGAGACGTCGCCGCCGCTGTCGTTGACGCGGGCGACGAACGGCCGGGTCTCGGTGTAGGTGACCACCGAGATCGACGCGGGATCGACGACGATGCGCTGGAACTGGTCGAGGTGCAGCCCGAGCGCGTCGGCGAGGACCGCCTTGATCACGTCACCGTGGCTGCAGGCCAGCCAGACGGCGTCCGGGCCGAGACGGGCGTTCCACTCGCGGACGGCGGCCACGGCGCGCGCCTGCGTCTGGGCCAGCCCCTCCCCCTGCGCACCGGGGAACACGGCGGCCGACGGGTGCTGCTGGACGACCTTCCACAGGGGTTCCTTGACCAGCTCCTTGATCGGGCGGCCGGTCCAGTCCCCGTAGCGGGCCTCGCCGAGCCGGTCGTCGGTCGACAGCTCCAGCTCCCGGCCGGCGAGCACGGCGCCGGCGGTCTCCTGGCACCGCTCCAGCGGGCTGCTGACGACGGCGGCCAGCGGAACCTTCGCGAGCCGTTCCCCCACCGCGCGCACCTGCGCCTGTCCGGTCTCGTCGAGCTGGACACCCGGCGTCCAGCCGGCGAGGACGCCGCCGGTGTTCGCCGTCGTCCGCCCGTGCCTGAGCAGGATCACCGTGGTCACGGGCGCGACTGTAGGCCGCGCGCCCCTGGGCGCCGGTCGCGCCCGGGGCGGACGCCTAGTAGATGCAGGTGGGGTCGGTCGCCGTGCGCGCATCCTCGGCGGCACCGCCGTCGGCAGCCGCAGGCGCCTGCGTGGTCACCGCCTGGCCGATCCCGTTGTAGTCGGTGCCGATGACCAGCTGCACGCTGCCCGACGGCAGGTCGTCGTCGACGGCGACCGCCGCGCCGGGCACCTGAGCCGCGACCAGCGCTGCCGCGGCGTCGTCCCCGGTGGAGTGGCGGACCGTCGTGGTGTCGGTCGGGTCGGCGTTCCCGCCGCTGCTGGCCAGGAAGCCGTCGCTCTCGAGTGCGGTCGCCGCCTTCGCGGCCGCTCCCGAGGCGCCCGAGCCGTTGAGGACGCTCACCGTCACGTCGTCCGGCGAGACGGAGGAGGGCGCGTCGGTCGGCGGGGTGGTCGGCGCGGCGGACGGTGATCCGGCCTCCTGCCGGGCGGTCAGCGAACCGAAGAAGGCGCGCAGCTCCTCCCGGCCCGGCGGCTCGAGCACGTCGGCGCCGTCGATCCTGGCGGGCGTGAGCCCGGGGATGGTCTGGAAGGTGATGTCGCCCAGCTGCACGCCCTGCATCTGCGCGGCGAGGTCGAACAGGTCCAGGTCCTCGTCGAGGGTGACGCTGCGGCCGACCTGCTCGACGACGTCCTTCTGCTTGCCGAGGTCGAGCAGCAGGTTCGTGGAGACGACGTTGCGCAGCATGCCGGCGATGTAGACCTGCTGTCGGACGACCCGGTCGAGGTCGAACCGCGGCAGCCCGTGCCGCTGCCGGACGAACTTCAGCGCGTCGGCGCCGCTGATCGTCTGGACGCCGGCGGGGAAGTCGGCGCCGGAGAAGGAGTCGCTCGTGGCCTGGCACAGGTTGACCTCCACGCCGCCGACGATGGTGCTGAGGTTGATGAACCCCAGCAGGTCGACCCCGGCGTAGTGGTCGATGCGCAGGCCCGACAGCCGGCTGACGGTCTGGACCAGCAACTGGGCGCCCGCGGCGTCGCGGTCCGCGTCGCTGCCGTCCGCGTCGCTGTAGCCCCGGGCGTAGGCGGAGTTCAGCCTGCCCTCGCCGTGCCCGGGGATGGAGACGTAGGTGTCGCGGGGCAAGGAGACGAACGAGGCCGCCGACCCGTCGGCCGGGAGGTGCACCAGCATCATGGAGTCGGTGTTCCGCACGCCTTCGGGGTCCCCCGTGCTGAACTCCGCCTGCTGCTCCGGGGTGAGCCCGGTGCGGGCGTCCATCCCGACCAGCAGCAGGTTCACCGCCTCACCGGCGGCAGCGTTGTCGTCGGAGTTGCCGTTCTCGGGGATGGCGTCGGTGCGGCTGACGCTGGCCTCGGCGACCTGGACCAGGTAGTAGCCCCAGCCGCTCCCGGCCAGCACGAGCCCGCTGAGCACCGCGGCGATCATCCGCGCCGCCAGGGCAGCCCGGCTCGTCCCCCCGGCGCGTCGGTCGTGCTCCGCGGCTCTCCGGGGCGCCGCTCGTCCCGCGCGCGGATCCAGACGCGCGGGAAGCCGGCGCGGCTCCTCGCGTGTCACCGCGGGCCCCGGTTCCACTCGCTGGGGACTGGGGCACCGACGAGGTCGCTACGGGCCGGCGTCGGGATCACGGGAGGACGGCGCACAGCAGCAAGTCTGGCCCGGTGGCGTCCGTTCCGGTGAGCCGGAGCCCCCCGTGCCACCTGCCCGCCTCAGGCACCGGCGGCCGGATCGAGCACGCCGCCGAGCACCAGGCCCAGGATCAGCAGTCCGAGCAGGATCCGGTACACCACGAACGGCGTGAAGCTGCCGCGGTCCAGGTAGCGCAGCAGCCACGCGATGACGGTGAGCCCGACGCCGAAGGCGAGCACGGTGGCCAGGAGGGTCGGCCCCCACGACACGCCCACGCCTGCGACGTCCCCGGTGAGCTCCTCGTACACCTGGAAGAACCCCGAGGCGAGGACGGCGGGGACGGCGAGCAGGAAGGAGTACCGGGCAGCGGCGGCCCGGGAGTAACCGAGGAACAGCCCGGCGGTGATGGTTCCGCCCGACCGGGAGACGCCCGGGATGAGCGCCATGGCCTGGGCGAACCCGAAGCCGATGCCGTGCGGGACGGTGAGCTGGTCGAGCTCGCGGCGCTTGGTGCCCACGCGGTCGGCCCAGAAGAGGATCAGGGAGAAGACGATCAGCGCGGTGGCCACGATGCGCAGGTCGCGGAACGTCGTCTCGATGTCGTCCTGGAACAGCAGGCCGAGGATGCCGATGGGCAGGCTCCCGGCGATGATCAGCCACCCCATGCGGGCGTCGGGGTCGCCCTTGCGCCGACCGCCGAGCGAGGCGAGCCAGGCCCCGATGATCCGGCCGATGTCGCGGCGGAAGTAGAGCAGCACCGCGGCCTCGGTGCCGATCTGGGTGATGGCGGTGAAGGCCGCGCCGGGGTCGTCCCAGCCGAACGCCTCCCCCACCACCCGCAGGTGGGCACTGGAGGAGATCGGCAGGAACTCGGTCAGCCCCTGCACGATCCCGAGGACGACGGCTTCGATCCAGCCCACGTCAGCACCCTCCGGTGCGGCGAGCGGTCGGACGGCGGAGGAAGGGCGCTGGCACGTCCGCTGACCTTAGGCGGCTCCCGGACACCCGCGTCGCGACGCCCCGAGGCTCCGGCGCTCCGGGGTCTTGGAACTCCGAGGGTCCGGCGCTCCGAGGCTCCGGCGCTCCCGCGTGCGCGTCGGCCGGCGCCGGTAGGTTGGCCGGTCGTGGAGCAACGGGCGTTGGGGCGCAGCGGACTGGTCGTGTCGCGGCTCGCGCTGGGCACGATGACGTGGGGTGGTGACACCGACGAGGACGAGGCCGCCATGCAGCTGACGGCCTTCGTCGATGCCGGCGGCACGCTCGTCGACACCTCCGACGTCTACCGCGACGGCGAGAGCGAGCGGGTGCTGGGCCACCTGCTGGCCGACGTCGTCCCGCGGTCGGACGTGATCGTGTCCACCACGGCGGCCGGTCGAACCGGCCCCGGGCCGATGGGTCGCGGCGCCTCGCGCGGCCACCTGCTCACCGCCCTCGACGCCTCCCTCGAGCGGCTGGGCCTGGACCACATCGACCTGTGGCAGGTGCACGCCTGGGACGACACGACGCCGGTCGAGGAGACCCTCGCCGCGTGCGACCTGGCCGTTTCCTCGGGCCGGGCCCGCTACATCGGCGTGAGCAACTTCACCGGCTGGCAGACCGCCCAGGCCGCGACCTGGCAGAAGGCATGGCCCGGGCGCACCCCGCTGGTGAGCACGCAGGTGGAGTACTCCCTGCTGCAGCGGGGCGTGGAACGCGAGGTCGTCCCGGCTGCCGAGGCGCTCGGCCTCGGCGTGCTGGCCTGGTCACCGCTGGGCCGCGGCATCCTCACCGGCAAGTACCGGCAGAGCACGCCACCGGAGTCCCGGGGCGCGTCACCCCAGTGGCGGGGCTTCCTCGACGGGCTGCGCTCGGCGACGTCCGACCGCATCGTCGAGGCCGTGGTCACCGCGGCCGAGGGGCTGGGCACCACACCGCTGGCCGTGGCGCTGGCCTGGGTGCGCGACCGGCCGGGCGTCGTCGCCCCGGTGGTGGGCGCCCGCACCGCGCAGCAGCTGCAGGCCTCGCTGGACGCCGATGGTGTCCGGCTGCCGGCGGCCATCCGTACCGCCCTGGAGGACGTGTCGGCCCCGCCGTTCAGCTATCCCGAACGCCGGTCGGACCGATGACGACCACTCCCGGCCCGGACCTGGTCTTCGCCGCGTTCTGCACCGCCGGGCTGTGGCCCGGGCTCGGCAAGCGCACCGCGGCGGATCTCCCGGCCGCGGGCATCACCGTGCCCGACGACGTCACCGCCGACCGGCTGATGAAGCTGCCGCGGGTGGGCCGGCAGCGGGCCGAACGGCTGTTCTCGAGCTTCCTCGCAGCGGCGCCCACCTACGAGGTCGTGGAGATGCTGGTGGGCGCGGGCCTGCCCGCCAAGCTCGCCGCCGGCGTGGCCGACGGCCTCGGTCCCGACGCCGCACGGCGGCTGCGCGACGACCCGTGGTCGCTGCTGGCCCTGCCGGGCGTGGGGCTCGCCGACGCCGACCGGTTGGCGATCGGCGTGCTCGCGGGCGCCGACCGGCAGGACACCCGCCGCGGCCGGGCCATCGTCGGGCTGACGCTGCGCACCGCGACCCGCGACGGGCACACCGTCCTGCCGCTCGACCTGGTGGTCTCGGCCCTGCAGGCCGAGGGGATCGCCGATCCGGTGGCGGCGGTCGTGGCCGCGGTCGACTCCGGCGAGGTGCTGGAGCACGAGCCGCCGATGGCCGAGGACGACGAGACCGCGGAGCCGGCCGAGACCGTACGGAAGCTCTCGCTGGCCCGCTTCGGGATGGCGGAGGAGGCCGTGGCGGAGAACGTGGCCCGGCTCGCCGCGTCGGCCGAGCGCATCGCCGACCCGGCCTCGGTGCGCTCGGTGGCGAAGGGGCTGGACGAGGCGCAGAAGCAGGCGGTCGCCCAGGTGCTCGTCGCCGGCGTCAGCCTGCTCACCGGCGGACCGGGCACCGGCAAGAGCCGCACCGTGGCGGCCGTCGTCGCGCTGCTGCGCTCCAAGGGCACCGATGTGGCGCTGGCCGCCCCCACCGGGCGTGCGGCCAAGCGGCTGGAGGAGCTGACCGACCACCCCGCGGTGACGGTGCACCGCCTGCTCGGCGCGCAGGGGGCCTCCGGGGGCTTCACCCGCACCGAGGAGTGGCCGCTGGACGCCGACGTGGTGGTGGTCGACGAGGCGTCGATGCTCGACGTCGAGCTGACCGCAGCGCTCCTGGAGGCCTGCCCCGACGGCACGCACCTGCTGCTCGTCGGTGATCCGGCCCAGCTGCCCTCGATCGGGCCCGGGCACGTCCTGGGCGACCTCATCGACTCCGGTGCCGTGCCGGTGACCGAGCTGACCACGCTGTACCGCCAGGCCGAGGGGGGCGCGATCGCCCGGCTGGCCTCGGCCGTGCGCAGCGGCGAGCTGCCGCCGGTGGACTCGCCCGACCGCGAGGTCGTCGTCGTGCCCGCCTCGGGCAGCGGCGAGGCCGCCCGCCGGGTGGTCCAGCTGGTCACCGACTCCATTCCCCGGGCCCTGGGCATCGAGCCCGGCGCGGTGCAGGTGGTCACCCCCGTCCACCGCGGGCCGGCGGGGACCATCGAGCTCAACAAGGCGCTCAAGGCGCAGCTGAACCCCGGCGAGGGAGCGGTCTTCGGCTTCGATCCCGGCGACCGCGTGGTCGCCACCGCCAACCACCTCGACCTCGAGCCCACGGGCTTCGCCAACGGCGAGGTCGGCGTGGTCACCAGGACCGGCGAGGGGTCGATGGACGTGGCCTTCGCCTCGGGACCGGTCACGGTCAGCGGGCAGGCGCTGTTCGACCTCCGGCACGGCTGGGCGATCACCGTGCACCGGGCGCAGGGCTCGGAGTGGCCCGGCGTCGTCGTCGTGCTGCCGCCCGAGGCCGGCGGGATGCTGTCGCGGCCGCTGGTCTACACCGCCCTGACCCGAGCGCAGAAGCACCTGTCGATCGTGCACGCCAGCGGCGCAGCCCTCGCCCGGGCGGTGCGCGACGTCGACGTGCGCCCGCGGCGCACCCGGCTGGCCGAGCTGCTGCGGGAGATCGCCGACTAGGTCCGGATCCGCAGGGAGCGGCGCCGGGCGGCCCGCCCGGCGCAGAGCACCTGGCCGACGGCCGTGCCCAGCTGCCCGGCACAGGTGATCGGCCGGGCGAAGGGCACCCGTACGTCGACGTGGCCCAGCGGCCGCTCGATCCGCAGGCGGAAACCGAAACGGTCCAGTCCCAGGGGCCGCACGAGGTCGTGCGGGCCGACCGTGCCCGGCGGGAGCCGCGCGGCGAGCAGGTCGAGCACCTCGGCGTGGCCCGCGGCGAGGTGGCGCAGGTGCTCGGCCTCCCGGCCGGCCAGCGGGTCCGGCCGGGCGGCCAGGAAGTCCTGGATGCCGACGTCCACGGTGGTGCCGCCCTCGGCCAGGACCACCTCGGCGAGGTCGAGGCGGAGCAACTGGGCGGTGCTGCCGACGTCGAGCAGCGCGGCGTCGGGCCGGGACTCGGCGAAGGCGACGACCGCGGCCCGCTCGTGGGCCGGGCGGACCGGCGTCGCCCAGCCGGACAGCCACAGCTGCGCGCGCAGCGGCCGGCGCAACGGCACCGGCGCGTGGTCGCTGACGAGGACGAGAGCCGACAGGTCCTCCCCGGGCGCCCGGCGGACCGCACCCGCGAACTCGCCGTCCCGCGGAACGACGAGCAGTACCTGGCCGGCCGCGGTGACGGTGTGCGCCAGGACCCGGCTGCCCTCGATGCCGTTGGCGCAGACGGTGGCGGTGGCGCGGGTGGCCACCGTGCGTGCCCTCTCGGCGGCGCCGGGGCGCAGGCCGTCGGCGGACGTCCGGCGCTCGGGTGCCGGATGGCTCGGTCGGCTCGACATGGGCCCCCCTCAGTAAGTAAGGGCAGCCTAACCGAATGGTGAGCCGAGTGGCGAGACGATCGACCGCGCTCAGCGGGGAGCCCGTCGGCGGCGGCGTTCGGCGGTCGTCAGCCGGCTGGATCAGGTCGGGACGTCGTCGTCGTCCAGGGGCACGTCGGCATCCTGCTCCAGGACGTCGGCCTCGTTGGCGTCGACGTCCCCGATCGGCCCGCGGGGGCTGCCGGCCTCCCCCGGCCGGGCGGCCAGCTGCTGCTCCAGCGCGTCGGCCTCCGGCACGTCACCGGCAGGCGGCGACGCCTCGGCGGCGGTTCCCACCGCGGGCGGGTCGAGGAGCGCCTGCTGCTCCGCGCGGTCGGCGTCGGTCGCGTCGCTCGAGGTACCGGACTCGGTCACGTCGTCCTCCCGGGGCATGCGGTGCTGGTCGGGCCGGCTCAATACTGCCGGTCGGACGGGCACCTGGCAGACCGAGAACCGGAAAGCGGAGCGACCAATCCGTGACCGAACGGGAAACGGCGGGCACAATCGAGGCGATGGACACGCCCGGGGACTACGAGTTCGCGCCGTTGCGGATCCCGCCGGGCACGTCCCGGTCCGCCGCGGCCACCATGCTGAGCCTGCAGTCGGAGGTCGGCGGCTGGGAGCTGGCCCGGCTGCAGCTGCACGCCGACGGCACGCGCAAGGTGGTCCTGCGCCGCCGCGCCCGCCTGTCCTACCTGCCCAAGCCGGTCATCTAGACGGCATCCGCGCCACCGACCCGGCGGCCGTCTCCTCGGAGCCGACGACGGTTGCGCTACCAGTGCGCCGGGCGGCGCACCGAAGGCGGGATGCGGGTCGTCGCGTCGCCGAGCGCGGCCGACACCTGCGGCTGGGTCAGGAACAGGCAGCGGCTGAGGTCAGTGCCCCGGACGTCGGCGGCGCGCAGATCGGCGCCGAGCAGGTCCGCCGTGCCCAGGTCGGCCCCTCGCAGGTCCGCGCCGATGAGGTAGGCACCGCGCAGGCTCGCGCTCCGGAGCCTCGTCCGGCGGAGATCCCTGCCCATGAGGTCGGCGCCGCGCCGGTCGGGGCCGCCGCCCCGCGCCAGATCGCTCACCCGGCCCAGCAGGTCTCCGACCCGCGTCCGTTCGGCGGCCACGTCCAGATCGGCGAGCTCGCCGGCCGGCAGGCGTGTCAGTGCCTCGATCTGCGCGCGGCGGCCGGCGACCTCCGCGTGCGCGGGTGCCGCGGCCGGGAGCCCGAGCGCCTCGGTGAGGTACCAGAGCATCTCGTGCAGCTGCCTCATCACCGGCAGGAGCGCGAACTGGCTGCGGGCCAGCTCCGGGGACTCCCGCCAGCTCCGCCCGCCGAACGTGCTCTGGGTGATCTGCTGACCGGCGCCGAAGCAGTCGAACACCGTGCAGCCGGGAAAGCCCCGCTCACGCAGGGACGCGTGGATGCCGCAGCGGAAGTCCGCATGCAGGTGGCGGCAGGGAGTGCCGGCCGGCTTGTCGATCGCGAAGTCCGCCGACGCGGCGAAGGCCGGGGCGACACAGCAGAGACCGGCGCACCGCGAGCAGTCCGCCCGGAGGTGCGCCCGCTCGTCGATCAGCGGCAGCTCGGTCACAGCGCGTCCAGGTTATCCGGGCTCCGCCGAGCCCCGGTATCCGTGCGCCGCATGAAGGCGCTCGCCGCCGGCGCGCCGACCCTCTGCCTGCCGGTGGGGCGGGACCAGGGCGACAACGTGGTGCGGGCTGCTCGGCGACCCCTCGTACCGGCTGGGGGCCGAGGCGCTCGGTGCCCGGCTCCGGGCCGGCGCGGCCGCGCCGGCACTGGTCGACGAGCTCGAGGGAGTGGTCGGCGAGGGTGCCGGCGGGAGGAGCATGCTCACCCCCTGAGGAACGCCCCGTACCGCTCAGGGGACCAGCACGACCTTTCCGACGGTCTCCCGGGAGGCGAGCCTGAGCAGGGCCTGCGGCGCCTGGTCCATGGGCAGCACCTCGCCGATCAGCGGGTCGACCGACCCCTCCCGGACCAGCCGGACCAGCTGGTCGTGGGTCTCGGCGAACACCGACGGGTCGTGCCTGCGGTACAGGCCCCAGTGCAGCCCGACGACGCTGTAGTTCTTGACCAGCAGGTGGTTGGCCGGCGCCTCCGGGATGCGGCCGCTGGTGAAGCCGACCACGACGAGCCGCCCCTCGAACGCGATGCACTTGCGCGACCTGTCGAAGACGTCGCCGCCGACCGGGTCGTAGACGACGTCGGCACCGTGGCCGCCGGTCACCTCCTTGACGATCGGGACGAAGTCCTCGGTCGTGTAGTCGATGACGTGGTCGGCGCCCAGCTGCCGGCAGATCTCGGTCTTCCGCGCCCCGCCGGCGGTGGCGATGACGGTGGCGCCCGCGGCCTTGCCGAGCTGGATGGCCGCCGACCCGACGCCGCCGGCGCCTGCGTGGACCAGCAGGATCTCCCCCGCCTGCAGGCGCGCGCGGCGGTGCAGCCCGACGTAGCCGGTGGAATAGGTGAAGAACAGCGAGCCGGCCTTCTCGTCCGGCATGCCGTCGGGCACGGGAAAGGCACCGGCGGCGTCCATGAGGGCGTACTCCGCGAAGGCGCCCGGACCGCCGGCCGGCGAGCCGATCACCCGCTGGCCGGTGCCCACGATCTCCCCGCACAGCTCGACGCCGGGGGTGAAGGGCAGCGGCGGCTTCTCCTGGTACGTGCCCATGGTCATGAGCACGTCCGGGAAGTTCAGCGCGGCCGCCCGCACCTTGACCAGCACCTGACCCTCCCCGGGCGTGGGCTGGTCGATCTCGTCGAAGGACATGACGTCGGAGGGGTCGCCGGGCTGGTGCACCCGCCATGCGCGCATGGTTCGACCCTGCCAGATCGCGCGTGACCGCGGTCACGGACCCGGTGGTGCTGTCGCCACGACGGCCGGGGCGTGTCAAGGTGCGCAGCGACGGTCATCGGACCCGGTGGCCTCGGAGGGGATCCGATGCTCGAGCACCTGACCGACCGCGCGCGCTTCCTCGGCGCGTTCCTGACCCATCCGCGCCAGGTCGGCGCGGTCCTGCCCACGTCCCGCACCGCCGTGCGGGCCATGCTGGACCAGGCCGACGTGGCCGGGGCCGAGCTCGTGGTGGAGCTCGGCGCGGGCACCGGCGCGCAGACGCAGGAGATCCTGGCGCGGATGAAGCCGGGAGCGCGCCTGGTCACCGTCGAGATCGACCGGAAGCTCGCCGACTTCCTCGCCCAGCGGTTCGACGACCCCCGCGTCCAGGTCGTGTGCGACTCGGCCGAGAACCTGCAGGCGCACCTGGGCACCGACCGGGCCGACGTCGTCGTCTCCGCACTGCCCTACACGTCGCTGGACCAGGCCCTGCGGCAGCGCATCCTCGACGTCCTCCCGGGCGTGCTGAAGCCCCGGGGCGAGGTGGTGGTCATCCAGTACTCGCCGCTGATGCTCGCCGAGTTCCGGAAGCGCTTCCGCCACGTGCAGTGGAGCATCACGCCGTGGAACGTGCCGCCGGCGTTCGTCTTCGCCTGCCGCCAGGACTGATCGGTCAGCGCATCGACGGCGGGCGCAGCGACTCGGGGACGACGGCGGTCTCGCCGGTTCCGGTCCTCGCGCTGGGCACGCCCTTGAACGTGTAGGGCACGGTGCCGACGCCGGGTTGGACGACGTAGGCCGCCCCGGGCTCCCCCGTCTCCCACGCCATCACCATGGCGTCGGCGACCTCCTGGGCGCTCAGCACCGGAAAGCCGGCGGCGGTGAACCGGTCGCGGAGGCGGTCGATGATCGCCGTGTCGGCGAAGCCGGGGCAGATGGCGGTGATGACCGTTCCCTCGGCAGCCAGGCGCGGCGCCATCGACCGCACGAACGCGATGGCGCCGCCCTTGGCCACGCTGTAGCCGGGGTCGGTGGCCATCGGCGAGAGGCCGGCCAGCGAGGCGGTGACGACGATCGCCCCTCCCCCGGCGCGCGCGATCGCCGGGCGGGCCGCGGCCACGCCGTAGACGACGCCGAACAGGTCGACGTCGACCACTCGCATGAACTCGTCGAGGTCGAGGGCGTCGTCGCTCCCGGCGGCGGAGATGCCGGCGTTGAGGTAGGCGGCGTCGAGCCGGCCGTGCTCGGCCTCGATGCGGGCGACCAGGGCCTCGTTGGCCGCGCGGTCGGTGACGTCGAGGACGGCGAACTCGCAGCCCAGATCGGCCGCCACCTGCCGGTTGCGCCCGCTGTCGAGGTCGGCGAGGACGACGGTCACCTCACGCTGCCGCAGGGTGCCCGCGAGCGCGCGGCCGAAGCCGCCCGTTCCGCCGGTGACGAGCGCGACCGAACCGGGGCCAGGGGCAGTCCTCGTCATGCCGGCATCACATCACGCGGTGCGGAGGAACCGGTCGAGGACCCGGATGCCGAACCTGAGCGACTCGACGGGAACGCGCTCGTCGATCCCGTGGAACAGCGAGGCGAAGTCGAGGTCTGCCGGTAGCCGCAGCGGGGAGAAGCCGAAGCAGCGCATACCCAGGCGCTGGAAGCTCTTGGCGTCGGTGCCCCCGCTCATGGTGAACGGCACCGGGCGCGCGCCGTCATCCTCCGCCTTCAGGGCGGCCACCATCTGGTCGACCAGTGGGCCGTCGAACGTCGTCTCCACCGCCGGGTTGCGCACCAGCCACTCCCGCCGCACCCCGTCGCCCATCAGGGCGTCGAGCTGCCGCTCGAACTCCTCCTCCTGGCCGTGGAGGAAGCGACCGTCGACGGTGGCGCTCGCGGTGCCGGGGACGACGTTGGCCTTGTACCCGGCGTCGAGCATCGTGGGGTTGGCGGTGTTGCGCAGCGCCGCACCGATCATCCGGCTGAGGCTGCCGAGCCGGGCCAGCGCGAGCTCGGGCTCGGCCGGGTCCATCTCGATGCCGTAGGCGTCCTCGACGGCGGCCAGGAACTGGCGCATCGGCGGGGTGAGCGTGAGCGGAAAGCGGTGGTTGCCGATCCGGGCGACGGCCTCGCAGAGCCGGGTGACGGCGTTGTCGTCGTGCACGAACGAGCCGTGACCGGGCTTTCCGTCGACCGTCAGCCGCATCCAGGCCATGCCCTTCTCGGCGGTCTGCACCAGGTAGAGGCGCAGGTCGTCGCGGACGGTGATGCTGAAACCGCCGACCTCGCTGATCGCCTCGGTGCAGCCCTCGAACAGGTCGGGGTGCTCGTCGACCATGTAGTGGGCGCCCAGCCTGCCGCCGGCCTCCTCGTCGGCGAGAAAGGCCAGCACGATGTCCCGCGGTGGCTGGACGCCGGTGCGGGCCCAGTCACGCACGAGGGCCAGGACCATGGCGTCCATGTCCTTCATGTCCACCGCGCCGCGGCCCCAGATGTAGCCGTCGCGCTCCTCGCCGGAGAAGGGGTGCACGCTCCACTCGGCCGGGTCAGCGGGGACGACGTCCAGGTGCCCGTGGACCAGCAGCGCCGGGCGGCTGCGGTCCGCGCCCGGGATGCGAGCGACCAGGCTAGCCCTCCCCCGCTCCGACTCGTGGACGACCGATGGGATTCCGACCTCGCCGAGCTTGCCGGCGACCCACTCCGCGGCCTGGCGTTCACCCTTGCCGGTGGCGGTGTCCCCGGTGTTGGTCGTGTCGATGCGGATGAGGTCGGACAGCAGCTCCGCGACCTCGTCCTGGGCTCGGGCGAGGGGGGCGGGAGAGGTCTCGGACATGCCGACGATCGTGCCACCGGGGGTCTGCAGACCCCGGCTGAGGCTCGGTTATGCTGGCCCCCGACGCTCGCGAGAGCGGCTCACCTGTCCGGGTGGCGGAATGGCAGACGCGCTAGCTTGAGGTGCTAGTGCCCTTTATCGGGCGTGGGGGTTCAAGTCCCCCCTCGGACACCACCTCACCCCGGTGTTCCTGCAGCTCAGGAGCCCGGGGTGTCTTGCTGTAGGGGCCTCCGAGGGCCTCGTGGTACCCGCGTGACACTCCGCGCACCGGATCAGCCCTCGAGCAGCGCCGCGAAGCGGTCGGCCGCCTCGCGACCCATACCGGGGTGGACGTGCTGGTAGACGGTGAGCGTGATGGTGGCGCTGGCGTGGCCGAGGCGCTCGGAGACGACCTTGACCGGCACGCCGTCGGCCAGCAGCAGGGTGGCGTGGGTGTGCCGCGGGTCGTGCAGCCGGATCACCGGCAGCCGGTCCTCGATGGCCACCCGGGAGCCGATCAGGTCCTTCGGCAACGGTGGACGGAG
>DASPIH010000132.1:0-19934 GCA_035629195.1 Blastococcus sp. | reverse complement strand
TGCCCGCGGAACAGCGGGGCGGACCGGCTCGGCCGACGTCATGGAGACCCCCTTCTCCGGAGGGCGCTCCGCACCCCCGAGCGCTCATCGTGCCCCTCTATCGACCGCTGCAATCTCGAGCGTGACCGATTGGTGCTGATGAGTTATTTGAGACTGCCGGTGATGGTTTCGTGTCCCAGGACGCCGGGGGCGAGGCTCCGTACCGTGCACGTCATGGCAGCTCCTCGACCGCTCGGGCAGACCGCTGCGCGCCTCGCCGGGCGGCTGCTCGACCTCCTTCTCCAGCCCCCGGCCGGCCGGCGGCGCGCGGCCCTTCCGAAGCGCCGTCCGGAGCGCCGGCGGACGTCCGCGCCGGGATCCGCGCCGGGATCGTCGCCGGACGTCGCCTACCGGCCGCACGAGGACGGGAACCCGGACCCCGGCGAGGTCGTCTGGGCCTGGGTGCCCTACGACGAGGGCGACGGACGCGGCAAGGACCGTCCGGTCCTCGTGATCGGACGCCGCGGCGGGCAGCTCCTGGGCCTGATGCTCAGCAGCCAGGACCACGACCGCGACGCCGCCGACGAGGCGCGGCACGGGCGGATCTGGACCGACGTGGGCAGCGGCGCCTGGGACACCCGCGGGCGCCCCAGCGAGGTGCGGCTGGACCGGCTGCTGGTGCTCGATCCGGAGTCGGTGCGGCGGGAGGGGGCGGCGCTGGACCGGGCCCGGTTCGAGCGGGTCGTCGGCGAGGCCCGCCGCGTGCAGGGCTGGTGACCCCGGCGGGTCAGTCGGCGACCGACTCGTCACGCGCCGGCCGCCGCACGGGCGGCCGCAGGTTGTAGACGCCCACGCCTTCGGTGAGCGGCTCCAGGTCATAGCGGTGGACCACCTTGGGCCCACCGTGCAGGTGCACGTGCGTCACCGTGGGCAGCGGATCGCCGTGCCGCGCCTCCCGGATCTGCACCCTCCCGTCGAGGGGCCCGCCGACGAACAGCAGCACCGCGTCCTCGCCGCCGTCGTCCGCAACGGCTGCGTTCTCCTCGGACAGCGCGATCTCCTCCCTCGTGGGCCGACCAACGAGAGTAGGCCGGGACGGGCCGATCGTCAGCCGCTCGCGCTCCCCGAGGACCCGCGCAGCAGCCATCGGGCCACCAGAGGAGCGCTGAAGAGCATCACGAACAGCCGCAGCACCTGGACCGCGAGCACGAACGTGGTGTCGGCACCGGCGTCGCGGGCCGTGGCCAGCACCGCATAGAGCCCGCCGGGCGTCGTGGCGAGGTAGCCGTCGAGCGCGCTCGCGCCGGTGGCGACGGCGAGCAGGGCGCCGAGGCCGGCGCAGCCCAGCACCAGCGCTCCCATGAGGGCCAGCGCCACGGGCAGTGCGCGCCCGATGACGCGCAGGCTGCTGCGGGTGAAGCTGAGGCCGACCTGGAGGCCGATCACCAGGAAGGCGGCGTTCTCCACCAGCCCGGGCACCTCGGCGCCCCGGGACAGGCCGGTCAGGTCGGCCACCGCGGCCACGCTCAGCGGGCCGAGCAGGGCCGCCACCGGAAGCCGCACCAGACGCCCTCCGAGGACCCCCACGACCGAGCAGGCCACGGTGAACGCGAGGCCCGCGGGCCAGCCCGGTCCTCCGGGCCCCGCGGCCTCGGCCGGCCCGCCCCCCGCCGTGGCGCCGTAGACGGTCGTGGCCGCCACCGGCATCAGCAGCACGATGAGCAGCACCCGCAGGTACTGGAGCACCGCCACCATGCGCTCGTCGGCGCCCAGGTCGCGCGCCATGGCCACGACCCCGCTGGCGCCGCCGGCGATCATCGAGAACGCGCCCGTGACCGGGCTGATGTCGGGATGCAGGCGGAACGCCGCCCCGGCGACGAGGCTCAACGCCAGCGTCCCGACGACCACCAGCAGGACGGGCAGCCAGTTCGCCGCCACCGCGCGCAACGTCTCGAGGTCGACCAGCGCTCCCATGGCCACCCCGACGACGGCCTGACCGGCCGTGTTCGCGACCTCCGGCACCTTGGGCACGGTGCGGCCCGCGAGTGCGCGCACCAGGCCGGCCAGCAGCCCACCGAACAGGGCCGGCGACGGCAGACCGGCCAGCGCCACCAGCGCGCTGAGGCCGATGCCCGCCGCGACGACGACGGCGGCGTCGAGCAGCAGCGCGCCCCGCCTGCCTCCCATCGATCCCCCGCTCCGCACCGTCGCCGCCCGCGACCACTCTGCCGGTGTGCGATGCGCCACGCGCGGGGGGCTCCCGGCCCTCCGTCGTGGTCGAATGGCCGCGGCGCCACGCGACCGCACCGGAGGATCCCCACCCGATGACCGGCCCCGATCTGCGCCACCACGGTGACGCCGAACTGGCGCCCGGCCTCGTCGACCTCGCGGTCAACGTGCGCGCCGGCGCGCCGCCTCCGTGGTTGCGCGCACTGCTGCACGAGGCACTCGACGCGGGGTCCACCTATCCCGACCAGCGCGCCGCCCGGGCCGCGGTGGCCGCGGCGCACGGCCGCGACCCGGCCGAGGTGCTCCTCACCGCCGGTGCGGCCGAGGCGTTCGTCCTGCTGGCCCGCGCGCTCGACCCGCGCTCCGCGGTCGTCGTCCACCCCTCGTTCACCGAGCCCGAGGCAGCGCTGCGCGCCGCCGGCCGGCCGGTCACCCGCCTGCTGCTCGACCCGGCGGACGGCTACCGGCTGGACCCGGCGGCCGTTCCGGACGACGCGGATCTGCTCGTCGTGGGGAACCCGACGAACCCGACGTCGGTGCTGCACCCGGCCGGCGTGCTCGCCGGGCTGACCGCTCCCGGACGAGTGCTGCTGGTCGACGAGGCGTTCGCCGACACGGTGCCGGGCGAGCCGGAGTCCCTGACCGCGCGCGCGGACCTGCCCGGCCTGCTGGTGGTCCGGAGCCTGACCAAGACCTGGGGCCTGGCCGGGCTGCGCGTGGGATACGCGCTCGGGCCGCCGGACCTGATCGCCGCCATGGCCGAGCAGCAGCCGGCGTGGGCGGTCTCCACCCCCGCGCTCGCGGCACTGAGCGCCTGCACCGGCCCGGCCGCCCGCGCCGAGGCCGATGCCGCCGCCATCGAGCTGGCGGAGCACCGGGCGGCCCTCCTGGCCGCCCTCCCGCCCGCCGCGCAGGTGGTCGCCGAGCCGCGGTCCTCCTTCGTCCTGCTGCGCGTTCCCGACGGGGATCGCGTGCGCCTGGCGCTGCGCGACCGCGGGTGGGCGGTGCGCCGCGGGAGCTCGTTCCCCGGCCTGTCCTCCGACCACCTGCGGATCGCCGTCCGGGACCCGGAGACCTCCCGCGCGTTCGCCGGCGCGCTCGCTGAGATCCTGGACGGGGCAGCACGCCCCCGCACCGCACCGGGAACCACCCCCGGCCGCACCGAGGAGAACCACTGAGCACCGATCCGCAGCCACCCGACCAGGCGGCGCCCGGCCCGCGCGAGCCCGTGCACGCGACCCCCGCGCCGCCGGGTTCGGGCGCGGTCTACCCCGTCGGGCTGCGCCTGCTCGACCGCCTCGTGGTCGTGGTCGGCGGCGGCCGCGTGGCCCACCGGAGGGTCGCGGGGCTGCTGGAATCCCGGGCCCGGGTCACCGTCGTCAGCCCGGAGGTCACCCCGGCTCTCGAGGCGCTGGTGGCTCCCGGCTCGCTCACCTGGCTGCCCCGCCGCTACGAACCGGGCGACCTCGACGGCGCCTGGTACGCGGTGGCCGCCACCGACGACCCCGCGGTCAACGCGGCCGTGGCCCGGGAGGCGGAGGACAACCGGATCTTCTGCGCCCGCGCCGACGACCGTGCCGCGTCCAGCGTGTGGACGCCGGCCGTCGGGCGGCAGGGCGACCTCGTCGTCGGCGTGCACGGCGGGGGCGATCCGCAGCGCGCGATCGGCGTGCGGGACGCCGTCGTCGCCGGCCTGACCGACGGCTCGATCCGCGACCGCGCCGCACGGCCGTCGTCGTCGTCCGGTGGGAGCGTGGTGCTCGTCGGTGGCGGCCCCGGCGATCCCGACCTGATCACCGTCCGCGGCCGCCAGGCACTCGCCTCCGCCGACGTCGTCGTCGCCGACCACCTCGGCCCGCAGTCCCTGCTGGCCAGCCTTCCCTCCGACGTCGAGGTCATCGACGCCGCCAAGCTCCCCCGCGGCCGCTCCATGGCCCAGGAGCAGATCAACGACCTGCTCATCACCCACGCCCGCGCCGGCCGCCGCGTCGTCCGCCTCAAGGGCGGGGACCCCTTCGTCTTCGGCCGCGGCATGGAAGAGCTCCAGGCCTGCACCGCCGCCGGCATCCCCGTCGAGGTCGTTCCCGGCATCACCAGCGCCATCGCCGTCCCCGCCCTGGCCGGCATCCCCGTCACCCACCGCGGCCTCACCCACGAGTTCGTCGTCGTCTCCGGTCACCTGCCCCCCGGCCACCCCTCCTCCCTGGTCGACTGGCCCGCCCTCGGCCGATTACGGGGCACCGTCGTCGTCCTCATGGGCGTGGACACCGCTCCCGCCATCGCCGCCGCACTCATCGCCCACGGCCGCTCCCCGGGCACACCGGTCGCCATCGTCAGCGACGGCACCACCGCCACCCAGCGCACCCTGCGGACCACCCTGGCCGACCTGCCCCGCACCCTCGCCGACACCGACGTCCGCCCACCCGCGGTCTGGGTCGTCGGCGAGGTCGTGCACCTCAGCGACCCGCGCTGACCGGCCCGTTCCGCAGCAACCGCACCGCCGAGCGGACGTCGTCGGCGTAGAACGCGATCCGCGACACCTGCTCCGGGTGCCCGGCGACCTCCACCTGGACGGGGGGCTCGAAACGCAGCTCGATGTTGGTGTCGCCCATGACCGACACGGCCAGCCGGCCGTCCTCCAGGACCACGGTGCGCCGGTGCCCTGATGCCGTCCTGGCGCGCGGCGCCTGCAGCCGGTCGAGCGGAACCCGGATCGAGCGGAAGTGGCCGAAGCGCAGCACCAGCTCGCCGTCGTGCAGCAGGTGCGGGTGCTGGCGCAGCGACAGCCCGAAGCCCAGCACCCACACCACGGCGTACACGCCCAGCGCGAACAGCGACCACTGCAGCACCGGCCACCGCGCGGTCAGCACGTGGACCACGCCCACCTCGAGGGCGCCGAGGCAGCCGACCGCCCACATCAGGACCGTGAACCGCTCGGCACAGGCCAGCTCCACTGCTCCCGGTGGCACCGCCCGGCGGCCCCGGGCGCCCCACCACACCGCCCGGAGGAGGCCCAGCTCCGCCCGCACGCCCCTGACCACGATCGGCGGCCAGGCCGCCTCCATGCCCAGGACGACGGCTCCGCTCCGTGTCCGGCCGCCGGCGCGACCACGGCGGTAGGCAGCGCCGAACAACCGGATCTCGACCAGCACGACGCCCACGAGCGCAAGCTCGAGCACGAGCGCGACGATCAGCCCGGTCCGGGCGTCGAGCACTCCGGACACCACCAGACCGAGGTCCGCGACCGGGACGACGACCGCCAGCCAGCGGGCCGCGCCGAGGAGCGTGGTGCGCGTCCGGGCCATGCCGGATCGTCCCACGGCCGGCTCGGTGTCCACCGCGAGCCTGGAACGGCCGCTCTGCAGGGTCCCGCGCCGGGCGCAGCGAGGCGTGGGGGGAAGGGCGGTCCTTTCAGATGTTGGCGCCGTCCGGCGGTGGGCCCTCCGGCAACGCCGCGGCGACGCCGCTGCCCGTGGGGTCCGGCGCGTCCATGCCGACGGTGTACGCCGTCATCGACATGGAGCCGTAGGCGTAGCCGTCGACCAGCACGTCCGCGGTGGTGCCGGTCGCCCCGGCCATGCCGGCCAGGTACAGCAGCGGCAGGAAGTGGTCGGGGGTCGGGACGGCGAGGTCGAAGTCACGGTGCCCGTCGAGGCGGCCCACCTCGCCCGGGCCGGTGAGCATGTGCTCCTTGGCCGCCTCGTCGAACCGCTGCGCCCAGTCGAAGCCGGCGTCGGGCAGGGCCCGGCTGACCCCGCCGAGGTTGTGCACCACGTTGCCGCTGCCGATCACGAGCACGCCGTCCTCGCGCAGCGGCGCCAGGGCAGCGCCGAGCTGCAGGTGGTAGTCGAAGGACTTGAGCGCGTTGATCGACAGCTGCACCACCGGGATGTCGGCGTCCGGGAACGCGTGCATCAGGACCGACCAGGTGCCGTGGTCGATCCCCCAGCTGTCGTGGTCGGCCCCCACCCACGTCGGGCGGACGATGTCGGCGATCTCGTCGTAGAGCTCCGGCAGTCCGGGGGGCTCGTACCGGACGTCGAACAGCTCGCGGGGGAACCCGTAGAAGTCGTGGATGGTGCGGGGGCGCGGCATGGCGGTGAGCGCCGTGGCATGCACGTACCAGTGCGCCGAGACGACGAGGATGGCCCGCGGTCGCGGCACCGAGCGACCGAAGGCCTGCCAGGCCTCGGTGTAGCGGTTCTTCTCCAGCGCGTTCATCGGATTGCCGTGGCCGAAGAACGCGGCAGGCATGACGGGCATGGCGGACCTCCCCAGTCGTCGCGCCCTGTCGTCGCGGACTCGGTCGATCATCGCCCCGCGCACGGCAGCGTGCGAGCGGGCCCCCGGTCACCAGAGGCCGGCGGCGGCCTCGAGGAGGATCCTGCGCTCCGCCGGCAGCCGGCGCGGGCACGACGTGCACACGGGCTCACCGGGCACGCGGTAGAGCAGGCAGCACGACGCCCGCCGGGTGAACCGACTGCTCCCGACGTCGTCATAACGCGGTTCCGGCAGCGGTGCACCGATCGCCGCGGCGAGCGGTCCGGCCAGCGCCGTCACGCCGGCCATGTCGCCCACTGCCCCGCCGAGGGCGATCAGCCGGTTGGCGATCGAGTCGGTGGCGATCGCCCAGAGCGGCCGCTCGCGCATCCGCCCCGCCTGCGCGACGGCGGCGACCACGGCCGCCAGCGAGTCGCGCAGCTCCTCTGCCACCCCACCCGATCCCGCCCGGCACTCCGCCGCCACCGGGCGGTCCCCCGCGAGCAGCGCCAGGGTGGCGTCGGCCAGCCGACCCGAGACCGGCAGGCCGGTCACCAGGCCCGCCAGCGGCGGGGTGACCAGGACCGCCGAGGCGGAGTACCACCAGACCGTCGCGAGAACCCTCCGGTCGTCCGTCCTCGACCACGCCGCGCGTGCGGTGAGGACGTCGGCGGTCCACGCGGGGTCCGCGAGCCGCTCGGCCGGTACGCGGGTGGCCCCCGGTGGCAGCACCAGCCCCAGGGCCGCAGCGCCTGGTACGCGCGCCGCCACCGCCGCCGATCCGGTGCCCTCCACGGCCCCCAGTCTCCCTGGCGTTCCCGGTGGCGGGCGAGTACCCCGGACCGCCACGGGTAGGGGGAGACAGTGCCCGGCACTCCGGCCTACGGTGTGGCAGGGATCACTCGCGCCGCCGGTCAGCCGCGGCGCCGCACCTTGGAGGTACAGCCATGAGCGAGGCGAGCCCGACGACCGCCGGCCGGACGTTTGCCCCGCCGGAGCGACTGGCCGCGGAGGCCAACGTCGGGCCGGAGGTCTACGACGAGGCCGCCCGAGATCGCATCGCCTTCTGGGAGTCAGCCGCCCGCCGGCTCACCTGGGAACAGGAGTGGGACACCGCCCTGGACTGGTCCAACCCGCCGTTCGCCAAGTGGTTCGTGGGCGGCAAGCTCAACGTGGCCTACAACTGCCTGGACCGGCACGTGGAGGCCGGTCACGGCGACCAGGTCGCCTACTACTGGGAGGGCGAACCGGGCGACACCCGCACCCTCACCTACGCCGAGCTCACGGACGAGGTCTGCCGGGCGGCCAACGCGCTGCAGGAGCTGGGGGTGCAGGCCGGCGACCGCGTCGCCATCTACATGCCGATGATCCCCGAGGCGGTCATCTCCATGCTCGCGTGCGCGCGCATCGGGGCCGTGCACATGGTCGTCTTCGGCGGCTTCTCCGCCGATGCGCTCGCCAGCCGGATCAACGACGCCGGCGCACAGGTCGTCATCACCGCCGACGGCGGCTACCGCCGCGGCGCCCCCAGCGCGCTGAAGCCCTCCGTCGACGAGGCGCTGGCCAGCACCTCCGGCGTGCGCCACGTGCTCGTCGTCAAGCGCACCGAGCAGGACGTCGACTGGTCGGACGACCGCGACCTGTGGTGGCACGACGTCGTGGGGCGGCAGTCGGCCGAGCACACCTGCGAGTTCTTCGACGCCGAGCACCCGCTGTACATCATGTACACCTCGGGCACGACGGCGACGCCCAAGGGCATCCTGCACACCAGCGGCGGCTACCTCACGCAGGTCGCGTACACGCACTGGGCGACCTTCGACCTCAAGCCGGACACCGACGTCTTCTGGACCTCCGCCGACGTCGGCTGGGTCACCGGCCACAGCTACATCGTCTACGGGCCGCTCGCCAACCGGGCGACGTCGATCATGTACGAGGGCACGCCGGAGACGCCGCACCGCGGCCGGTGGTTCGAGATCATGGAGAAGTACAAGGTCACGATCCTCTACACCGCTCCGACGGTGATCCGCACGTTCATGAAGTGGGGCGAGGACGTCCCCGCCGGCTTCGACCTGTCGTCGCTGCGGCTGCTCGGCTCCGTGGGCGAGCCGATCAACCCCGAGGCGTGGCTCTGGTACCACGAGCACATCGGCGGTGGCCGCTGCCCGATCATGGACACCTGGTGGCAGACCGAGACCGGGGCGCACATGCTCACCCCGCTGCCCGGCGTCACCTCGCTGCAGCCGGGCTCGGCCCAGCACCCGTTCCCCGGCATCTCCGCCAAGGTGGTCGACGACGAGGGCAACGAGCTGCAGAACGACTCCACCGGCCTGCTGGTGCTCACCGAGCCGTGGCCGTCGATGCTGCGCACGATCTGGGGCGACGACGACCGCTACGTCGACACGTACTGGTCGCGGTTCGGGCCCACCGTCTACTTCGCCGGTGACGGGGCCAAGAAGGACGCCGACGGCAACATCTGGCTGCTGGGCCGGGTCGACGACGTGATGAACGTCTCCGGCCACCGCATCTCCACGACCGAGGTGGAGTCCTCGCTCGTCAGCCACCCGACCGTCGCCGAGGCGGCCGTGGTGGGCGCCAGCGACCCGACCACCGGGCAGGGCATCGTCGCCTTCGTCATCCTGCGCGGGAGCGCCGAGGACTCCGGCGACGAGCTCGTGAAGACGCTCAAGCAGCACGTCGCGAAGGACATCGGCCCGATCGCCAAGCCGCGCCAGATCATGGTCGTGCAGGAGCTGCCCAAGACCCGCTCGGGGAAGATCATGCGGCGGTTGCTCCGGGACATCGCGGAGAACCGGGAGCTGGGCGACGTCACGACGCTGACCGACTCCTCGGTGATGAACATGATCAAGGACAAGCTGCCCGCCTCCACGGAGGACTGAAGCGCCGGACGGTCGCCCATCGGCTCCTGATCGGAGGAGCCGATGGGCGCCGTCGCGCGAGGTGGGGCACGATTCCCCTGACCACCAGCACAGGACGAAGGAGTTCCCACGTGGCCCACAGCGTGTCGACCGGGCGGGACGACCGGTCCGCCGGAGCCGCCGAGCCCTCCATCGGCACCCTCGTGCAGAGCGCGATGGCCGACGTCTCGACGCTGGTGCGCAACGAGGTCGAGCTCGCCAAGGCCGAGATCAGCGGCTCGGCGAAGAAGGCCGCGATCGGTGGCGGTGCGTTCGGCGCGGCCGCCGTCGTCCTCGGGTTCTCCTCGTTCTTCCTGTTCATCGCGATCGCCGAGGCCCTCACGGCGCTCGGGCTGCCGCGGTGGGTGTCCTACCTGATCGTGTGGTTCTTCCTCGTCCTCGTGGCCGGGATCGCCGCACTGATCGGCAAGCGGATGCTGAAGAAGATCGAGAAGCCGGAGCGGACCATCGAGTCGCTGCGCGAGCTGCCCGAGGTGATGCACCGCGAGGCGCCGGGTGCCCGCCACCGCGAGGTCCCGGTGGTCAGCAACGGCAAGGTCGAGCTGCACCGCAACGAGCGCTACTCGGTCTGAGCCCGGTGACCGTCCCCCCGGACGGCCGTCCCGACGCCACCAGCGTCCTGCTCCCCGGGCCGTGGACCCACCGTGACATCTCGGCCAACGGCGTCCGGCTGCACGCCGCCGAGGCCGGCAACGGCCCACTGGTCCTGCTGCTGCACGGGTTCCCGCAGTTCTGGTGGACCTGGCGCTCCCAGCTGACCGCCCTCGCCGACGCCGGCTTCCGCGCCGTCGCGCCGGATCTGCGCGGCTACGGGGCCAGCGACAAACCACCTCGCGGCTACGACCTGCCCACCCTCTCCGCCGACGTCGCCGCACTGGTCCGGGCGCTGGGCGAGCAGGACGCGGTCGTGGTCGGTCACGACTGGGGCGGCCTGCTCGGCTGGACCATGGCCACCATGCACCCGCGGACGGTGCGCCGGCTGGTGGTGCTGTCCATGGCCCACCCCCGGCTGCTGCGCGCCGGGATGACCGATTCCCGGCAGCGCCGCGCCTTCCGCCACGCCCTCCGCTTCCAGGTGCCGCGAGTGCCCGAGCGCCGGCTCGGCCGCGCCGACGGCGACCCGGTCGGTGCCCTGATGCAGCGCTGGGCCGGTCCGGACTGGGCACGGACGGCGGACTTCGCCGCGGCCGTGGACCGGTACCGCTCGGCGGCCCGGATCCCCCAGGCCGCCTACGGCGCCATGGAGTACTTCCGGTGGGCCGGCCGCTCGCAGCTGCGGCCCGACGGCCTGCGCTACGCCCGCCGCATGGCGTCGCCGATCTCGGCTCCCACGCTGCAGCTGCACGGCAGCCTCGACACCTGCGTGCTGCCGTCGACCGCACGGGGTTCGGGCCGGTACGTGGCCGGCGCCTACGAGTGGCGCGAGCTCCCCGGCGTCGGCCACTTCCCGCACGAGGAGACCCCCGACGAGGTCACCCGGGCCATCACCGCCTGGGCGGGGTGAGGGTTCCGACTGCGGCCCCGTCCGGAGGCTCGGTGCGAGCGTGCGAGTGCCGAGAGGGACGGGGTCCTTCTACCGGAACGGCCCAGGTGACGTCCTGGAACGGCCCCTTCGCAGGGCCCCGGCCTGAGCTTGCGAAGGTCGGGGGGCGAAGGGGTCCTTTCATTCGCAGACGCCCGTCGTGACCTCGGCCGTCGCCGTCCTGCCCTGCGTGGCCGCCTGGTCCACCTGGGGACCGGTGAGCGCGTAGCCGGTCTGCGGGTCGTCGATGGCCGAGGCGAACACGACGCCGAGCACGCTGCCGTCGGGGGCGAACAGCGGCCCCCCGGAGTTCCCTGCCCGCACCTGCCCGTGCAGCGCGTAGACGTCGCGCACCACCGTCCGGGTGTTCCGGAAGTCCGGCCCGCTGATCTCGCCGCGGTCACGGACACGGGCCGAGCCGACGTACAGGTCGCCGCCGCCGGGGTAGCCCATGATGATCGCGTCGTCCCCGGTGGTGGCCTCGTCGGGCGCGAACCCCAGGGGCACCTGCGGCAGGCCCGGCACCGCCAGCACCGCGACGTCGACCTCCTCGTCCACGAACACCGGGACCGCGTCGTACTCCTCGCCCTCGGCCAGCACGACGAGCTCGGTGACGCCGGCGAGCACGTGGGCGTTGGTCATGACCCGCTCGCCGGCGTAGACGAAGCCGGAGCCGTCGATCTGGCGGGAGCAGGACGGGGCGATGCCGCGGATCTTGACGACCGACCCCTGCACCGACTCCACCACCGGGCTGGACTGCAACGCCGGGTCCGGCGTCGGCACCGCCCTGGCGTCGGTCGGGGTGAGCGGATCGAGGACGTCGGGGAGGCCGCGCCGGGTGATGGCCTCGCGCATGTCGTCGTAGATCGAGCGCACGCCGTCGGGCACGACGTGATCCACCGCCTGCACCAGCGCCGACTGCCGCACCTGGCTGGCCACCTGCGGGAACGGGGAGCTGGCCAGCGGGGAGGCGACCATCCAGGCCACGAGCAGCACGGACGCGGCCGACACCACCGCGCCGACCACCGAGTCGACCATCTTGGCCGGCTCCCAGGTGACCCGGGACCGCAGCGCCCGCCCGGCGGCGCCGGCCAGGACCTGCCCCAGCAGCGCCCCCGCGAGGACGACGACCAGCGCCGCGAAGACCCGCGTGACGTTCGACCCGTCGATCCCGTCGGAGACGGGACCGGACAGCTGGGCGCCCAGCACCGCGCCGCCGACGACGCCGAGGATCGAGGTGGCGGACACCAGCAGGCCCTGCCGGAAGCCGGAGAGAGCGAACAGCAGTGCCAGGCCGATCAGCGCCAGGTCGACGACGGACAAGGCGGCTACTCCCGCACCGTCATCGTGCCCACCTGGCCGAGTTGCACGTGGAACGTGCAGGCGAACGGGTAGTCGCCCGGCGTCGTGACCTCGAACTCGATCGTGGCCTCCTCGCCGGCGGCGATCATGGTGATGTCGTCCTCGATGGGCTGGGGCAGCTCCTCGTCGGTGAACTCGAGGTTGTGCGGCATCTGCTCCCCGGCGTTGACCACGGTCAGCCGGACCCGGCCCGGGGCCACGGCGAACGTGTCGGGGGTGAAGACGTAGTCGTCCTGGGTCTGCAGCGTGACCTCCTGGACCCCGTCGGCGCCCACGGTGACCTCACCCAGCCCCTCGGGAGACGGCGCGGCGGGCGCCTCGTCGCTCCCGCACCCGGTCAGCAGCACCAGCGCGGCGACGACCACGGCGGCCCGCCCCCGGCGGCCCCGTCCAGAGGCCCGCCATGGGCCTGCGAATGGGGAGAACCGTCTCATCGGGGCCGAACCGTACGCCCGGCCGGACCGTCCGGTGCGGGATCGGCGACCGTCGGCGCGGCGGAGTCGCCCGCCGGGTCGTCGTTCCCGGAACCCGGCAGCGTGTACGGGCGCAACCGCTCGGGCTCGATCAGCCGGACGTCGGAGGTGTCCCACGGTTGCGCGAGGCCGGCGGCCTCGAGGATCGCGTCCAGCAGACCGGCGGTGAACCCCCACACCTCCATGTCGGCGACGCAGAACGCCGGTCCCACGTAGCCCATCGGATGCCGCAGGCGGTACCGGTTGGCCGGATCGACGAGGTCGGCCAGCGGCACCCGTGCGACCCGCGCCACCTCGTCGGGATCACCGACGGCGACCTCCCGCGGGTCGTCCCACCAGCCGACGACGGGGACGACGAGGCGGTCCGACGGCGGGAGGTAGAGCTCGGCCAGGGTGGCCACGACCCGGACGCCGGCCGGATCGATCCCCGCCTCCTCCTGGGCCTCGCGCAGGGCGGTGCCCACCGGGAAGTCGTCGTCCGGGTCCACGCCACCCCCGGGGAACGCCGGCTGGCCGGCATGGCTGCGCAGGTGCGCGGACTTCTCGATGAGCAGCAGGTCGGGGCCGGAGGGACCCTCCCCGAAGAGGATCAGCACCGCCGACCGGCGGGCGGTCGCGGTGGCCTGGGGCATGCGGTGCCGCAGCGGGAGGTCGTCGGCCCGCTCGATGAGCCGGTGCAGGTACTCCGGCAGCCCGTCGGCCGTCTCCTCGGCGCTCACAGCGCCACCCCCAGGTGCTCGGTGACCAGCGCGCGCAGCTCGTCGGTCGAGGCCACCGGACCAGCCTCGGTGTGCACCAGCGCGCCGTCGGCGTCGAGGAAGTAGGTGAACGGCAGCGCGTTGATGCCCAGCTCGGCCATCAGCTCCCCCGAGGCGTCGTAGGCGCTGGGGAAGGTGACCCCGACGTCCTGAGCGAATGCGGTGGCCTGCGGCAGGCCGTCCTTGCTGATGACTCCCATGATCCGCACGCGGTCGCCCGCGGTCGCGGTGAACTCCTGCAGCACCGGCATCTCCTCCCGGCACGGCGGGCACCAGCTCCCCCACAGGTTCACCACGGTGGGCACGCCGGGAGCCCGGCCGAGGTCCAGGGTTCCGCCGCCGGGGCAGTCGAAGGACAGCGCGGGCAACCGCGCGGCGCCGGCGGCACCGGTCTCCGGCTGCTCCGGGCACGGCTCCAGCTCGGCCGCCACCGGGGCGGCCGCGCCGTCGCCGGGCTCTCCATCGGGAGCGCCGGTCTGCGCGCAGCCGGCCAGCGAGGACCCGAGCAGCACCGCGACGGCCAGCAGCCGGGGGCGCATCACTCGGTGTCCGATGCGGCCGGGGTCTTGACCAGTGCGGCCGCGACCTGGGGGTCGATCGGACCGATGCCGAACGAGGGACACCACTGCGCGAGGCCGCAGGCGCCGCAGGCCGCGCGCTTGGCGTGGCACACGCGGCGCCCGTGGAAGATCACCCGGTGGCTGAAGTCGGTCCACTCCTTCTTCGGGACCAGCTGCGCGATCTCGACCTCGACCTTGACCGGGTCCTCCTCCGCGGTCCAGCCGAACCGGCGGACCAGCCGCCCGAAGTGGGTGTCGACGGTCAGCCCCGGAACGCCGAACGCGTTGCCGAGGACGACGTTGGCCGTCTTGCGTCCCACGCCGGGCAGGGTGACCAGATCGGCCATCCGGCCGGGCACCTCGCCGTCGTAGCGCTCGACCAGCGCCTGCGCCAGCCCCAGCGCCGAGTTCGCCTTCGCCCGGAAGAAGCCCGTGGGCCTGAGGATGTCCTCCAGCTCTGCCCGGTCGGCTCCCGCCAGGGCTGCGGCGTCCGGATAGCGGGCGAACAGCGTGGGCGTCACCTTGTTGACCGTCTTGTCCGTGGTCTGGGCCGAGAGCACGGTGGCCACCAGCAGCTCGAACGCGGTGGTGAAGTCCAGCTCGCAGTGCGCGTCGGGATGGATGGCGGCCAGCTCGCGCGCCATCCGCCGGGCGCGCCGGGTGCGGGCCAGCGGCGTCTCCGACGGATCGAACGGTGACGCTCCCGTCAGCGCCGCGCGGGTGGGGCGACGGGCACGGGCCGGGCGCGCGTAGGCCGGGGAGGACGGAGGTGCGGACACGCGGTCGAGCGTAGGCGGCCCTGCCGACCCCCTCCCGGCATGTCATCATCGGAGGCGGACTGCGTCCCCCGGGACGATGTCGAACCCCCAGAACCCCCGGAATGCCCGGACCCACGTCGACGCAGAGGAGGACCCGGTGGTCGCCCTCAGCGTCATCCTCTTCCCGCCGCTCCTGATCGCCTTCCTGCTGGTGATGGAGCGGGTGGAGGAGCCCCTCCGCCGCCCGGCGTCCTCGCGCGAGGTCGGTGAGTTCCTCACCACCGCCACGCCCGGCGAGGTGGACACGCTCGCGACGTCGGGCATCCGCCGGGCGCTGTCCCGCTGGCGCCGCCGGCGCCGTCCAAGCCATCTCAGCGAGAACCCGCCGCTGGTCTGAGCAGCCCGTGCTCGCCCGATCCGCTCGGACGGTGCCCGGCAGGCGGCGATCTCACCCCTCGGGGGGTTTCCTCCGCGCACCGAACGGGTGACAGGCGGCTCCGGCCCCTAGACTCACCGAGGGCGCGGGCCTCTCCGCGCCCGCAGACGGTGTGGGAGGACGTGCAGTGGACGAGGTGCTGGCCCGGTCCGGGCTCTTCCAGGGGCTCGCCGAGGACGCGGTGGCCCCCGTCATCAGCCGTCTCGAGATCACCACGCTGCCCCGGGGCCGGGTGGTCTTCAACGAGGGCGAGCCCGGCGACAGCCTGTACATCGTCCTGACCGGCAAGATCAAGCTCTCCCGTCGGTCGCCCGACGGCCGCGAGAACGTGCTCGCCGTCATGGGCCCGTCCGACCAGTTCGGCGAGCTGTCGGTGTTCGACCCCGGTCCCCGCACGGCCTCGGCGACGGCGGTCACCGACGTCAAGCTGGCCCGCATGCCGCAGTCGGTGCTGCTGCCGTGGATCGCGGCCCACCCGGAGATCGGTGAGCAGCTCCTCCGCGTGCTCGCCCGCCGCCTGCGCCGCACCAACGACTCGGTCGCCGACCTGATCTTCACCGACGTGCCCGGCCGCGTGGCCAAGGCGCTGCTGCAGATGGCCGACCGCTTCGGCAGCCGCGACGCCGACGGCCTGAGGGTCAAGCACGACCTCACGCAGGAGGAGCTCGCCCAGCTGGTGGGCGCCTCGCGCGAGACGGTGAACAAGGCGCTGGCCGACTTCGTGCACCGCGGCTGGATCCAGCTCCAGGGCAAGTCCGTCGTCGTCCTCGACGAGGAGCGCCTGCGCCGCCGCGCGCGGTAATCCGAGGAACTCACCGACGAGGCCCCGCACCACCCGGTGCGGGGCCTTTCCGCATGTCATCGGAGGCCGGGGACGCAGCTGGCGTTGTCACGCCGAGTGGGCCCCGGAGGGGTCCGCGCAGGCGTGACGCAACGGCTCAGCGCATCAGCGGAATGGCTCCTGGCCGCGGTGCGGCCCGGACGGGCGCAGGGTCACCGCGGTGTGATCCGGAGGATCACGATGGAAGAGGCACGGTCACCCGGATGCGGGTGCCGTCGGGCAGCAGCGCCCACCGACCGTCCGGGGTCTCCTCGAACGTCGGGCTGATCGGATGCAGGGGCTCAGGCGGTGACCCGGCCAGCGCCGCGGACACGTCGGCGAACGGCTGCAGCTGGCCGAGCGTGTGGGAGGTCGGCGGCAGCATGGGCCGGCTGCCGGAGGCCAGCTGGGCCAGCGCCGCGGCCGGGGTGAGCCACGACGCCTCGTCGGCCTCCCCCGAGACGTCGCGCGCCTCCTGGCCGACCGGCAGCGCGGCCGCGAAGAACTTGGTGTCGTAGCGGCGCGTCTCCACCGGCGGGGTGATCCAGTGGGCGAACGGGCGCAGCAGGTCCGACCGCAGGACGAGGCCGCGGTCGGCGAGCAGGCCGGCGAGCGACAGCTCGCGGCTGAGCAGCGCCTGCCGCTGCTGCTCCCAGTCGTCTCCGGAGACGTCCGGCACCACCGAGCCGTCGGGCAGCCCTGCCAGCAGGACGCCGGCCTCCTCGAACGTCTCGCGCACCGCCGCGCAGACCAGCTCCCGGGCGGTCCGCTCGTCGCAGCCGAAGGCGACGGCCCACCGGCCCGGTGACGGGCCTGCCCAGCCGATCGCCGTGTCGCCGTCCCGCGGGTCGACGCCACCTCCGGGATAGGCGGTCATCCCTCCGGCGAAGGGCATCCCCTTGATGCGGCGGAGCAGGTACACCTCGAGGCCGGATCTGCCGTCGCGGAGCAGGAGGACCGTCGCCGCCTGCTTCGGCTCGGCGACGCTCACCACGCTCACCGCAGCTCGACGGTGAGCTCGACCTCCACAGGGGCGCCCAGGGGGAGTTCCGCGACGCCCACCGCGCTGCGGGCGTGCTGGCCGGCCTCGCCGAAGATCCGGCCCAGCAGCTCGCTGGCGCCGTTGATCACACGGGGCTGGCCGGTGAACCCCTCGGCGCTGGCCACGTACCCGACCACCCGGACGACGCGGGCGACCGAGTCCAGCCCGACCAGCTCGTCGATGGCGGCCAGCGCGTTGAGGGCGCAGAGCTTCGCGTCGGCGGCGGCCGCCTCGACGTCGACCGAGCCGCCGACCTTGCCTGTGCGGCGCAGGCCGCCGTCGACGAACGGCAGCTGCCCCGAGGTGAACACCAGCGAACCGGAGCGCACCGCCGGCACGTACGCGGCGACCGGGGAGGCCACCGGGGGGAGCCGGATGCCCAGTTCCGCCAGGCGGGCGTGCCAGCCCTGTGCCGGGGCGTCGGCCGCCGAGGCGGGCCCGGTCATGCCGGTCGCTTGAGGTAGGCGACCAGCTGGTCGCCGCCGCCCGGGCCGGGGAGCACGGTGACCAGCTCCCACCCGTCGACACCCCAGGAGTCGAGGATCGCCTTGGTGTTGTGCACCAGCAGGGGGATGGTCGCGTACTCCCACTTCCGGCGGGCCGTGTCGCTCATGGGCGCGACGCTACTGCAGCCCCTCCGGTGCGGTGATGGAGCGGCTGCCCTTCAGGGGCCCGGGTCGAGCTTGCGAGGCCCGGGGGGAAGGGCGGTCCTTCGCCTAGGCTGGTGCGGGTGAGCCCCGACCCCGCCCCCGCGCGCCTGCACGTGGTCACCGGCAAGGGCGGGACGGGCAAGACCACCGTCGCCGCCGCCCTCGCGCTGGCACTGGCTGCCGATGGCCGCTCCGTGCTGCTCGTGGAGACGGAGGGTCGGCAGGGCATCGCGCAGCTCTTCGACACCGCGCCGCTGCCCTACGAGGAGCGGCGGGTCGCCGTCGCCCGGGGTGGCGGGGAGGTGAAGGCCCTGGCCATCGACGTCGAGGAGGCGCTCCTCGACTACCTGGACATGTTCTACAACCTGCGGCGGGCCGGGCGGGCGCTGCGGAAGATGGGCGCCATCGACTTCGCCACGGCCATCGCGCCCGGGCTCCGGGACGTGCTCATCACCGGCAAGATCAAGGAGGCGGTCACCCGCCGCCAGGGCGGGCGCGAGGTCTACGACGCCGTCGTCGTCGACGCGCCGCCGACCGGGCGGATCACCCGCTTCCTCGGGGTCACCGGTGAGATGTCCCAGCTGGCCCGCTCCGGTCCCATCAAGACGCAGAGCGACGGCGTCATGGCCGTTCTCCGATCACCGCAGACCACGGTGCACCTGGCCACGCTGCTGGAGGACATGCCCGTGCAGGAGACCGCGGATGCGATCAGCGAGCTGACCGGGGCCGGGCTCCCGGTGGGTTCGGTCGTGGTGAACATGGCCGCCGAGCCGGTGCTGCCGGCCGGCGCGCTGTCCCGGGCCGTCGAGGGGCGGGTCACCGGCGCCGACCTCGCCCCGGCGCTGGCCACGGCCGGGCTCCCCGGCGCCGACGCGCTCGCCGACGCGCTGGCCGCCGAGGTCGTCGAGCACGCCCGCCGGTGGGCCGCCCAGGACGCCCTGCGCGACCAGGTGGAGAGCCTCGGGCGCCCCACCGTCGAGCTGCCCCTGCTGCCGGGACCGATCGACCTCGGCTGCCTGTTCGAGCTGGCCGGGCGGCTCGAGGAGCACCTGGCTGCGCGGACGGACAGCGGCGTGAGCACCGCCGGAGCGAGCGGAGGCGCTGCCTGATGGCCGCCGAGACGACCGCCGAGCAGCGGCCCACGGCACGCGGTGCCCGCCAGGCCCCGGCCATGGACCTGGCGGACCTGATCACCGACCGGGACACCCGCATCATCGTGTGCTGCGGCGCCGGCGGCGTGGGCAAGACGACCAGCTCGGCCGCGCTCGCGCTGGCGGCCGCCGAGGCCGGCCGCACCGTCGTCGTCCTGACCATCGACCCCGCCCGGCGGCTGGCGCAGTCGCTGGGGCTGGGAGAGCTGGACAACGAGCCGCGGCGGGTGGACGTCCCCGGGGTGGCCGGCGAACTGCACGCGATGATGCTCGACATGAAGCGGACGTTCGACGACATCGTGTCCGCGCACTCCACGCCGGAGCGGGCCGAGCAGATCCTGGCGAACCCCTTCTACCAGGCGCTGTCCTCGTCCTTCTCGGGAACGCAGGAGTACATGGCCATGGAGAAGCTGGGCCAGCTGCGCGCCACCGACCAGTGGGACCTGATCATCGTCGACACGCCGCCGTCCCGGTCCGCCCTGGACTTCCTGGACGCCCCCAACCGCATGGGCCGCTTCCTCGACGGGACGATGATCCGGCTGCTCACGGCACCGAGCCGGGCGGGCTTCCGGTTCGCCAGCGCCGGGTTCCTGCTGTTCAGCCGGATCGTCAGCAAGATCCTGGGCGGACAGCTGCTGCGCGACATCTCCGCCTTCGTCGCCGCTCTGGACACGATGTTCGGGGGCTTCCGGGAACGGGCGACGGCGACCTACGAGCTCCTCCGCCGTCCGGGCACCTGGTTCGTCGTGGTGGCCGCCCCCGAGCCCGACGCGCTGCGGGAGGCGTCGTACTTCGTCGACCGGCTCTCCGCCGAGGGCATGCCGCTGGCCGGGCTCGTCGTCAACCGCACCCATCCACCGGCGACGACCGCGCTGTCGGCCACCCGCGCCGAGGGTGCGGCCGAGGCGGTGGCCGGTGCGGGCGGTGAGACGGCCGAGCTGGCGGCGGCCGCGCTCCGCGTGCACGCCGAGCGGATGCAGCTGGCCGCCCGCGAGCAG
>DASPIH010000131.1:0-34163 GCA_035629195.1 Blastococcus sp. | reverse complement strand
CGGCGGGCACGCCGTGCTCGGCGGCCAGCTCTTCGGCGCGGTCGCGCACCCCCTCCCACCCGCGGGCACCGACCAGCGGCAGCTCCGCGGTGCGCGATGCGGGTGCTCCCGGCAGCCGCTCGACGGCGGCGTCGACGGCGTCGGCCGCCATGACGCGGTAGGTCGTGTACTTGCCGCCGGCCACCAGCACCAGGCCCGGCACCGGCGTGACCACGGCGTGCTCGCGGGAGAGCCGGCTGGTCTCGTCGGACTCCCCGGCCAGCAGCGGCCGCAGCCCGGCATACACCCCCACGATGTCGGCCGCAGTGAGCGGCCGGGTGAGCACCCGGTTCACCTGGCCGAGGAGGTACTCGATGTCCGCGCTGCTCGCGGCCGGGTGATCGCGGTCCAGCGCCCACGGGGTGTCGGTGGTGCCGACGATCCACTGGTCGGCCCACGGGATCACGAACAGCACGCTCGTGGGTGTGCGCAGGATGAGCCCGTGCCGATCGATGTCGCCGCCGTCGATGGCCGAGCGCGGCACGAGCAGGTGCACGCCCTTGGACGCGCGGACCCTGAGGCTGGGCGCCGACGCGCCGAGCATCGCCCCGACGTCGTCGCTCCACACCCCCGTGGCCGCGATGACGCTGCGGGCGCGGACGGTGAACGACGAGCCGTCGGTGAGGTCGGAGACCCGCACGCCGACGACGGGCGCCATGGCCCGCCCACCCACCCCGCCGTCGCCATCGCCGTCGCCGTCGCCGTCGCGCAGCAGGTCGACCACGCGGGCACTGGACAGCACGGCGGCGCCGTAGCCGGCGGCGGTCCGGACGACGGCGAGGGTGTGCCGAGCGTCGTCGACCTGCGCGTCCCAGTACTCGATCGCGCCCCGGACCGCCTCGCGGCGCAGGCCCGGGAACGCCGCCAGGGTCGCGCGGCGGGACAGGTGGCGGTGCCGTGGCACGGCCGGTCCGCCCATGGCGCGGTCGCGGGCGAACGCGGCGCCCAGCAGGTCGTAGAGGGCCACTCCGGCGCCGTAGTAGGCGCGCTGCCAGGCGGGCGCGGTCAGCGGCAGCAGGAACGGCAGCGGGCGCACCAGGTGGGGGGCGATGGTGCGCACCAGCCTCGCCCGCTCCTTGAGCGCCTCGTGCACGAGCGGGAACGCCAGCTGCTCCAGGTAGCGCAGGCCTCCGTGGATGAGCTTGCTGGAGCGGCTCGACGTGCCGGCGGCCCAGTCACGGGCCTCCAGCAGCCCCACCGACAGTCCCCGGCTGGCGGCGTCCAGCGCAGCTCCGGCGCCGGTGACGCCCCCGCCGATGACCAGGACGTCCACGACCCCGTCGGCCAGCCGGGCGCGATCGGAGCGGCGGCGCTCCGGCGACAGCTGCGTGCGGTCGGTCTCCCCCGGATGCATGACCCCTACTGTCCCCCGGCCTCCACGAGCTCGCGCCGAGAACCGGGTCACAGGACCGGCGTGTCGAACGGCCCCTGGCCTCGTCCAGAGGATCGCGCCGAGGCGTGAGGGGGACGCCGTCGTCCTCTCAGTGCGACCCGGCACCGGCTTTCCTGCGGTGCACGGTCAGGTTCATGATCACCACGATCACCGCGCCGATGACGAGCCCGAGCAGCGCGCTGCCCAGCGTGTTGACCAGCCAGCCCACCACCCCGCCGAGCGCGCCGGTGGCCTCGTGTGCCGCCTCCTCGAGGTGGTGCACGAACTCGTAGAGCGGGTGGAAGCCCAGCTCGTCCGTACCCACCAGGATGATGTGGCCACCGACCCAGAGCATGGCGGCGGTGCCGACCACGGTCAGTGCGGTGAGGAGCTTCGGCATCCCCTTGACCAGGCCCCGGCCGAGCGCGGCCACGCCCTTCGCGGGCCGCTGGGAGAGGTTCAGCCCGACGTCGTCCATCTTCACGATCACCCCGACGACGCCGTACACCAGCACGGTGATCCCGAGCGCGACGACCACCAGGATGATCGCCCGGGACAGGAACGCCTCGCTGGCCACCTCGTTGAGGCTGATCACCATGATCTCGGCGGAGAGGATGAAGTCGGTCCGCACCGCCCCGGTCACGATGGTGTTCTCGTCCGGGAGCGCGTCCTCCACCGTCGCGTGGCTCTCGGTGTGGCCGCTGACCCGGTGCCAGATCTTCTCCGCGCCCTCGTAGCAGAGGTAGGCGCCACCGAGCATGAGGATCGGGGTCAGCAGCCACGGCAGGAACTGGCTGAGCAGCAGGATCGCGGGCAGGATGATCAGCAGCTTGTTGCGCAGCGAGCCCAGGGCGATCTTGCGGATGATCGGCAGCTCGCGGTCGGCGTTGAGGCCGTGCACGTACTGCGGGGTCACGGCGGTGTCGTCGACGACGACACCGGCAGCCTTCACGCTGGCCCGTCCGGCTGCCGCTCCGATGTCGTCGATCGACGCGGCCGCCGCGCGCGCCAGCACCGCCACGTCATCGAGCAGGGCTACGAGTCCACCCGCCACGGGAAGTCCTTCCGATCGGTGCGCACATCTGTCGTCCCGAGAATGGTCGCCCGTCCCGGGCCGTACCGCGCGCGGACGCCGGGGGCGGAGCCGGTCGGGGGCACCGGCACGGTCACGGCCGAGGGGCCCGCTCGCGGTCCAGGGCCAGCGCCAGGTACACCGCGCTGAAGTCGGCGACCGCCAGCTGCCGCGCGAGCCGCGGCAGCCGCGCGTACCGCTCGGGGTCGCCGTGCTCGGCCAGCCCGCTGACGGGGACGTCGTGCGTGGCCGCCGTGCGCAGCACCTGCTGCATCCCCTCGGCAGCCGAGCTGGGTTCCCGCTCTCCCGCGCCGTCCTGCCCTCCCGCCTCGGGATCCCGGATGGTCAGCAGCCGCAGCCGCCGTCCCGAGTCGTCGGCGCGGTCGCGGAAGAAGTCGTCCCCGTCCGGCGGCGCGAGCGGACCGCCGAGGACGGCGCAGGCGGCGACCCGCTGGTCGGGCAGCCGGAAGCCGGTGGCCGGCAGCCCCGCGAGGGTGGCCAGCTGGTCGGCGAACCGGGTGGCGGCCGCGCCGGCGAGCGGCCCCTCGGCGGCGAGCACCGGAAGCGCGTCGAGCAGCTCGAGCGCCAGCGTCTTCGCGGGATTGACGAAGGTCTCGCGAGCCGGACCGCACTCCTCGGCCACCTCGTCGAGCGCCGCGGCGATGGCGTCGGTGTCGGCCACGCCGTCGGAGAGCAGCCCCAGATCGGTGGCCAGCCGCAGCATCGGCGTGAGCAGCGACCACAGCGTCGTGTGCTGGACGCGGTTGCGCGGAAGGGCGACGTACGGAGCGCGGGCCGTGGAGCAGGCGGCGCGCAACGGCGCGTCGTCGGCGCCGATGCCCACCAGGGAGACGCCGCGGCGCGCGGCCTCGTAGGCCGGGCCCACCGCGTAGGCGCCGGCGCCGGTGCGGGTGGCGACCACGGCGATGTCGCTGGGACCGGCCCACACGGGCAGCGCAGGCCCGGGGACGACGTCGACCGTCACGGGGCTGGAGGGACCCAGCAACGCGCGCAGCACGGACCCGGCAACCGCGCCCTCGCGCCGGGCGACGACGATCAGGCCGCGGGGGCGACCGCCCTCGGTGACCCGGCGCAGGTCCGCCTCCTCGGTCAGCCGCGCGGTCTCGCGCACCTGCGCCCCGGCTCCGGCGACCCCTGGCAGCAGGCCCCGCGGATCGCGGGCCCGCAGCAGCTCGAGGTCGTCGAGGACCTCCTCGGCGATCTCCGGCGAGGTCATGACGCCCGGGTACGCGCCTCGTCCAGCAGCAGCACCGGGATGCCGTCCCGCACGGGGAACGCGCGGTCGCAGGTGGCGCACACCAGCTCACCGGCCGCCTCGTCGACGGTCAGCGGCGTGTGGTGGGTGTCGGGACAGGCGAGGATGGACAGCAGATCGGCGTCGAGGCCCAGCGGACCGCTCGACGTGCTGCCCTGGGGTCCGGTCATCTCTGCTCCTGTCCGGCGCGGACGGTGCCGAGCACCCGGTCGCGCAGTTCGATCATCCGCGCCTGGTCCGGCGCTTCCACGTTCAGCCGCAGCAGCGGCTCGGTGTTGCTGGCCCGCAGGTTGAACCACGCGCCGTCGGGGAGCTCGACGGTGAGCCCGTCGAGCTCGTCGACCGTCGCGCCCTCCTCCTCGAACATCGAGCGCACCTCGGCCACCCGGCCCGGCGCGTCGGCGACCGTGGAGTTGACCTCGCCCGAGGCCGAGTAGCGCTCGTAGGCCGCGGTCAGCTCCGACAGCGACCTGCCCTGCTCCCCGAGAGCGGCGAGGACGTGCATGGCCGCGAGCATGCCCGTGTCGGCCCGCCAGAAATCCCGGAAGTAGTAGTGGGCCGAGTGCTCGCCGCCGAACACGGCGTCGGTGCGGGCCATCTCCTCCTTGATGAAGGAGTGCCCCACCCGGGTGCGCACCGGCCGGCCGCCGTGCTCGCGGACGATCTCGGGCACCGCGCGGGAGGTGATCAGGTTGTGGATGATCGTGGTGCCGCGCCCCTTGGCCAGCTCCCGGACGGCGACCAGCGCGGTGATCGCCGACGGGCTGACCGGCTCTCCGCGCTCGTCGACGACGAAGACCCGGTCGGCGTCGCCGTCGAAGGCCAGTCCGATGTCCGCCCGGTGCTCGACGACGGCCCGCTGCAGGTCCACCAGGTTGGCCGGGTCGAGCGGGTTCGCCTCGTGGTTGGGGAACGACCCGTCGAGCTCGAAGTAGAGCTCGACCACGTCCAGGGGCAGGCCGGCCAGCACGACCGGCACGGTGTGCCCGCCCATGCCGTTCCCTGCGTCGATGACCACCCGCAGCCGCCGGATGGTCGTGAGGTCGACCAGCGAGCGCAGGTGGGCGGCGTACTCGGCGAGCACGTCGCGTTGCGACACCGACCCGACGCGGTCGGGCACGCGCTCGTAGTCGTCGCGCTCGGCCCACTCCCGGATGGTGACCAGGCCGGAGTCCTGCCCGATCGGCGCGGCGCCCGCCCGGCACATCTTGATGCCGTTGTAGCGCGCCGGGTTGTGGCTCGCGGTGAACATGGCGCCGGGCAGGTCCAGGGAGCCGGCGGCGAAGTAGAGCAGGTCGGTGGAGCCCAGGCCGGCCTCGACGACGTCGAGCCCGCGGGCGAGGACGCCCTCGGCGAAGGCCCGGGACAGCGGCACGGACGAGTCGCGCATGTCGTGCGCGGTGACGACCGTGGTGGCTCCGCTGTCGGCGAGCACGAACTCGGCGAACGCCGAGCCGATGGCGCGCGCGGTGGGCTCGTCCCACTCGTCGGGGACGACGCCGCGGACGTCGTAGGCCTTGATCAGCGCGGACAGGTCGGTCACGAACGGAACCCTAGTGGCCAGGTCCGGCTGGAACGGCCACCCTTCAGGGGAGGTCGGGCAGGACGCGCAGGTGGCCGCGGCGGGTGCCGCTGCCGTCGTCCGCGGGGTTGCGCGGAGGCTCGGGTCGAGCCGCCTCCCGGACCGCGTCGGCCAGCGCCAGGAGGTCGTCACCGGTGGGACCGGAGTCCTCGATGTCGATCTCGTGCCGGACGACCTCCCACCCTCGCGGCACGGTCAGCCGCTCGGCGTGGAACTCGCACAGGTCGTAGCTGTGCGGCTCCGAGAACGTCGCCAGGGGACCCACGACAGCGGTCGACTCCGCGTAGACGTAGGTCAAGGTCGCCGCTGCCGGTTGCGCGCAGCCGCTGCGCGAGCAGCGACGTGACTGCCTCACCACCGGTTCCTCACGCCAGGCACACTAATCCCGCCGCGCGGTGCGCGACAGCAGGCGCACCGGGAATCGGGTCGGCACGCACCATCCTGCACGATGGTCCCGTGGGCATCGTCACCGGTCGGGCGCAGGGTGCGGGCCCCCGGCGTGCAACCGTGGGAAGAGCCCGGCGACCCGTTCGCCGGCCCGGCGTGCCGCCCCTGCCCGTACGCTTCGACCCGTCATGAGCACGCCCCCGCGCCGCCCCGCCCGCTCCCGCCGCGACCGGCACGGCCGCGGCCTGCGTGGACGGCTGGTGCCCGCCGAGGTACCCCTCGCGCGCAGCCGCGCCGAGGAGTTCGACGATCTGGTCCTGGACGCGGTGGAGGACCTCGAGCGCCGGTGGGAGCGCGAACTGGCCGGCGTCGAGTTCGCCGTCGAGGACGTGCCGTGGGTGGAGCACACGCACCCCGACGAGGTGGTCCTCGATTCCGACGTGCTCGACGACGGCGGCGTCCCCCTGGCCCGGGTGCTCCCCGCGCGCCGGGAGCAGGGGCATGACCTGCCGCCGCGTGTCATCGTCTACCGCCGGCCGCTGGAGCTGCGCGCGAACGACCGCGACGACCTCGCCGACCTCGTCCGTGACGTCGTGGTCGACCAGGTGGCCACGCTGCTCGGACGCGACCCCGAGGAGATCGACCCCACAGGGTGACCGGTGCCGGACGCGCTGGAACGGCGCGCCCGGCTGAGATGCTGGGCGGGATGGACGTTCCTCCCGCCGCCGCCTGGCTCCTGCTCGGCGCGGTCCTCGGCATCCTCCTCACGGGTGCCGTCGTCTCCTGGGTGGCCTCCGCCCGGAGCCGGGGGTCGCGCGCCGGCGTGCCGGAGGCGGTGCAGGTCGCACCGGTGGACGACCTGGCGGACTTCCTGGAGCATCCGCCCGGCACCCGCCCCGCGACCCCTCGCACCGGCTGGACCGTCCTCGGGCCGACCTCCTCCCCCTCGGCCGCCCCCGAGGCGGGCGACGTGCGTGGCAGGCTGGGAACGGCCCGGATGTGCGTCGCCGCTCTGGCGCTGGTGGGCTCGGTCGCTGCCGTCACCGCGACCGCCGAACCGCAGGCCGACCCGGCGCGAGGCTCCAGCAGCACGCACTCGGAGCCCGCGCCGGATGACGGTCCGGACGACAGCGCCAGCACGGACGGAGCAGGCACGGACGACGGCGCCGTCGCGGCGGTGATGACCTTCTCCGGGTTGGTGCTGGAGCCACGGGCCGTCGGGATCACCGCCGCCTATCCGGAGGTCCGGCTGACCGCCGACGGAGACGCTCCCCGGCTCGACGTCCTGCTGCCCACCTACAACTGCCTCACCCGAACGGCTCCGGCGGATCCGCTGGCGGCCGGGTGCGCCGCCGCCCTGGTCGAGCAGGGCACCGTGGGCCCGGACGACCTCCGGCTGGACCGCGACGGCGACCGATGGGTGGCCACGGGACGGCTCGCCACGCTGCTGCCCGCCGGCGGCTCCCCGCCCGAGCCGACCGGCCGGGTCTACGACCTCGAGCTGACCGTGTCGCCCGGGGACGGACCGGCGGCGGAGGGCTGGCGGAGCGCCGCGGGACGGCTGCGCCTCGGAACCGCCACCGCCACGGCGGACGAGGCAGGCAGCCGGCTCCGCGTCCCCGGCTGACGACCCGTCCGGACGACCGGGACCGGGCCGACCGTCAGCGAGGCCAGCGCCGCGCAGGTGCTCGGAGGGAGACCACCGGGGAGCCCATCTCGGTGCGCAGTCCCCATCGCAGAGCGACGCCCCACCAGGGCCAGCGGTCGCTCCCGTCCAGGAGGGTGAGCAGCCCGGCCTCGAGCCGGTCGCCGTCGGTCACGGCTGCCACCTCCAGCCGGCCGCCGGCGGCCTGCAGCCTGGCCGCGGTCCGGAGGAAGGCCCGCGCCCTGCGGTCGGGTGCGGCGGCCAGGAGGTCGGGCAGCCAGCGCTCGAGCGCCTGCGGATCGGTGGTCCGCACCACCGGCCCGGCGTCGTCCAGCGCGTCGACCAGACCGGTGCTCCGCGCGCTGCTCAGCACCGCCGTCGGCAGGCGGGCCGCCAGTGCCCGCGCCGTCGGGTCACCCATCGGCAGACCGGTCAGGCGCAGCGACCAGGGCCCTCGGACGGTCGCCAGCAGATCGAGCACACCGCCGGCCAGTTCCTCGGCGGCCGCCCGGTCCCTGGCGAGCAGCCTCGTCGGCGGCCGGCCGCCGGGAAGTGGTGCGGCTGTCTGCCCGAGGAGCTGGACCACGGTTCCCGGGCCACGGCCGCGCAACGAGAGGAATGCCGCTGCGCGCGGGGGCCCACCGGACTCTCCGTCGACGACGACGGCAGCGGGGCGGCCGGACCAGCGACGCGTGCCGCCGGAGTTCAGGACGGCGGTGAGCCAGGGGGCACGCGCCGTGGGCGGAGCTCCGATCGCGTGCGCCAACGGTTCCGCGGCCCGCACCTCCCGGACGACCCTGGCGTGACCGGTGACCACCCGGGCAGGGACGCGGTGGACCATGCCCGAACAGAACCACAGCCGCCGACGGAATCCGTCGGCGGCTGCGGGAAGGCGCTGGCCGGCCCTCCTGCGGGGCCCGTCCGGCCCGCCCCGGGCGGAGCGAGAGGTGGAGAGGACGGGGTCCTCACACGGCGCGGCGTCGCAGCCGACGGCGCTCGCGCTCGGAGAGACCGCCCCAGATGCCGAAGCGCTCGTCATTGGCCAGCGCGTACTCGAGGCACTGGGCCTTGACCTCGCAGCCGGTGCAGATCTTCTTCGCCTCGCGGGTCGAGCCGCCCTTCTCCGGGAAGAAGGCCTCCGGGTCGGTCTCCGCGCACAGCGCCTGCTCCTGCCAGGACTGGGCATCGGGCTCGAGGCCGAACCCGAGGAAGCCGACGAACGCCTGCCCGGTGCCGGCACTAAGAGCCTGGCCCATGACCTTACCCAGGCCCTGGCCCATGACCGGACCGATGCCCTGACCCATGCCCTGGCCGGCGCCCGCGCCCGAGCGGTCGGCCGACCGCTCATGTCCGTTCACGTAATCGCTCAACCACGACACCTCAGCCATGACGGTGCGCCCCCCCTCTCGCCCCGGTGCACGGCCGGCAGGACGTTCCCGCGCCGTTCAGCACTCGTTGCCACCCCGCGAATTACACGCGTGTCGCTACCCGGCCGTCAACTTTGCCAGGTGTAGGCGACACGCCCCACCAGCCCCACGCGTCACGCGTTGTTCGTCACATCTCGTGGCACCTCTCGACACGCCCGGCAAACAGTCGACAACTGCTCATGGGGCACCATGCGTTTCGTGCAGATCGTGGTGCTGGCAGGTGGGACCGGCGGGGCTCGTTTCCTCCGCGGCGTGCGCGCGGCGGCCTCCGGCGCGGAGATCACGGCGATCGTGAACACCGGCGACGACGTGACGCTGCACGGCCTGCGCATCTGCCCGGATCTCGACACGGTGGTCTACACCCTCGGCGGCGGCATCGACGAGGAGCGCGGCTGGGGCCGGGACGGGGAGAGCTGGACGGTCAAGGAGGAGCTGGCCGCGTACGGCGCCGATCCCGCGTGGTTCGGTCTCGGCGACCGTGACATCGCCACGCACCTGATCCGCACCCGCATGCTCGACGCCGGCTATCCGCTGTCGGCCGTCACGGCGGCGCTGGCCGACCGGTGGCAGCCCGGGGTCACGGTGCTCCCGATGAGCGACCAGCGCGTCGAGACGCATGTCGTCGTCACCGATCCGGACGACGGCCGCCCGCGCGCCATCCACTTCCAGGAGTGGTGGGTGCGCCACGGGGCCGCGCTCGACCCGGCGGCCTTCGTCCAGGTCGGGGTGGACGCCGCCCGGCCCGCCCCCGGGGTCGTGGAAGCCCTCGCCGCTGCCGACGCGGTGCTGCTGGCGCCGTCGAACCCGGTGGTGTCGATCGGGACGATCCTCGGCGTCCCGGGGGTGCGGGAGGCGCTGCTGGCCACGCCCGGCCGCATCGCCGGCGTCTCGCCGATCATCGGCGGCGCCGTGGTACGCGGCATGGCCGACCGCTGCCTGCCGGTGCTGGGCATCGACGTGAGTGCCGACGGCGTCGCCCGCCACTACGGCTCCCGCGCCGACGGCGGGCTGCTCGACGCCTGGCTGGTGGCGCCCGGGGACCCGGTCGAGGTCCCCGGCATCGACGTCCGCCAGGTGCCGCTGCTGATGTCCTCCCCGGAGGCCACCACCGCCCTGGCGCGTGCCGCGCTCGACGCCGCCGTTGCCTGAGGAGAACGGGCCCGTTCCGTCAGGGCTCGCGGTCCTTCCCGTCGCGGGGCTGCCGGAGTTCGCGCCCGGCGACGATCTCGCCGCGGCCGTCGTGTCGGCCGCGCCCTGGTTGGCCGACGACGACGTCGTCGTCGTCACCTCGAAGGTCGTCTCGAAGGTGGAGGGGCACCTGGTCCGGATCGAGCCCGGTGGCGACCGGGAGGCGGCCCGGCAGCGCGCCGTCGACTCCGAGGCCGTCCGCGTGGTCGCCCGTCGAGGGCCGCTGACGATCGTGCAGACCCGGCACGGGTGGGTGGTCGCCGCCGCCGGCATCGACGCCTCGAACGTCGCCGCCGATGCCCTCGTCCTGCTCCCCGAGGACGCCGACGCCTCCGCCCGCCGGCTGCGCGCCCGGCTGCGCGAGCTGGCGGGGGTGGACGTCGCCGTGGTCGTCAGCGACACCTTCGGCCGCCCGTGGCGCGAGGGGCTCACCGACGTCGCGGTCGGCTCGGCGGGCATCGTCGCCCTCGACGACCACCGAGGCGCCGTGGACGCGCACGGCAACCGGCTCGAGACCACGCGCGTGGCCGTCGTCGACGAGCTGGCCGCCGCCGCCGACCTGGTGAAGGGCAAGCTGACCGGGATCCCGGTGGCGGTGGTGCGCGGCCTCCGGCTGCAGCGGCCCGTCGACGGTGCCGACGAGGGCACCCGGCCGCTCGTGCGGCTTCCGGCCGACGACCTCTTCCCCTACGGCAGCCGCGACGTCCTGCCGTCGCGCACGCCGGCCGCCGGCCTCTTCCCCCGTCCCGGGGAGCGCGAGGCCGCCGCGGCCGCCTTGCGCGCCGCCAGCACCGCCCTGCCGGAGTTCCCGGTGGTCCTGCGGCACGGAGGGGAGGGCGACGGCGCCGTCGACGTCCACCTCCCGGAGGCGCTGACCACCGCCACCGCCGTGAACGCAGGCGCGGTCATCGGCGCGGCGATCGTGCAGCTGCACGCCGAGGGCTGGGCGACCCGCTGGGAGCCGGCGACCACGGCCGGCGGCACGTCGCTGGTGGGGCGGCTCTGGCTGGGCAGCCCGGCACCGGCCGGAGCCCCCGGTGCCGTGTGACTCCTGTGCCGAGCGGGTCGTCTGGGTCCGCGCATCCCGGGGCGGACCGTTTCGTCCCTCGTCGTTCCCACCGCTCCAGGTAGCTTCCAGGCCGACACAGACACCGTCGGTGCAGGTCGACGGCCAGGACGCCTCCTGCGCAGCGACCGCGGCCGGACGTGACCCGGCGGCGTCCCGCGTGCGGGGCGAGCGGAGGAGCAGCATGGCGCAGGAGTGCACGGCGCGGACCGACCGGGCGGACGGGCTCTCGAGCGCCCGCCGCCTCCCCCGGTCGGCCGACCCCCGGAGGCGCTCTGCCCCGCTCGACCCGCGGAACAACAGCCTCAACCTGATCCGTCTGCTGCTCGCCGTCGCCGTGCTGGTGTCGCACACCTTTCCGCTCTCCGGGCAGGAGCACGAGCCCGGCTGGGCGGGTGAGTCGCTCGGCGGATGGGCCGTCATCGGCTTCTTCACCGTATCCGGCTACCTGATCGCCGGCGCACGGCTGCGCTCCGAGGGCGGCCGCTACCTGATCAACCGGATCGCCCGGATCATGCCCGGCTTCCTGGTCAGCCTGCTGGTGGTGGCATTCGGCTTCGCCCCGCTGGCCTACGCGGTGGAGCGCGGGACGCTCGACGGCTTCCTGACCACACCCACCACCCCGCTGGACCACCTGTTCAGCAACGCGCTGCTGGACATGCAGGCCTACGGCGTCGCCGGAACCCTGTCCGGCGTGCCGTACCCGGGCGACTGGAACGGCTCGCTGTGGAGCCTCTACTTCGAGTTCCTCTGCTACATCGTCGTCGGCGTCGTGGCCACCGTTCCGGTCGTCCGCCGCCAGGCCTGGCCCCTCGTCACGCTGTTCCTCGCCAGCGTGGTCGTCCATGCGCAGATCGCGCGGTTCAGCGTCTACCTCGGCGGCGACGGCGACTTCGTCATGCTGATGAAGCTGCTGCCGTACTTCCTCGGCGGAGCCGTGCTGTTCGTCCTCAAGGAGCGGCTGCCACTGCGCTGGCAGGGTGCCCTCCCTGCCCTGGTGGTGGCCCTCGGCGTCGTGGCCTGGCAGCCGGCCTGGGGCGGCCAGCTCGCCGCGCCGCTGTTCACCTACGTGCTGCTGTGGGCCGCCGCCGCCGTGCCGTCGCCGCGCTGGATCCGGATCAACGACCTGTCCTACGGCGTCTACATCTACGCGTTCCCCGTCACCCAGCTCCTGGCGCTCGCCGGCCTGCACGGGCTGGGGCTGGTCCCGTTCACCGCGGCCATCGTCGCCGGCACGCTGGTGCTCGCCGGGTTCAGCTGGTTCTTCGTGGAGCGCCCCGCCCGCGACCTCGTGGCCCGCGCCTCCCGGACCGACCGGACGGCTCCTCCCGGAACGCAGCCCGAGGGGCCGGCGACCGCCCCGACGGTGCCCGTCCAGCGCCGGGTTCCGCCGGCGGTGGCGCCCCGCCGGGACGCCGACGACGCCACGTCCCCCGGTCAGACGCTCCGGTAGTCCGTCGGAGGTGTCCGCGGACCCCGTCGGGGCCGCCGCCGGCCGCCGGCCAGGATCAGCCGCACCACCCGCTGACGGTGCCCTCGCCAGGGCTCGAGCAGCTCGAGCATGCCGGCGTCGTCGGTCTCACGGCGTCCGGCCAGCGACCAGCCGACCACGTTCTTCAGGTGGTAGTCGCCGACGCTGACCGCGTCCGGGTCACCGAGGGCACGCTGGACCACCTCCGCGGCCGTCCACACCCCGATGCCGGGGACGGTGCAGAGCCGGCGCTGCAGCTCGGCGGAGCCGACGTCCCCGCCCGGCTCCAGGCGGTGCGCCACGGTGGCCACCGCGCGCAGGGCTCGACGGCGGGCGCCGTCGAGGCCGCACCGGTGCCACTCCCAGTCGGTCACCTCCAGCACCCGGCGGGCCGACGGGACCACCCGCAGGCCCGCCGGGGCCGGACCGGGCGCCGGCTCCCCTGCCAGCCGCACGAGCTCCCGCCACACGCGGTGCGCCTCGACCACGGTGACCTTCTGCTCCAGGACGGCGGGCACGAGGGCGTCCCAGGCGCGGCCGGTGCCGCCCAGCCGGAGCCAGCGGGTCGTGCGGTGCAGCTCCGCGACCACCGGGTGGTCCCCGGGGTCGAAGGTCTCGACCCGGTCGTCGGCACCCAGCATCCCCGGCACCGCCGCACCGGCCCGCTCGGCACCCGGTCCCCAGGCAGCGATGCGCACCTCGCCCCCGGCGACGGCGATCCGCACGGTGGCGGGCCCGTCGGGGGTGCTGGTGGTCCGCCAGAACCCGTCCGGCGCGACCTGCGTCGTGGGGTCGCCGGGGCCGCGCCGATGCGGGGCGAGGGCCCGGCCCAGCTCCAGGGGCCAGTCGGGCACCCAGACCGTCGCCCAGTCGGCGGCCGTCCGTGTGCCCGGCGCGGGGATCGTGGTCAGGGGGTGCTCCCGGGGATCAGCGAGGGACCATGCGCGGCGCGCCGTCCATGCGGGTGCCCTCGCCGTTCGCCCGGCCGTGCTCGGCGATGCGAGGGCGAGCTGCGCGAAGTCCTCGGGACGTCCGAGCCGCCGGGGAAAGGGTATGCCCGCCGGCAGCGCCTGCCACGACCCCGCGCTCGCCGTCCTCGAGCGGGGAGGCCCGGCATCCCGGCCCCGGATCCGCACACCGTGCGGGACCACCCGTCGGGCATGGGTAACGTCCCCGGCCATGCGCGGGATCATCTTGGCGGGCGGGACGGGGAGCCGGCTGTTCCCCATCACGAAGGCGGTCAGCAAGCAACTGATGCCCGTCTACGACAAACCGATGGTGTACTACCCGCTCTCCACGCTGATGATGGCCGGTATCCGCGAGGTCCTGGTCATCACGACCCCCGGCGACCAGGAGGCGTTCCGGCAGCTGCTCGGCGACGGGTCGCAGCTGGGGATGCGGCTGGAGTACGCGGTGCAACCGCAACCGGAGGGACTGGCGCAGGCGTTCCTCATCGGTGCGGACTTCCTCGACGGCCAGGCGGCCGCGCTCGTGCTCGGCGACAACATCTTCTACGGCGCCGGGCTCGGTACCGCGCTGGCCCGGCTGCCCGAGCCCGACGGCGGTCACGTCTTCGCCTATCACGTGGCGAACCCGCAGGACTACGGCGTCGTGGAGTTCGACGACGGCGGGCGGGTGCTCTCCATCGAGGAGAAGCCGGCCGCTCCCAAGAGTTCCTACGCCGTTCCCGGCCTCTACTTCTACGAGGGCTCCGTCGTCGACGTGGCCCGGGGCATCCGCCCGAGCGCCCGCGGCGAGCTGGAGATCACCGCCGTCAACGAGCACTACCTGCGCGAGGGGCGGCTGACGGTGACCGCCCTGGACCGCGGTACCGCCTGGCTGGACACCGGCACGTTCCGCTCGCTGCGGGAGGCGACCGAGTTCGTGTCGGTGGTGGAGGAGCGTCAGGGCCTCAAGATCGGCTGCATCGAGGAGGTCGCCTGGCGCCAGGGCTGGCTCGACGACGACGGCCTGCGCCGGGCAGCCGAACCGCTGGGCAAGAGCGGCTACGGGGACTATCTGCTGAAGCTGCTGTCCGAACCCGATCCGCGGGGCCGCCGGGGCTGATGGGACGGGGGTTCCCGTCGCCCGCACCCCGGTCGCGCCGGCCGCGTTAGCCTCGACGGGGCCCGCGGCCCGCGCAGGCGGACATCGGTCCGCGCGGCGGCCCCGGCCCGCCCACCGTCGGCTTCCGACCGGCCCGCCGGACATGCCGAGGACGCGGCCCGCCGCATCCGCAGAGAGGGATCCATGCCCACCCACCCGGAGCCACCGGAGAAGAACTCCCGCGTCATGCAGCTGTGGAGGTCCATCCCGCTCCTCGGCCAGCTCGGTCCGGTGGCCGTCGGCCTGATGGTGCTGGGCCTGGGCTCCTTCGCCTACCTGACCGTCACCGGACGCGCCCTCGGCCCGACGGACTTCGCGCCGGTGGCGACGCTGTGGGTCATCTTCAACGGCGCCGGCCTCGCCCTCTTCCAGCCCATCGAGCAGGAACTCAGCCGGGAGAGCGCCTCCCGCCGCGCGCTGGGCCAGGGTGCCGGGCCGGTGCTGGCCAAGGCGACCGTCTACGGGGCCACCGTGGTCCTGATCTTCGGGCTGCTCGCGCTCGCGCTCGCCGGCCTGCTGACCGACGAGGTGTTCAACGGCCAGGGCGTGCTGGTGCCGATCCTGGTGCTGGGCCTCCTCGGGCTGGCCGCGGAGCACACGCTCCGCGGGGTCTTCGGCGGCAACGAGAGGTTCACCCGCTACGGCATGCAGCTCGGGGTCGACGGCGCCCTGCGCGTGCTCGGACCGGTGCTCCTGGTCCTCGTCGCCAGCGAGGGGGTCAGCGCCTTCGGGCTGGCCCTGGTCCTCGCCCCGCTGCTGGCCGCCATCCTCACCGCGGGCCGGCTCGGACACCTCGCACAGCCGGGCCCCCCGATCGCCTGGCGGCAGATCACCGCGCCTCTGCTGGTGCTCACGGTCGCCGCCCTGCTGTCCCAGCTGATCGTCAATGCCGCGCCCATCGCCGCGCAGGTGCTGGCCACCGAGGACGAGGCGGTGACGGCGGGCATCTTCATCGCCGCGCTGGTCCTCACCCGGATCCCGCTGTTCTTCTTCGGTGCCGTCCAGGCGGCATTCCTGCCGGCGCTGGCCCGCCTTGCCGCCACCGGACAGGCCGCAGCGTTCGCCCGCCAGCTGCGGCAGGTGCTGCTGCTGGTCACGGCCGTGGGCGGGATCTTCATCCTCACCATGGCCGCCATCGGGCCCCTGCTGCTCCGGCTGCTCTACGGCGACGAGTTCATCGCCACGCGGACGATGCTGGTCCCGCTGGCGCTGGCCGCCGCCCTCTACATGGTCGCGCAGGTCATGGCCCAGACCCTCATCGCGCTGCGCGCCTACCGGGCGGCGCTCGTCGGCTGGGGCGCCGGGTCGGTGGTGTTCATGCTCACCCTGCTCGTCCCCGCCGGGCTGGAGCTGCGCGTCGGCAGCGCGTTCCTCGCCGGCTCCCTCAGCGCGCTGGTGGTGCTCTCGCTGCTCGTCCGGTCCCGCCAGCGCGCGTTGCAGGACGCGCAGGTGGCGGCGTGACCGCGGCCCTCGATACGGACAGCGGTGCGCGCACCACCCCGCGCCGGTCGCGGGCTCCGTGGTGGATCGCCTTCGTCGTCCTGAGCACGCTGGGCGGCCTGTGGGCGGTGTCGGGGCCGCTGTTCAGCGTTCCCGACGAGCCGGCACATGTCGTCTACTCCGCCGCCGTGGCGCGCGGGCAGTTCTTCGCCCCCACCGAGGGCATCGACACCACCGTCGTCGTCCCCCGCACCTACGCCGCCGCGTTCGACACCCCTGCCTGCTACCGCTACGACGGGTCCGTTCCCGCCGGTTGCGCGCCGCCGTACGTGGCGCAGTCCGGGGAGGCCGAGGTCGTCACCACCGCCGGCCGGTACCCACCGGTGTACTACCTCTCCGTCGGCTGGGTCACGCTGCTCACCGACGGCGCCCCCGCCGTCTACCTGATGCGGCTGCTCACCGTGCTCATGTGCGCCGCGCTGCTCGCCTCCGCGGTGGTGTCCGCCCGCGAGACACGGTCCCGCTGGCCGGTCGCGGGCATCCTGCTCGCCACCACGCCGATGGTGCTGTTCTTCTCCGGCGCGGTGAACCCGCAGGGCCCGGAGATCGCCGCCGGCATCGGCCTGTGGGCGGCCGGTCTGGCCCTGTTGTCCTCGCGGACCGCCCTCCCGGGAGATCCCGCCGGCGCCGGCACCGGCCGCCTCGTGGCGCGCCTGGTCGTGGCGGCTGCCGCCCTCGCGGTGATCCGCCCCATGTCCATCGTCTGGCTCGGCCTCGCGCTCGGCTGCATCCTGCTCGCCCGTGCCACGAGCCCGGCGCTGCGGCAGCTGCTCCGCCACCGCGGGATGCTGCTGGGCATCGCCGGGGTCACCGCGCTGGTGCTGGTCACCGGCGTCTGGGTCGTCGCCCGCGATGCGCTGCGGCAGTGGTCGCGCCCCAACGACGCTCCCCTCGAGCGGGCCGCCGTCTTCTCGGTGTCCAAGCTGGACGTGGAGTTCCACGAGATGGTCGGCGTCTTCGGCTGGCTGGACACCTGGGCCCCCGGGCTCGTGTACTTCATCTGGTTCGGCGCGGTGGGCGCCCTGCTGCTGATGGCGTGGGCGGTGGGCGACCGCCGGGAGCGCCTGGCGCTGGCCGCGATCGTCGTCGTCAGCGTCGTCATGCCGGTCGCCTCGGAGCTCGGGTCCTACCGGGAGAGCTCCTTCGCCTGGCAGGGGCGCTACATCCTCGCCTTCACCGCCGGCCTCGCCGTCCTGTCGGGATTCGTCCTGGCCGGCCGCATCCCGGCGGGCACGACCCAGCGGGCCTGCCGCGCCCTCGTGGTCGCCGTGGGAGTCGCGCAGGTCGTGGCCTTCGTCGGCAACCTCAACCGCTACGTGCACGGGGTGCAGGGGTTCTGGTTCATCGACGAGGCGGCCTGGCAGCCGCCGCTGCCGGCGTCCGTGCTCGTCGTCGCGTTCACCGCCGCCGTCGCGGCGGCCGTCGTCCTCCTGCTGCGCGGGGACCTCGCGGCCGACGAGGCGCCCGGTGGTTCCGGCACGCAGCCCCTACGGGGCCGGCCTCCGGCTGCGTCCCCGGCCCTCACCGGCCTCCACATCTAGGCTCATGACCCAGCCGAGCACGGTCCAGGCGACCGGGGCCGGCCGGCTCCGCCCGCGCGGGGCGGCGGCCGGTCCCGACACACCGGAGGAATCCAGCTTCATGCCAGCCGAGAACGCGCCGTCGTCCCCGCGGGTGACGGCCGTGGTGCTCGCCTACCGCGAGCAGCCCTTCCTCGAGGACTGCCTCAAGCGCATCCTGTCCTCGCGGGGCGTCCGGGTCGACATCGTCCTGGTGGACAACGGCTGCACGTTCCCCGACCTCGCCCCCCTGGCCGACCATCCCTCGGTCACGCTGGTGGAGCCCGGGTCGAACACCGGCTTCACCGGCGGCTGCAACCTGGCCGCACGCCACGCCGGGGGCGAGGTCCTCGTGTTCGTGAACTCCGACGCCCTCGTCGAGGCCGATGCCCTCGCCCAGCTGGCCGCGGTGGCCTGCCGGGAGGAGGTCGGCATGGCCTGTGCCAGCCTCCGGCTGGAGCAGGACCCGCAGCTGCTCAACTCCGCGGGCAACCCGGTGCACGTGCTGGGCCTGTCCTGGGCCGGCAGCTTCGGCGAGCCCGCGGCCGGGCACGTCGAGGAGCGGGACGTCGCCAGCGCGAGCGGCGCCGCCCTGGCCATCCGGCGCGAGGTGTGGGAGGCCCTGGGCGGTTTCACCGACGAGTTCTTCGCCTACTGCGAGGACACCGACCTCTCGCTGCGCGCCTGGCAGCGCGGCTGGCGCGTGCGGTTCGTCCCCTCGGCGGTGGTGCTGCACCACTACGAGGCCAACCGGAACAAGTCGAAGTTCTACCTGCTGGAGCGGAACCGCCTGGCCATGCTCGCGACCGTCTACGAGAAGCGCACGCTGCGGCTGCTCCTGCCGCCGTTGCTGGCCCTCGAGGTGGCCATGGTGGCCGTGGCCACGGCGGGCGGCTGGCTGCCGGCGAAGTTGCGCGGTTACACCTGGCTGTGGCGCAACCGCCGGTGGCTCCGGCACCGGCGGGAGGAGGTCCAGGCCGTGCGCACGGTCCCGGACCGCGAGCTGGCGCCGTTGCTGACCGCCCGCTTCGACGCATCGGTCATCGAGCTGCCGGCGTCGGCGCAGTTCCTCAACCGGCTGATGGAGCGCTACTGGAACTGGGTGCGCCGCCGGATGTGAGCGAACGGGTCCGGAACCGGACCTCCGCCTCCGACAGGGCCACCTCGCGCGCCAGCTTCACCAGCCGCGCCTCCTGTTCCCGGAAGCGGACGCTCGTGCTGCCGACCAGGTAGATGATGACCAGCGCCAGCGCGTAGAGGAGGAGGTCGGCACCGCGGGTGACTCCCACCCACTCGGCCACGACCTGCAGCGAGTCGGGGAAGATGACCGCGATGACACCGGCCACGATCGTCAGGAAGGCGACGATCTTCCGGCGGGCCTGGCCGCGCAGCGACGCCCGGGCCCGCAGCGACGTGTACACGGCCAGGATGACGGCCGGCACCAGCAGCCACTTGATGATCATTGACGCTTTCCATGGGTCAGGCGGTGGGTGATCGTGTCGGCGAGGATGTTCACGCTGTTGAGCAAGGGCTGCCCCTTGGCCCGCGAGTAGTCGGTGTAGAGGATGTGCACCGGGTGCTCGATGACCTTGTACTCGGGCCGGGTCAGCTGGTGCTCCAGCTCCGAGGCGTAGGCCATGCCCGCGTGCGTCAGCCGGATGCGGGCGACGACGTGCCGGGCGACCAGCCGCAGGCCGTTGTGCGCGTCGGTGAGCTTGGTGCCCTCGCCGCGGTTCATGATCTTGGTGGCCGTCTGCAGGATCGAGCGCCGCAGCAGGCTCATCTCGGTCTTGGAGTCCAGGAAGCGCGAGCCCATGACGACGTCGTAGCCCTGGCGCATCAGCCGGATCATGCCCAGCAGGTCGGCGAGCTGGTGCTGACCATCGGCGTCGAAGCAGCCGATGTAGCGGGCGTCGGTGAACCGGAGCGCCGCCTCGAACCCGGTCTGCAGCGCGCCACCGGCACCGAGGTTGACCGGATGGCTGACGCGGAAGGCGCCCGCCTTGTCGATCTCCTCGGCCGAGGTGTCGGTGCTGGCGTCGTCCACCGCGATCACCGAGAGCCCGGCGTGCACGAGTTCGGAGATGACCCCGCCCACGACCGGCGCCTCGTTGTAGACGCGCACGATCACCACCGTGTCCGACCAGCTGTCGGACGGTGGATTGGGGAGGTCGACCGGGTGCGGCACCGGACCGTCTGCGCTGTCCATCGGTGCCGATGCTATCCGGGGAGGACGGCCCCGGTCGGGCTCCGACTCGACCTCAGCCGTACCGTTCCGTCACGCGGACACCGGGAAGTCTCAGCTGAACGCGTCGCCGTACCGCTCCTCGACCGCGGCCAGCAGCGACTTGACCCGTTCGGCGTCGGCCACCGGGCAGACCATCGTCACGTCGGCGGTGTGCACCACGACGCTGTCGCGCACCCCGACCAGAGCCACCAGGTGCCCGGGGTCGTCGCTGAAGATGACGTTGCCCGCGCCGTCGGCCACCACGCAGAGGCCGTGCACCGCGTTGCCGGCCGCATCGCGGTCGAGGGTGTGCGCGAGGGCCGGCCAGGAGCCGACGTCGAGCCAGTCGACGTCGAGGTCGGCGACGAGCACACGGCCCGGCTGTGCCGCCGAGGGCTCGAGGACGGCGTAGTCGATGCTGATCCGCGGCAGCGTCGGGAACACCGTGGCGAGGACGTGGTCCCGCTGCGCACCCGCCGGCGCGGCCACGATCCGGCGCAGGCCCTCGGCGCTGGCGGGCAGGTGCTCGGCCAGCGCGTCGAGCACGGTGGCGGCCCGCCACACGAACATGCCGGAGTTCCAGACGTACTCACCGGAATCCAGGTAGCGCTGCGCCGTGGCGCCGTCGGGCTTCTCGGTGAAGGCGTCGACCTCCGCCACACCGGGCACCCCGGTCGCCCCGCCGCGCCGGACGTAGCCGAAGCCGGTGGCCGCCGACGTCGGAGGGATGCCGAGGGTGACCAGCGATCCCGGTCGCGCAGCCAGGGCGTCGAAGGCCGTGGTCAGGCCCGCGGCGAACCTCCCGACGGGGCGGATGACGTGGTCGGCGCTGACCACGGCCAGTTCCGCGGCCGGGTCGACGTCGGCCACGAGGGCCGCGGCCAGGCCCACGGCGTTCGCGGTGTCGCGCGGTACGGGCTCGAGGATCAACCGGTCGGCCGGCAGGCCCGGCAGGGCCGCCCGGACCTGGTCGGCGTAGCGGGCCGCGGTGCACACCCACACGCAGTCGTCCGGGACGACGGCGCGGACCCGGTCGAAGGCCTCGGCGAGGAGGCTGCGCGTGCCCTCGGGCCCGGCGACGATGTCGAGCAGCTGCTTGGGCCGGCCGGCCCGGGACAGCGGCCACAGCCGCGTCCCCGATCCACCGGCCATGATCACCGCGTGCCGCACGTCAGCCGCCGTCCCGGTCCGGGAACTGGGCGGGCAGCTCCCCCGCCCGGCGCTGGAACCGCGCACCGGCGGCCACCCGCCCGCTGACGTAGGAGAGCAGCATCCGGGCGCCCAGACCTGCCCGGAACGCGCCGCGCAGCGGTGCGTGCCGCCGGCGGGGGTACTGACCGGCGAGGTAGCGCAGCGCGCTGGTGTGGTGCACACGCTGCATGCGGTGCGACTCCCGCCGGGTCGCGTGGCCACCCTCGTGCTCGACCACCGCCGACGGCACGTAGACGTGCAGCCACCCCCGCCGGCCCAGGCGCTCGGCCAGGTCGACGTCCTCGAAGTACATGAAGTACCCCGGGTCGAACCCGCCCACCGACCAGTAGGCCTCCAGGTCGACCAGCAGGCAGGAGCCCGAGAGCCAGCCGGCGACCCGCTCACGCGGTGCCTCGCGCTCCCGGCGGTAGCGGGCCGTCCACGGGTTGCCGGGCCACGCCCAGCCGAGCAGCGCGTGCCCGGCGCCGGTCGACAGGCGCGGCAGGTCGCGCGCCGAGGGGTAGAGCTCCCCCCTCGGCGTCATGATCGCCGGACCCAGCGTGGCCGCCCTCGGCCACCGCGCGGCGGCGGCGAGGAGCTCGTCGATGGCGCCCGAGGAGAAGCGCAGGTCGGGGTTGGCGATCAGCGCGTAGCCCTCGCGCAGGTCGGCCAGACCGGCGTTCGCCGCGGCCCCGTAGCCGATGTTCCCGCCGGTCGGCAGCACCCGGACGTGGGGATGGCGTGCGGCGGCGCGCTGCGGGGCGCCGTCGGTAGAGCCGTTGTCGACCAGGAGCACCTCGACCGGCCGGCTGGTCGCTGCGGCCAGCGTGTCGACGAAGCTGTCGAGCACGGCCCCCGGGGAGTAGGTGACGGCCACGATCCGGAGCGGGCGCTCCTCGCGCGTCGCATCCGTCCCGTCTCCCACGGCGGTAACCCTAGTGGCCCACCAGGGCGGGCCCGGGGGGCGCCGCCGGTACAGTGATGCGGCGTGACCTCTACCAGTCCCGATGTCGTGGTCGTGGGTTCCGGCTTCTTCGGGCTCACCGTCGCCGAACGAGTGGCCAGCCAGCTCGACAAGCGGGTGCTGGTCATCGACCGCCGCAACCACATCGGCGGCAACGCGTACTCCGAGCCCGAGGCCGAGACCGGGATCGAGATCCACCGTTACGGGGCGCACCTCTTCCACACGTCCAACGAACGGGTGTGGCGCTACGTCAGCCAGTTCACCGAGTTCACGAACTACCAGCACAAGGTCTACTCCATCTACCAGGGCCAGACCTACTCCCTGCCGATGAACCTGGCGACCATCTGCCAGTACTTCGGCAGGAGCTTCTCCCCTGACGAGGCGCGCGCCCTGGTCGCCGAGCAGGCCGGCGAGTTCGACACCGCCGAGGCCGCCAACCTCGAGGAGAAGGCGATCTCCCTGATCGGCCGCCCCCTCTACGAGGCGTTCATCCGGGGCTACACGAAGAAGCAGTGGCAGACCGATCCCACCGAGCTGCCCGCCGCCGTCATCGCCCGCCTGCCGGTGCGGTACACGTTCGACAACCGGTACTTCAACGACACCTACGAGGGTCTGCCCGTCGACGGGTACACCGCGTGGCTGACCCGGATGGCCGACCACCCGAACATCGAGGTGCGGCTGGACACCGACTACTTCGACGTCCGTGCCGAGCTCCCGCAGGACGTCCCCACGGTCTTCACCGGGCCGATCGACAAGTACTTCGACTACGAGGCCGGCGAGCTGGGCTGGCGCACGCTCGACTTCGAGACCGAGGTCCTGCCGATCGGCGACTTCCAGGGCACCTCGGTGATGAACTACGCCGACGAGGACGTCCCCTTCACGCGGATCCACGAGTTCCGGCACTTCCACCCCGAGCGGGCCTATCCGACGGACAAGACCGTGGTGGTCCGGGAGTACTCCCGCTCCGCCGAGACCGGCGACGAGCCGTACTACCCGATCAACACTCCGGAGGACCGCGCCAAGCTGGAGCGCTACCGCGAGCTGGCCAAGAAGGAGGCCGCGGAGAAGCGCGTGCTCTTCGGCGGCCGCCTCGGCACGTACAAGTACCTCGACATGCACATGGCCATCGGCTCGGCGCTCTCGATGTTCGACGCCCGCATCCGGCCGTTCTTCGACGAGGGCGGCGCACTCGACGGCCGCCTCGACGACTGACGTCGTCCGGCCTCACGGACGGGTGAGGCGCTCCTGCCGGCCGGCCCGGGTCAGCCGGCGCCACTCCCGCCAGCCGGTGCGGTCCCGCCGGGAGACCAGGAAGAACCAGCCGAAGCGGACCGTCTCCAGGGGGCGCAGCCAGCGCATGCCGGGCTGGGCCATCAGGTAGCCGCGGTTGCGGTAGGTGAAGTACCGCTTCAGCTCGTCGGCCGGGTACTGCGCCGACAGCCGCCCCCCCAGGATGGGCGCGAACTCCGTCGTCCCCTCCGGGTGGAGGTAGGCCGCCTGGGGGCAGGTGCCGAAGGGGAGGCCGGCGCGCAGCAGCCGACGGTGGATCTCGGTCTCGTCACCGCGGAAGAACAGCCGGTAGTCCGGTACGCCGATGACGTCGAGGGCCTCGGCGCGGAACAGGGCGCCGTTGAACAGCGAGGCGTAGTTCGGGAGCAGGTCCAGACCCTCGAAGTCGCTCCGGCGCCGCCGCCAGCGCAGCCCGCGGCGCAGCGGGAACGCCAGCCGGTCGGGATCGGCGAGGTCGGCGACCAAGGGGCTGACCTCCGCCAGCCCGTGCCGCCGAGCGCTGTCGAGCAGCGTGGCGAGCACCGTCTCGTCAGCCGGCCGGCCGTCGTCGTCGGCGCACCAGACCCAGTCGGCGCCCATCGCGAGCGCGCACAGCATCCCGTAGGCGAAGCCGCCGGCGCCGCCGAGGTTGCGCCGGCTGGGCAGGTGGGTGGCCGGCAGTCCGCTGGCCCGGACGACGTCCGCGGCCGACTGGTCGGGTCCGTTGTCCACGACGACGACGTGGTCGACACGGCGCGTCTGGGCGGCGATGGCGGCGAGGCTCTGGGCGAGCAGCTCGCGGCGGTGCCGGGTGACCACGACGACGACGACGCACTCCCCCGCACCCGGGGCGATGGCGGCGCCGGACGGGTCGGTCGTCGAGGTCACGCGTGCTGGCCCTTGTACGCCCGCAGCACCTCGTCGAGCTCGCCCTGCTGCTTGATCTGCCCGTGCTCCATCCAGATCGCGGTGTCGCACAGCTCTCGCAGGAACTCGTCGGAGTGCGAGGCGAACACCAGCAGGCCCGAGCGCGCGACCAGCTCCACCAGCCGCTGCTTGGACTTCTCGAGGAACGCGGCATCGACCGCGCCGATCCCCTCGTCGAGCAGCAGGATCTCCGGGTCGATGCTGGTGACGACGCCCAGCGCCAGCCGCACCCGCATACCGGTGGAGTAGGTCCGCAACGGCATGCGGAGGAAGTCGCCGAGCTCGGTGAAGTCGGCGATGTCGTCGACCCGTTCCTGCATCTGCTTCCGGGTCATCCCCAGGAAGAGCCCACGCACCATGATGTTCTCGAGGCCGCTGATCTCCGGATCCATGCCGACGCCGAGGTCGAAGACCGGAGCCACCCGCCCCCGGATCGTGGCCACACCGCGGGTGGGCTCGTAGATGCCCGACAGCAGCCGCAGCAGCGTCGACTTGCCGGCGCCGTTGTGGCCCACCAGCCCGACGCGCGCTCCGTGGTCGAGGGAGAGGGTGACGTCCCTGAGCGCCGCGATGACCGGCACCTTGGCGGCGCTGTCGATGTTGCCGCCGACGAGACCCATCACGGTCTTCTTGAGCGAGCGGCTCCTGGCGTCGAAGATCGGGAAATCGACGCAGGCGTCCTTGGTCGTGATGCTGACCGGACCGTTCGTGCTCTCGGACACACTCACACCCAGTAGGAGACGCGGGACCGGTAGCGGCGCATGACGACCATCGTCAGCGCCCAGCCGACCACCGTGATGGCGAGGACGACCACCCAGTGCCGCAGGTGCTGGTCCTGGCCCAGCAGCGGCCTGCGGATGATCTCCAGGAAGTGCAGGAAGGGGTTGAACTCCGCCAGCCGAGCCCGCTCGGCGATGGCGGGGTTGTCACTGTTCAGCAGGTTTTCGTAGATCCAGACGATCGGCGTCATGAAGAACATGAGCTGCACGACGCTCTGGGTGATCGGCACGATGTCCCGGAAACGCGTCGTGATGATGCCGACCGCCAGCGCCACCCAGGCACCGTTGAGCGCCAGCAGGACCACCGCGGGGATCACCGCGAGCACCGTCCAGCGCAGCGGCTGCGGGAACACCAGCAGCATGACCAGGTAGACGATGAAGTTGTGCGCGAAGAACAGCAGCTGCCGCCAGACGAGGCGGTAGACGTGCACCGAGAGCGGGGCGGGCAGGTGCTTGATCAGGCCTTCGTTGGCGATGAAGACCTCGGAGCCCTCGGCGATGCAGCCGCTGATGAAGTTCCAGACGACGAAGCCTACGAGGACGTGCGGCAGGAGGGTCGCCAGCTCGATGCCGAAGAGGCCGGCGTAGAGGATGCCCAGCGCGACGGCCGTGACCGCCATGCTGATGGTGATCCAGATCGGGCCGAGCAGGGAGCGCCGGTAGCGTTGGCGGATGTCCTGCCACCCGAGGTGTCCCCACAGCTGGCGCTGCCGCCAACCGCCCGCGAGGTCGTCGACCGCCTTGCGCCACGTTCTGGCGTCCGGCTGAGCGAGGGCGGTCATGCCGTTCACGCTACCTGCGGCCGTCGGACGGCGTTCCGGGCGGCGGGCCCTCGCGCAACGCGTGTGACGAGTGGATCCCGGGGTGTCTCCTGCGACCAGGCGGGAGCCGTCGTCGGAGGCACCGCCCACCGCCGCGCCGGCCGACGTGCCGGTCGCCGTCTGCAACGGCTCCGGTGTCTCCGGACCGGCAGCCGGGCCGGCGAGGACGTGCGCACGGCGGCCGACCGGGGTTGCATCGACTGATGACCGCACCCCTTCCGGCCGACCTGCTGACCGCCGCCGTGCGCCGTGCGCCGGCCGCGCCTCTGGTGACGCACTACGACGACGCCACCGGCGAGCGGGTGGAGCTGTCCGCGACCACGCTGGCCAACTGGGTGGCCAAGACGGCGAACCTCCTCCAGGACGAGTTCGACGCGGGCCCCGGCAGCACGGTGGCCCTCGTCCTGCCGGTGCACTGGCAGACCGCCGCGGTGCTGCTGGCCGCGTGGAGCTGCGGGGCGGCCGTCGTCGACATCCCCGGCGAGGAGGAGGGCCGGCTGGACGGTGTCGACGTCGTCCTGGCCGACCAGTCCCGGCTGGCCCCGCTCGAGGAGGAGGGTGTCGACCCCCTCGTCGGCCTGTCGCTGCACCCGCTCGGCATGGGGATGACCGGGTACACCGGGCCGGCGCGCGACTTCGCGCTGGAGGTACGGGTGCACGGCGACGCCTTCTTCCCCTACAGCCCGCCGGACCCGGACGCCGACGGCCTGGTGCTGGGCGACCTGCGGCTGTCCCTGGCCGGTCTGACCGAGGCCGCCCGCGCGCTGGCTGCCCGCCTGGACCTGCGGCCGGGCGACCGCGTGCTCGTCGACGAGCAGGTGGCCGCCGAGGCCGGTCCGGTCGCGTGGCTGCTGGCCCCGCTGGCGGCCGGCGCGTCGATCGTGCTGTGCCGCCACGCCGACCCCGCCCGCCTGGCGGACCGGGCGTCGAGCGAGCGGGTCACGGCGACCTTCGGCGTGCGGGTCGACGGCGTGCGGCACCTGGGCGGCGGGTGACCTCCGCAGTGCCGGCGCCCGACCCTGCACCGGCGAGCACGGCCTCCCAGCGGGACGACCGCCAGGCCCTGCGCACCGCACCGGAGGGCATGCGGGCACGGTCGAGGTGGGCCGCGGAGCTGTCCTCCGTGCGGGCGACGCTCGTCCGGCCGACGTCGTGCGGCTGCTCGGGTGACCCCGCAACGGCGGGGGTGGGCAACCCGCGGGTTGGTAGCCTTCCTGCTGCCAGACGCACGGGGACGAGCACGCGCCGGGCGCGTCCGACGTTCGACGGTTCGGATGTCGATGCGGGACCACGATCGCCGGCCGTGCCCGCACCGATGACCTTCGTCCGACCCTGATGGTCACGACGACAGTCGCCCACACCACTGCTGGAGGACGAAGTCAGATGGCGAACGAGAGCACCGCGGCGCCCGAGACGACCCCGGAGGCCGTTCGCGGGTCACTCGTGGAGCACGCCGCACCGGAGCGTCTCGTGGCGCAGCGCGGCTTGTTCAGCGGGCCGTCGCCGCTGGTGTCGGCGGACATGTACGTCTGCGTCGACCGGGGCATCGGCTACCGGGACCGCACCTCGCTCCGCCTGGAGGCACACGCCCACGCCACCTCCAACACCTACTTCGGCCGCTTTCCCGCCAGCTACTGGCAGCGGTGGACGGCGATCACCCAGACCGAGGTCGTCGCCACGGTGCACGGCCAGGGTCGCATGTCGATCGTCGCGAGCGACAGCAACGGCGAGACCCGCACCGTCGCCGTCCAGGACATCGACGACTCCGGCACGGTCACCCTCACAGCCGCCATCGACCGCTTCGTCGACGGCGGTGCGCTCTGGGTGGAGTGGGAGACCGGCCCCGAGCGCCTGCGCGTCGAGGACGTGGTCTGGACCGTGGAGCCGCCGGAGAAGCTGCGCCCCGTCGCCGCCGTCATCTGCACCTACAACCGCGCCGACGACTGCGTCGCCACGCTCACCGCGATCGCCGAGGACCCCGCGTTCCTCCAGTCGGCCGACGCCGTGTACGTCGTCGACCAGGGCACCGACCGGGTCGACAGCCGGCCGGGCTTCGCCACGGTGCAGGCAGTGCTCGGTGAACGGCTCGTGTACATCACCCAGCCGAACCTGGGCGGGGCCGGCGGGTTCACCCGTGGTCTGTTCGAGGTCACCAGCGTCCCGGGTGCCGAGCACGCGAACGTCATCTTCATGGACGACGACATCCTGTGCGAGCCGGAGACGATCGTGCGGATGAACGCCTTCGCCAACCGAACGGTGGAGCCGGCCATCGTCGGGGCGCAGATGCTCTACCTGCTGCACCCCGACCATCTGCACGTCGGCGCGGAGACCGCCGACCTGGGCACCCTCGGGGCGGGCATCCCGTCGGCCAACGCGCTCAGCGCCGACGACTTCAGCGAGGAGCAGCAGGACATCCGGGTCGACGCCGGCTACAACGGCTGGTGGTCCTGCCTCATCCCGGCCGAGATCGTGTCGGCCGTGGGCTACCCGCTGCCGCTGTTCTTCCAGTGGGACGACATCGAGTACGGCTTCCGCTCGCGAGCGGCCGGGTTCGCCACCGTCACCCTCCCCGGCGCAGGCGTCTGGCACGCCGACTTCGGGTGGAAGGACTGGGACGACTGGCACCGGTACTTCAACATCCGCAACGCCCTGGTCACGTCGGCCCTGCACAGCGGCTTCGAGGGCAAGCAGATCGCCAAGGGGCTGCTGGCGCAGCTCGGCCGCTACCTGCTCTCCATGCAGTACGGGCTGGCACACACCCTGATCAAGGCAGTCGAGGACTTCTCCCGCGGCCCGGAGATCTTCACCGACGGCGGCGCCGCGGCGGCTTCCGACATCCGGAAGGAACGGGCGAAGTACGCCGAGACCGTCCGCCATCCCGCCTCCGCCGTCCCAGGGCTGCGGGCCGGCGAAGCGAGCATCGAGACCACCGCCGGGCCGCCCAGCCTCAAGATCCCGGTGCTGGCCAAGCGGATCCTCGCCCAGGCGCTCGGCCGCACCGACCGCCGTCCCGTGGCCGTCCCCGCCGGCGACGCGCACTGGTACCACGTCTCCCGCTACGAGACGGTGGTCGTCACGGACGCCAGCCAGGAGGGTGTGCGGGTCCGCCGGCGAGACCCGGAGACGGCGAAGGCGCTGCTGGTCCGCGGCGTGAAGGCCGTGAACGAGCTGCGGAGGAACGCCCCCGCACTGCGGGAGCAGTACCGGGCCGCGATGCCGGAGGTCACCAGCCGTCAGCACTGGGCCCGGCTGTTCGGCCAGGGCTGAACGGACCGCCGGGGGGCGTCGCCCCTCGGCTGATCTCAGCCGGAGACGGTGCCGGGCACCTCGGTGAGGCGCAGGCTGACCTGCTCGTCGTCCGCGGTGAAGCCGAGGTACTCGAACCGGATACCGGTGCGCTCGACGAACTCCGTCCAGGCCCGGTGCTCGTGCTCCTCCCACTGCGGGAAGTTCAGGTACTCGTCGAAGACCACCACCGAGCCCACCCGCAGCCGCGACTCCAGGGCGTCGAGGACGGTCTTCGTCGAGGAGTAGAGGTCGGCATCCAGGTGCAGGAACGCGACCGGCTCAGGGTGCTGCTCCAGGAAGCCGGGCAGCACCTCGTCGAACCACCCGACGACCAACTCGGCGCCCGGCACGTCGGGCAACTCGTCGACGGCGAACGTGCCGGCGGTGTACTGGGTCCGCCAGTCCTCCGGCAGCCCCTCGAACGAGTCGAAGCCGAAGGCGGTCCCGACCGGGGCGTGCTCGACGATGGTCCGCAGCGTTCCGCCGGTGTGCACGCCGAACTCCAGGTACAGCCCGGCCTGGGGCGCCACCTTGAGCGCCGCAATGAGCGTGTCCGCCTTGTCGAAGTACGGTGTCGCACGGGGCATCTCGCGCAACTGGAACTCCGCCGACGACCGCACCGCCACCTGGTCGGTCACCGTCAGCAGGTCCCGGCGCTGCCGCCGCTCCCACGCCCTCATCGACGACTCGAGCTCGCGAGCCGTCGAGCGCAGTTCCTCGCGGGCGGCATCGAGCTCGCGCCGCAGCTCGCCGGTGGCCCGCTCGAGGTCCGCGCTCAACGGGGTGACGACGAACTCGGCGAGGGCCCGGGCGAACTTCTGCCGCGCACGGTGGCGCAGGTGTCGGATCACCCCTCGATCCTGACAGCTGGGAGTCCGTATCCGGGGAACGGCTGATCAGGGTGCGGCCGCCGGGGCTGGTGTGACGTCAGCGCAGAACTCGGGCGACCACGGTGCTCCGCCGCCGGAGCCGGCCTCGCGTCCCGACAGGACGTCCGACTACCCGTCGGTAGCGAGCCGCTCCTGCAAGGTGACGTCACGCGCCACCACCTGCTCGGCCAGTTCGGCCTGGAACCGGGCGACCGCGGCGAGGAGCTCCGGATCGCCGGCGGCGAGGATGCGCACGGCCAGCAGGCCGGCGTTCCGCCCGCCGCCGATGCCCACGGTCGCGACCGGCACCCCGGCCGGCATCTGGACGATCGACAGGAGGCTGTCGAGCCCGTCGAGGCGGTCCAGCGGGCGCGGCACGCCGATGACCGGGAGCGGCGTGGCGGCCGCGACCATGCCCGGCAGATGGGCCGCTCCCCCGGCGCCCGCGATCACCACCCGCAGCCCGCGGCCCGCGGCGCCCTCGGCGTAGTCGAGCATCCGCCGCGGGGTGCGGTGGGCGGAGACCACGTGCGCCTCGTAGGGGACACCGAACTCCTCCAGCGCCCGGGCCGCCGGCTCCATCATCGGCCAGTCGGAGTCGCTGCCCATGACGATGCCGACCACCGGGCTCCGCCGCGGTTCGCTCATGGCGGGTCCTCAGTGCTCCTCGTCGAAGGCGAAGGCCGGGTCGATCTCGCCGTCGGCCAGGTACCGGGCAGCCGCCACCGCGCGGGCCCGGACCTCCGCGACGTCCTCCCCCAGCGCGGTGACGTGGCCGAGCTTGCGACCTCGCCGCTGCCCCTTGCCGTACCAGTGCAGCTTCACGTCCGGCCAGTGCGCCATGAGGTGGTGCATCCGCTCGTCCACGGCGGGCCCGGACCAGTTCTCGTCGGCGGCGGCCCCGCCCAGCACGTTGGCCATGACGACGACCGGCGCGGTCATGCTCGTGGCGCCCAGCGGGTAGTCCAGCACGGCTCGCAGGTGCTGCTCGAACTGACTCGTCCGCGCGCCCTCGATGGTCCAGTGCCCGGAATTGTGCGGCCGCATGGCGAGCTCGTTGACCAGGACGCCCTCCGCCGTCTGGAACAGCTCGACGGCGAGCATGCCGACGACGCCCAGCCGGTCGGCGATCCGGACCGCCAGTTCCTGGGCGGCGGTGGCCAGCTCGTCGTCCAGCCCGGGCGCCGGCGCCAGGACCTCGGCACAGACGCCGTTCCGCTGCACGGTCTCCACCACCGGCCACACGGCCACCTGACCGAAGGGCGAGCGCGCCACCTGGGCCGACAGCTCACGCACCATCGGCACCCGCTCCTCGGCGAGCAGGGTGCCGTGCCGGTCGAGCAGGGCGGCGGCGGCATCGGCGTCGGGCACGACGAACACGCCCTTGCCGTCGTAGCCACCACGCGGGGTCTTGAGCACGACCGGCCAGCCGTGGGCGCCGGCGAAGGCCGCGACGTCGGCCGCCGACCCGACCTCCGCCCACGCGGGCTGCGGCTCACCGGCGGCGGCCAGCGCCCTGCGCAGCACGAGCTTGTCCTGGGCGTGGAGGAGCGCCTCGGGTGGCGGCGCGACCCGGTGCCCGGCCTCGACGAGCGTGCGCAGGTGCTCGGTCGGCACGTGCTCGTGGTCGAAGGTGACCACGGTGGCCCCCTCGGCCAGCCGCTGGAGGTCCGCGAGCTCCCCGTGGTCGCCGAGCTGGACCTCCGACGCCACCAGCGCCGCGGACTCGTCCGGTCCGGCGGACAGGATCCGCAGCGACTGCCCGAGGGCGATCGCGGCCTGATGGGTCATGCGGGCCAACTGGCCGCCGCCGACCATCGCCACGACGGGCAGCCCGGTACGGGGGTTCAGCGGAGCGGCCATCGCCCCCAGGTTAGGCGAGCACCTCCAGGATCCTGCCGCGGGCCGGGACCGGAGGAACGAAACCCCGCTGACATCCCGCAAATCCCGGACCGCGCCGTTGCTTCATGTCATCCTCCCCTCACAGCGGGTATCGGATCTTGTTCCCACCTGTTCCCCGTGAGGCATCGCTCCGAGCGGGAGCCCGCCCCAGTTGCGTGCAGCCAGCGTGCCGCACCGAGTCCTTGCGAGGTCGCGTGTCCATCCCCCGACGCCGCCGATGGGTCCCCGCGGCCATCCTCTCGGCTCTCGTCGCCGTCGCCGTGGGCGTCGGTCTGGCACAGAGTTCCGACCTGCCGGACCCCGTGACGGCGTCCGCGTCGCCCAGCACACCCCCCGGAGAGACCCCACCCGAGGCGGACGCCGCGGGTGCCACGAGCACCGCCCCGTACACCGTCAAGCCCGAGCCGACGTTCGTGGCCACCGACGAGCCGACAGCCGTGGCGACCGACGAGCCAGCGCCCGTGGCGACCGACGAGCCGAGGGCCGCGGCCACCGACGAGCCGCGGCCCGGCAACGCCGACCTGGTCGTCGTCCTCACCTATGCGGGCTTCGAATCGGCGAGCGGAACGGTGCAGGCCAACGGATACGTCGCCGGGACGATCGAGGACGGCGGCAGCTGCACGTTGACCCTCACGAAGGGCGGTCAGCAGGTGAGGGCCACCAGCACCTCGATCGCCGATGCGACCACGACCTCGTGCGGATTGCTGGAGACAGCCCCGGGGCTCGCAGCCGGCACGTGGGAGGCCGTGCTCAGCTACGAGGGGACCGACTCCGCTTCCACCGAGGTGACCGTGCCGTGAGCGGGGTGACCACGTGGGTGCGGCGCGCCCTCCCCGCCGTCCTCGCCCTGTTCACGGCGGCGACGCTGCTGAGCGTCTCGTCGGACAGCACGGATGCACGGCCGGCGGATCTGCTGCTCGCGGCCGACACGAGCCAGTTCGACCCGGGCAACATCATCAGCGATGCCATGTTCTTCGACGCGGGCGGCATGTCCGCGGCGCAGGTCTCCTCGTTCGTGAACGCCAAGGGCGCCAACTGCCGGGCCAGCAGCGGGGGCACCCCCTGCCTCAAGGACTTCCGGCAGAACACCTTCACCCGCCCGGCCGACAGCATCTGCAGGGGGTCCTACACCGGCGCACCCGGCGAGTGGGCGCCGCAGATCATCTGGAAGGTCGCGCAGGCCTGCAGGATCAACCCGAAGGTCCTCCTGGTGCTCCTGCAGAAGGAGCAGGGGCTGGTGACCGCCTCGGGGACCTATCTGACCGCCAGGCGCTACCAGATCGCGGCGGGTATGGGCTGTCCGGACACGGCGGCCTGCGACACGCAGTACTACGGCTTCTACAACCAGGTCTACAGCGCCGCCCGCCAGTACCAGCGCTACGCGACCTTCCCCCGGAACTACTCCTACCGCGCCGGCGCCACCAACACCATCCAGTGGGACGTCGAGACCTCGTGCGGCACGTCGCAGGTGTACATCCGGAACCAGGCGACGGCCGGGCTCTACAACTACACGCCCTACCGCCCCAACGCCGCGGCCCTGCGGGCCGGCTACGGAACCGGGGACGGTTGCTCGGCGTACGGCAACCGCAACTTCTGGCTCTACTTCACCGACTGGTTCGGCTCGACGCAGTCAGCCGGCGGGGACGCGATCCTGGCCGCCTACGACTCGCGCGGAGGCGCCGGTGGCCCCTTGGGCCCGTCGACCGGCCCGGTCACGTGCGGGCTCGTCTTCGGCGGCTGCCTGCAGAACTACCAGGCAGGCACCCTCTACTGGAGCCCTGCCTCCGGCGCCCACGCCGTCTCCCACGGCCCCATCGGGGACGCCTGGGGGGCGCAGCGCTGGGAGCAGAGCCTCCTCGGCTATCCCATCGCCGACCAGCGCTGCGGGCTCAAGGACGGCGGCTGCCTCCAGCGGTTCCAGGGCGGCACCATCTACACCACGTCCGCCACGGGCACCCGCACTCTCCTCAACGGGCCGATCGCCAACGCCTGGGAGGCGCAGCGCTGGGAGCAGGGCCCGCTCGGCTACCCCACGGCCGACCAGCGCTGCGGACTCAAGGACGGCGGCTGCAGCCAGACGTTCCAGGGCGGATCGATCGTCTGGAGCAAGGCCACCGGAGCCCGCACCCTGCTCGCCGGCCCGATCGCCACCGCCTGGAGCACCCAGAAGTGGGAGCAGGGCCCCCTCGGCTACCCCACCGGCAACCAGCGCTGCGGACTCAAGGACGGCGGCTGC
>DASPIH010000130.1:0-2132 GCA_035629195.1 Blastococcus sp. | reverse complement strand
GGAACCTCGCGCCGACCGCGTGCTCGAAGGCATCGACGACGTCATGCCGGGTGAGCGCCTCGGGCCCGCCGAAGTTCAGCGACTCCGGCGGATCCGCTGTGGTCGCCAGGCGCACGCAGGCCTCTGCGACGTCGTATCGGGATGTGCGACGCCGAGGCGGCCGGCGATCTCGGGTCACGTGATCCTGTGTCGTCTCCGTGCTCGGTCAGATACGAGAGCCATGGTGTCGAGGGCGAGCCGGTCATGACGAGAGGTAGCGGATCACTGCCAGTACTCGGCGATGGTCGTCGTCGCTGACCGCCAGGCCGAGCTCGTCGTAGATGTGGGACGTGTGCTGCACGACCGCCCGCTCGCTGATCGACAGGGACCGGGCGATCGACGCGTTGGTCCGGCCCTCGGACATCAGGGCCAGCACCTGCTGCTGGCGAGGGGTCAGCTGGTCGAGAGCATCGTGGTGCCCCCTGGCGCGGGCGACCATGAGGTTCACGACCTCGGGGTCGAGAACGGTGCCGCCGGCAGCGATGCGGCGGAGATCGTCCGTGAACGTGTCCATGTCGGCGATCCGCTGCTTGAGGAGGTACCCGACGCCCGACGAGCGATCGCCCAGCAGTTCGACGGCGTAGGCGCGCTGGAGGTGCTGCGACAGCACGAGGACGGCGATCCCGGGATGCTCCCGCCGGATCTCCATCGCCGCCCGCAGGCCCGCGTCCTTGTGGTCGGGCGGCATCCGGATGTCGGTGACGACGATGTCGGGAAGGTGTTCCTCCGTGCTGCGGACGAGCTCGTGTGCATCCCCGACCGCAGCGACGACGTCGAACCCGGCCGCCTGCATCACGTGCGTGAGCCCGGTGCGCAACAGCGCCTCGTCCTCACCGATCACGACCCGCACGGCAGCTCCACCAGCAGATGTGTGCCGCCGCCGGCCGGGCTCTCGATGGTGAACCGGCCACCGAGGGCGTCGACACGATCAGCGAGGCCGTGCAGTCCCACACCACCCTCCTGGGTCGCGCCGCCGACGCCGTCGTCGGTCACGCCGATGACGAGCCGCGGCGGCACGTGTTCGAGCGTCACGGTCACCTTGTCGGCCGCGGCGTGCTTGACCGCGTTGGCCAGCGCTTCCGCGACCACGAAGTAGGCCGTCCTCTCGACCGCAGCCGGCAGGTGCCCGTTCACCTCGGCCACCGCCAGCCTGGTGGGCAGCGGCATGCGATCGACCAGGTCCTCGATCGCCGCGGTCAGGCCCCGCTCGACGAGGGCGGCCGGCATGAGGGCGTGGACGATCTCCCGGAGGTGCCGGGCGGCACCGTCGATGCCGACGCGGAGGCGCGTCGCCGCGTCGGGGAGATCGGCCGACCCGTCCATGCGCCCCAGGTGTTGGGCTTCCAACGCCAGCAGGACGAGCTCCACCTGCAGGCCGTCGTGCAGGTCCTGGGCGATGCGCTGCCGCGCCCGGTCGCCCGCCTCGACGAGGCGGGTGCGCGACTGCTGCAGGTCGGCATGGCTGGCCCGCAGCTCGGCGGTCAACCGGTCGTGGTCGATGGCGAGGGCGGCCACCTGACCCGCCGCCCGGACCAACTCGGCGTCGTCGATGACCGTCGCGTCGTAGACGATGGCGCCGATCCGTCTGGACCCGAGCTCGATGTCGACCAGGCCGCGGTGCTCGCCCAGGGCCGACGTCTCGACCGGAGCGCCGCCGCCGTCCACGAGGGCGCGCCCGTCCCGCGACGCGTAGACGACCTGCACCGACGCGTCCCCGAGGGTGCGCCCGAGGGCATCGGCGAGCAGCTCCGGGGTGGCGGCGGACGACGCCAGCCAGGCACTGAGCTCCTGGATCTCAGCGGTCCTCGCGAACCCGCCGCGCCGCATCGCCGCCGCGAAGGCGACGGGCACCCCGGCCAGCAGGACGATCTGCAGCCCGACCACCTGCGCGACCGAGAGACCGGCGGACGGACCCAGGAGAGGGCCGAGCGGCATCGCCAGGACGGCCAGGATCCCGTAGGCGTACAGCGGCAGCAGGACCTTCCGTTGGCCGGGCGTCGCGATGCGCAACCGGTCGGCCAGCACGCCCGCGGTCATCAGCATGACGACCATCCCCGCGCCTCGCTGGAGCCAGGTGCCGGCGGAGAGGAGAT
>DASPIH010000129.1:0-4593 GCA_035629195.1 Blastococcus sp. | reverse complement strand
TCACCAGGGCTGTCATGCGCCCCTCACGATCCGCTGCAGCCAGTTCCAGGCCTCGGCAGGCGACGTCGACTCGCCGAGCGGCTGCTGCAGGAACGCGTCGATGCTGGGTGCGAGCTGGCGGGCGCGGTCGACCAGCGGATCGCTGCCGGCCTGGTAGGCGCCGATCTCGATGAGCTCGCGGACGTCGCGCAGCGCACCCATGAGCCGGCGGACCTCCCGGGCGTCGGCCATCTGCGCGGGAGCCACCACGGCCCCGGCCACGCGGGAGATGGACTCCAGCACGTCGATCGCCGGGAAGTGGCCGGTCGTGGCCAGCGTGCGGGTGAGCACGATGTGCCCGTCGAGGATCGAGCGGGCGGTGTCGGCGATGGGCTCGTTGTGGTCGTCGCCCTCCACGAGCACGGTGTAGAGCCCGGTGATCGAGCCGGTCGCGCCCGTGCCGGCCTTCTCCAGCAGCCGCGGCATCATCGCGAACACGCTCGGCGGATAGCCGCGGGTGGCGGGCGGCTCGCCGGCGGAGAGGCCGACCTCGCGCTGGGCCATGGCGGTGCGGGTGATCGAGTCCATCAGCAGCAGCACGTCGCGGCCCTCGTCGCGGAACGCCTCGGCGATGCGGGTGGCCACGAACGCGGCCTTCAGCCGCACCAGCGGGGGCTCGTCGGAGGTGGCGACGACGACGACCGTGCGGGCCAGCCCCTCGGCGCCGAGGTTCTCCTCGATGAACTCCCGGACCTCGCGGCCACGCTCGCCGATCAGCCCGATGACCCGGACGTCGGCGTCGGTACCGCGGGTGATCTGCGCGAGCAGGCTGGACTTCCCGACGCCGGAGCCGGCGAAGATGCCCAGGCGCTGCCCCTTGCCGCAGGGCACCAGGGTGTCCAGCGCCCGGACGCCGAAGGTCAGGGGCTCTTCCACGCGGGTGCGGGAGAGCGCGTGCGGCGTCTCGGTCTCCAGGTCCACCCAGGAGACGCGGCTGCCCAGTGGCGGGCCACCGTCCACGGGCCTGCCCAGCCCGTCGAGGACGCGGCCCAGCAGCGCCTCGCCCACCGGGACCTGCAGCGGGCGCCCGGTGGCACGGACCGGAGCGCCGGCGTGCACACCGGACAGTCCGCCCAGTGGCATGCAGGTGAGCCGGTCGCGGCCGATGGCGACGACCTCGGCGAGCAGCGGCTTGAGGCCCGGGTCGACCTCGACGAGGTCGCCGACGGCGGCGCTGACGCCGTCGACGCTCAGGGTGAGGCCCATCGCGCCGGTGACCGAGCCGGTGACCTGAGGACGGGCGGCCACGCGGGCCCGCTCCAGCACCGAAGGGGAGAAGGTCACGAGCGCAGCACCGCCTGCACGCGCTGGAGCGCCGAGCCCAGCTGCGCGTCGATCCGGCGCGGGCCGCACTCGGCGACCGCGCCGGCCCGCTCGACCGCGGGGTCGGCGACGACGCGGATGCTGTCGGGAAGCCCGGCCAGCGCCTCGGCGGGGACCTCGGCGAGGTCGTCGGGGTGCAGCCGCACGACGGCGGGGGCATCGGCCGGGCAGAACGTGAGGGCACGGCGGACCGCATCCAGCACCGGGTCCTCGGCGAGGCGGAGCTCGCGGCCGAAGAGCTCCTCGAGCAGCGTGAGCACCGTCGCCGTGGTCGAGTCGCGGATGTCCTCGGCGACGGGAAGGGCCGACTCCTCCAGCTGCCGGGCGGCGGCGCCCAGTGCGGCGGTCGCCGACACCAGCCGGCGCTCCCAGCGGGCCTGGACCTCGGCCAGCCGTTGCTGCGCGGCGCGCTCGGCCTCGGCCACGACCGACTCGGCCGCTCCCAGCCCCTCGGCACGACCGGCGGCGAACCCCTCGGCGTGCGCGCGGGTGCGCAGCCGCTCGAGCTCGTCGGCGTAGACGTCACCGAGGCGGAACGACGGTCTGCTCCCGGCGACCGGCTGGTCCTCGGCGCGCCGGACGGAGGTGCGCCGCTCCACCAGGGGGGCCTGCGTCGCGCCCGGTCCGGCCGGTGTCGGAGCGGACGGAGGCAGGGGGACCGGCACCTGCTCGACGGCCGGACGGGCCGCGGGCACCTGTGCGGCGGGGTGCACCGCACGCTCGGCCAGGACCTCGCGGTAGGGCCGGGCGTGCGCGGCGGAACCGCCGCGCAGGATCGCGCCCTCGCGGGGTGCCCGGGGCGCCTCCGTCACGCGATGCCCCCCGGCATGACTGCGCGCCTCGGTCCGCTCCTCGCTCGTGCCTCGCTGCGATGCTCCCGCGGCTGTCGTCATGCGACGAACTCGTCGTCGCCGCCGCGGGAGATCGTCAGCACACCCTGCTCCTCGAGGGTGCGGATGACACCGACGACCTTGGCCTGCGCCTCCTCCACCGTCCGGGTCCGGACCGGCCCGAGCAGCTCGATCTCCTCGACGAGGGTCTCGGCCGCACGCTCGGAGAGATTGCGCTGCACCTTGTCGCGGACGTCGGGCCGGACCCCCTTGAGAGCGGTGGCCAGGTCGTTGGCCTCGATCTCGCGCAGCACCAGCTGCAGGGACCGGTCCTCGATGGTGACGATGTCCTCGAACACGAACATCTGCGCGCGCACGGCGTCGGCCAGCTCGGGATCGCTGTTGTCGAGCCACTCGAGGATGGAGCGCTCGGTGGGCCGCGGCGAGCGGTTGATGATCTCGACCAGGGTCTCGACACCGCCCACGGTGGTCATGTCCTGGTGCGCCAGGATCGAGCCCATCCGGCGGCTGAGCTCCTCCTCGACCAGCCGCACCATCTCGGGGGACGTCCGGTCCATGGTGGCGATGCGGTGCGCCACCTCGGCCTGCTGCTCGGGCACGAAACCCGACAGCACCTCGGCGGACTGCGCCGCGGTGAGGTGGGCGAGCACCAGGGCGATGACCTGCGGGTGCTCGTCCTTGAGGAACGTGACCAGCTGGCGCACGTCCGCTTGCCGCAGCGAGGCGAACGGCACCTCGTTGTAGACGACGTTGAGCCGGGAGAGGATGCCTTCGGCCTTGTCCTGGCCCAGGCCGGCGGCGAGGATCTCGCGGGCGAACTCGACGCCGCCGCGGCCCACGAACTCCTGCGCGGTCATGAGCCCGTGGAACTCCCGCATGACCTGGTCGACGTCCTCGAGCTCCACCGAGCCGAGCTTCATCAGCTCGCGGGTGAGCGCCTCCACCTCGCGGGGGCGCAGCTGGGCCAGCAGCGTGCCGGCCTCCTCCTTGCTCATCTGGGCGAGGAAGACGGCCGCCTTGCGCACGCCGGGCAGGTCGGAGCGCGGGGGAGCGGCCGTCGCGGCGGGCGCGCCGGTCGTCCCGGGGATGCTGGCCAGGGTCATGACTTGTTCTCGCTGAGCCAGCCGCGCAGCATGGCCGCGACCTCGTCGGGACGTTCGCTGACCATCGTCGAGATCTCCCCTCGCACCTTCGCCCGTTGTGCGGCCTCCAGCTCCCGGGCGACGTCGTCGACCGGGATCTCCTCGCGAGTGCTGGCCACGCGCAGGCGGTCCAGCTCGGCGAGCACGTCGTCGTCCAGCTCGAGGGGCTCGTAGTCCTCCTCGACCTCTCCGCGGCGGCGCGAGCGCAGCCACACGATGAGGACGACCAGCGCGATGCCGGCGGCGATCCCGCCGGTGCGGATCATCGACCACATCTGCTCGCCGGCCTCGGCCTCGCGGGCGGCCTCCATCGCCGCGGCGGCGTCCTCGGCCGCGGTGTCGTCGAACGGCATGGCCGCGACGGCGATGGCGTCACCGCGCGCGGGGTCCAGGCCGACCGCGTTGGTCATGAGGTCGGTCATCTGCTGCTGGTTCAGGTTGGCCGCGACGGCGTCGTCCATGACGACGGAGACCGTCATCCGCTTGAGGTCCCCCGGGGCGCCCTCGGTGACCTCGACGGTCTTCCCGACGGCGTTGTTGGCCGTCGTGGACTCCTTCTGGTACGTCGTGTCGCCCCCGCCGGCGTTGGCCGCCGCGTCGGGCATGTTCTCCGGGCCGAGGACGCCGCCGACGGGGGTGCCCGTGCCGGAGTAGTCCTCGGTGGTCGTCTCCTCCGAGATGGGCGGGGTGCCCTCCTGGAAGTCGAAGCTCTCGGTGGTCGTGTTCCGCTGCGCGAGGTCCACCTCGGCGCGCACCGACACCACCGACCGGTTCGGGCCGAGGACCTGGTCCAGCATCGTCTGCGCCTTGGTGGCCAGCCGGTCCTCGTAGTCCTGCTCCGCCTGCGAGCGGGCGTCACCCGCGGCGGCGGTCATGCCCTCGCCGGCGGCCGACAGCACCCGGCCGCTGGCGTCGGCGACGGTGACCTGGTCGGGCTCCATGTCCTGGACGCTGGAGGAGACGAGGTTGGTGACCGCCTGGATCTGCTCACCGGTGAGCGCGGTGCCGGGGGTCAGGTCCAGCAGCACCGACGCCGTGGGCTGCGCCTCCTCGGTCACGAAGACCTCGTCCTCGGGCAGCGCCACGTGGACGACGGCGGAGTTCACCCCGGTCAGCGCCTCCAGGGTGTTGGCCAGCTCGCCCTCCAGTGCCCGCTGGTAGGTGACCTGCTGCTGGAACTCGCTGGTGGTGATGCCCTGCTCGTCGAGCAGCGCGTACCCGGTGTCCTGGCCGGCCGG
>DASPIH010000128.1:0-8681 GCA_035629195.1 Blastococcus sp. | reverse complement strand
AGTCGGTCCGACCGGTCGCCCGGGCCGCCGCGCGCGCCGCGAACCGTCCGGGCACGGAGGTCACGGCCACCGAGGTCGGCGGCTCCGACACCGGTCCCCGCGGACCGTGGGCACTGCTGCGCCGCCCCCGGCCCACCGAGGTGCCCACGCCGGAGCAGGCCGAGCGCGCCGAGACGGAGGCCGAGGCACCGGTCGGCCCGTGACCGGGTCCGGCACCGGGGCCCAGCACCGGGGCCCGGTCCCGACCGCGACGCCCGTCCGGGGAGGCGGAACTGACCGTCACGGCCCGGGGGTACTTTCGGGAGGACCGACGTCCGGGGGCGAACCGCGCCCGGGCCCGCCTCACGTGGAGGATCCATGCCCGAAGCCGTCATCGTCGCGACCGCGCGCTCGGCCATCGGCCGGGCGTTCAAGGGGTCGCTCAAGGACATGCGGCCCGACGACCTCGCGACCGCCGTCATCCGCGCCGCCCTGGACAAGGTGCCCGCGCTCGACCCCACCGACATCGACGACCTGCTGCTCGGCTGCGGCCTGCCCGGCGGCGAGCAGGGGTTCAACATGGGCCGCGTCGTCAGCGTGCTCCTCGGCATGGACCACCTGCCGGGAGCCACCATCACGCGCTACTGCTCGTCATCGCTGCAGACGACCCGCATGGCCATGCACGCCATCAAGGCCGGCGAGGGCGACGTCTTCATCTCCGCGGGCGTCGAGACGGTGTCCCGCTTCGTGAAGGGCAACAGCGACTCGCTGCCCGACACCCAGAACCCGGTGTTCGCCGACGCGCAGGCCCGCGCCGCCAAGGCCGCCGAGAGCGGCGCCGACTCCTGGACCGACCCGCGGGAGAACGGGGACGTCCCCGACATCTACATCGCCATGGGCCAGACCGCCGAGAACCTCGCGCTGCTCAAGGACGTGTCCCGTGCGGACATGGACGAGTTCGCCGTCCGGAGCCAGAACCTCGCCGAGGAGTCCACCACCAACGGCTTCTGGGATCGCGAGATCGTGCCCATCACGACGCCCGACGGCACCGTGGTCACCACGGACGACAGCCCCCGCCCCGGCACGACCCTGGAGGGCATCGCCGGCCTCAAGGCGGTCTTCCGCCCCGACGGCCGGATCACCGCCGGCAACGCCTGCCCGCTCAACGACGGCGCCTCTGCCGTCATCGTCATGAGCGACACCAAGGCCGCCGAGCTGGGCCTGACCCCGCTGGCCCGCATCGTGTCGACGGCGGTCTGCGGTCTGTCACCGGAGATCATGGGCTACGGCCCGGTCCCCGCCTCCCAGCAGGCGCTGGCGCGCGCCGGGATGACCATCGACGACATGGACCTCGTCGAGATCAACGAGGCCTTCGCCGCCCAGGTGATCCCGAGCTACCGCGATCTGGGCGTCGACATCGACAAGCTGAACGTGCACGGTGGCTCCATCGCCGTCGGGCACCCCTTCGGCAGCACCGGCGCCCGGATCACCGGCACGCTGATCAACGGGCTGCAGACCAAGGACAAGACCTTCGGCCTCGAGACCATGTGCGTCGGCGGCGGCATGGGGATGGCCATGATCATCGAGCGCCTCTCCTGAACCACTGACGCGAGATCGGCGATCTCGCACGGTCTGCCGCCCGGAAACGGGCGACGACGCCGATCTCGCCGCTGGTGGTCCCCGGAACGCACGGTGGCCCGGCCCCCACGAGGGGAGCCGGGCCACCGTGCGTTCTCAGGCCCCCTGCCGCGGAGCAGGGGGTCGCTGTCAGTCGTCCTGCAGGTAGGACAGCAGACGCAGGATCTCCAGGTACAGCCAGACCACCGTGACCAGCAGGCCGAAGGCGATGTACCAGGCGAACTTGGCCGGAGCACCACGGCGGATCGCCTCGTCGGCCATGTCGAAGTCGAGCAGCAGCGAGAACGCCGCGACACCGATGACGACGAGGCTGAAGACGATGGACAGCGGGCCGCCGTCCCGCAGGCCCAGGCCGTTGCCGCCGCCGATCAGGGCGCCGATGAAGTTCGCCGCCATGAGCACGAACACACCGATCATCGCGGCGAGCAGCCAGCGGGTGAACTTCGGCGTGACGCGGATGGCACCGGTCTTGTAGACCACCAGCATGCCGGCGAAGACACCGAAGGTGCCGATCAGCGCCTGCATCACGATGCCGGGGTAGATCGAGTTGAAGGCCTCGCTGATCGCGCCGAGCGCCACGCCGTACAGCGCGCCGTAGGCGAGGGTCGCCGCCGCGTTGGCGATCTGCTTGAAGCTGATCACCAGGCCGAGGACGAACGCGATCAGGACCGCCGGGAGGGCCAGGCCCCACGCGGCGTTGCCGGGCATCGCCCAGACCGCGGCAGCGGCGAGGACGGTCACCAGGAACGAGAGCCCCGTCTTGGTGACGACGTCGTCCATCGTCATGTACCGCGTGGCCGCGGTCGTCCCGTAGGGAGACGGCGCGGAGTACTGGTCCTGCGGGGCCGGTGCCCCGTACTGGGGAGCGCCGTACTGGGGGGCGCCGCCGTACTGGGGCGCATTGCCCCAACCGGCGTACTGCTGGCCGGGGCCGGAGTTACCGAACCCCCGGCTGAACGCCGGGTTCTTACTGGGCATCGTCATCTCCTCGAGGTGACTTCTCGGTCGTGGAGCCAACCTCCTGCACTCCACTCAGTCAGGTCAACGCCCGACACCGCAGAAGCGTTCCACGCTCCCCCCGATTCTCCCAGCACCCTGCCCCCGCGGAGTGGCAGAACGCCCCGCTCACGGCCGGGGGTTGGTACGCCGCCAGCCCCGGTCGTCGCGACGGCCACCCTGGGCCGCGCGGCACCGGCGGCAGACCGACTGCACCTCCTCCGCGTGCCGCCCCGACTCCGGCTGGACGTCGGCCCAGCCGACGTGCGGGAAGCGGGCCAGCTGCGACCTGCTCAGCGACAGCCCGCACACCGTCTCGTTGCGGCCGGGCTCCCACGCGTGGACCTCGCCGGAGGGGTAGCGGATGCCGTCGTCGGGATCGGTCCACTGCCCCGTCGCCGCCGCCCGGGCCGCCATCAGCGGCCGCTTCCGCCGGCCCTGGTCATCGACGCGCCTTCCCGTGCTCGTCCCGTCGCACCGTCCGGATCATGCACCAGGCTCCGTCGGAGCGCTCCCGGTCGCCGCTCAGCGTCCGTGGGTGGGCACCAGCTCCGGCGCCCGGTGGCGGCCCGACGCCGGGCGCTCGAGCGCGGCGCCCTCGACGTCCAGCACCGGGAGCCAGCGCAGCCAGCGGGGCAGCCACCAGGCCCGCTCGCCGAGCAGCGCGAGGGTGGCGGGGACCAGCACCATCCGGACGACGAAGGCGTCGACGAGGATGCCGGCCGCCAGCGCGAAGGCGATCGACTTGATCGTCGCCTCGCCCGCCGGCACGAACCCGGCGAACACCGAGAACATGATCAGCGCCGCCGCGACGACCACCGGCGCCGCCTGGCGGAAGCCGGTGCGGATGGCCTCCAGCGGCGGAGCACCGTGGCTGTGCGCCTCGTGCATCCGGGAGACGAGGAAGATCTGGTAGTCCATCGCGAGGCCGAAGAGGATGCCGATCACGAGGATGGGCGTGAGGCTGATCAACGGCCCGGTGGTGTCGAGGTTGACCGCGTCCGCCAGCCAGCCCCACTGGAACACCGCGACGGTGGCCCCCAGGGAGGCGCCGATGGTGAGCAGGAACCCGAGCACGCCGACCAGCGGCACGAGCAGTGACCGGAAGACCAGCACGAGCAGGACCAGCGCCAGCCCCACCACGAGGGCCAGGTAGACGGGCAGCGCCTCGTCGAGGCTCGTGGCGACGTCGACGCTGACCGCGGTCGCACCGGTGACGGAGGCCTCGACGCCGTCGAGGCCGGCCAGCTCCGCCCGCAGGTCCGCGACCAGCTGCTCGGTGGCGGGGTCGGTGGGACCGGACTCCGGGATGACGGTGAGGAGCGCGGCGGTGTCGTCGGCGTTCGGGACCGGCCGCGTGACCAGCGCGACGTCGTCGAGCCCGCCGACCGTGCCCGCCGCCTGCCCGGCGGCCTCGGCCGCACGGTCGCCCTCGAACAGCACGGTGATCGGACCGCCGAAGCCCTCGCCGAAACCTTCGGCGAGCAGCGTCTCGGCCCGGGCCTGGGTGCTGTCCTCGGCCGGCGTCTGCACCAGCGTGGTCTGCATCGAGAAGAACGGAACGGCGATCGCCCCGAGGACGGCCACCGACAGCAGCACGCTCCCGATCCGTCGGTGGGTGACCCCGGTGGCCCAGCCGGCGATGAGCCCGCGACCGGCCGGGACGCCGGCGGCCGTTCCTCCGCGCTGCGTGCGGGGCAGCGCACGGAGCCCGAGGTAGCTCAGCACGGCCGGCACGAGGGTGAGCGCCACGAGCACGGAGACGACGATGGTCAGCGCGGCGGCGACACCCATCTGGGTCAGGAACGGGATGCCGACGACGGACAGGCCCGCCAGGGCGATGACCACCGTGAGGCCGGCCGTGACCACAGCGGACCCGGCGGTGCCGACGGCCGTGGCGATCGCCGTGCCGACGTCGGATCCGCGCCGCAGCTCCTGCCGGTGGCGCGTGACGATGAAGAGGGTGTAGTCGATGCCCACGGCCAGGCCCAGCATCGCGGCCAGCGTGGGCGTGGTCGACGACAGCTCGGTGAACCCGGTGGCGATCGTGACGCCCAGGACGCCGATGCCGACCCCGATCAGCGCCGCGAGCAGGTTCATGCCGGCCACGGCCAGCGTTCCGTACGTGACGGCGAGGACCACGAGGGCGATGACGACGCCGATGGCCTCCGACGGGCCGCCGACGTGCGGTGCCTCCTGCGTCGCCTCACCCGTCGCCTCGACCGTGAGACCGCCGTCGCGTGCGGCGTCGACGGCCTCCAGGAGCGCCTCCTGCTGCGCGGGCGAGACCTCACCTGGGGCCGCGGTGTACGTGACGGTGCTGTAGGCGGTGGTCTGCTCGGGGCTCACCGACGGCGCGGCCGGGTCCAGCGGATCGGTGGCGGAGGCGACGCCCGGCAGTTCCGACAGCTCCGCGACCAGCTCGGCGAGGGCCGCGGCGTTCTGCGGCGCCGTCACGGTCTGATCCGCCGGTGCCCGGACGACCACACGGGCCGTGGCGCTCTCGCCCCCGGTGCCGAACTCCTCGCCGATCCGTTCGAGCGCCGTGGTCGACTCCTGGCCGGGGATGGAGAAGGAGCTCGTCGTCTCCCCCGCGAGGGTCGCCGCACCGGCACCCCCCGCGACGAGGACGACCAGCCAGACGAGCAGGACCGACAGCCGGTGGCGGTGCGAGAAGGCACCGAGTCGGGACAGCAGGACAGCCATGCGGATCAGGCCTCCACCTGGTCGGAGCTGGGGGGAGCGACGCCCGGACGACCGTGGCCCAGGGCGTCGAAGCAGGTGTCCACGATGAAGGGCCGCCACAGCGTGGTCTCGTCCGCGTGGTGCGCCCCGAGGGTGAGGACGGCGAGCGCGCCCAGGGCGCCGGCCACCCGGATCCTCCGCTCGCTCACGGGGGCCTCGCGGTCCACGCCGAACGCCCGGAGCGCCGCTGCCGCGGCAGCGTCCAGCTCCGGGACGCCGGTGTCGCGATCGCCCTGCACCAGCGGACCGAGGAGCAGCGCCACCAGCCCCGGGTGGGCCAGCGCGGTGTCGACGAGCACCTCGAGCGCGAAGCGGTCACGCGCCGCTCCGGGGGGACGGTCGCCCACCTGCTCGAGCACCCGCCGACCCAGGACGCTCGCCTGGTCGAGCACCTGCCGGTACAGGTGGTCCTTGCTCGGGAAGTGGTGCAGCAGACCGGCCTTGGACAGACCCACCGCATCAGCGACGTCCTGCAGCGACGTCTTCGTGAACCCGCGTCGGGCGAACAACGCGGCGGCACGATCGAGGATGCCCTCGTCGAACTGCGCTCGGACCGGTCGGACCACGGGCCAACCGTACGAGATACCGACCGATCTGGTCGGTCTCCCGTGCGGACGTGGCGGTGCGGTCGCTCACCCGGCGGCGTTCACCCGACCGGGGGCGAGATCCGCAGCGTCGCCGGGGCCACTCCGGAGCCGCAGCACCCGCCACCGGGTTCCGCGGCGCAGGCGTCCTCGTGCGCGGAATGCGTCCCCGGGCCGCAGCACCCCTCGCCGCGCCAGGTCAGCACCGCCTCGCGGGCGGCGACCGCGGCGACCACCAGCCCGGCGACCGGATCGGCCCAGGTCCAGCCGAGGGTCGCGTTCAGGACCAGCCCGGTGGCCACCGCGACGCTCAGCCAGGCGCACAGGGCCGTCTGGGTTCCGTCGGCCACCACGGCCGCGCTGCCCAGCGCGCGGCCGGTGCGTCGCTGGGCGCGGGACAGCAGCGGCATGAGCAGCAGCGAGGCGAGCGTCAGGCCGATGCCCACCGGCGAGGCGTCGGGCCGGGCGCCGGAGGCCAGTGCGCGGACGGACTCGACCAGGACGACGACGGCGAGCAGCCCGAACGCTCCGGACATGAGCCGCTGGGCCTGCCGCTCGCGCGTCTCGGGCAGCCGGTGCGCGAACTGCCACAGGACGATCAGGCCGCTGCTCACCTCGATGACCGAGTCCAGCCCGAATCCGATCAGCGCCACCGACCCGGCCACCAGCCCGGCGGTGATCGCGACTGCCGCCTCGACGACGTTGTAGGTGACCGACGCGGCGGCGAGCAGCCGCGCCCGCCGGCCGAGCCGGGCCCGGTCCGCCGGACCGAGGTCGGCGTGGGCGTGCACGTGGGTGGCGCTCACCGGTCGGCCGCCTCGCCGTACCGCGGGCACAGGACCACCGCGTCGCCGGTGCCGGCCAGCAGCTCCTCGGCGGCGGCGAGCACCGAGAGCAGTTCGGGACGGGCGAGCGAGTAGACCGTCGCCCGGCCCTCGGTCCGCGACCGGATGAGACCGCAGTCGGCCAGGCAGCGGCAGTGCTCGCTGACGGTGGACTGGGCGAGCCCGAGGTGGGCGGTCAGGTCCCGCACCCGGTGCTCGCCGTTCGCGGCGAGGTGACGCAGGATCGCCAGCCGGCTGGCGTCGCCGAGCGAGCGGAACAGCGCCGCCGCGGAGGCCAGGGACCGGACGTCGCCGGCCGCCTCCTCCACCGCCACGGCGCCCCGCTGATTCATCGCCATGGACCGATGCTATCGGTTCTCATCGCTCCCGCACGCCGGGAGGCTCGGACGGACGGCCACCGGGCAGGCCGTCCGTCCGCCACGAGACCTCCTCCTACTGCGATCGCAGTAGGAGAAGTCGGTCCCCGGGGACGACGGCTCAGCCGTCGCCGGCGCCGACTCTGGCAGCAGTCCCTGTTGCCGCTGTCCGGAAGGTCCGCCATGTCTGCTCTTGCCCGTTGGTGCGCACGGAGGCGATTCGTCGTCCTCGCGCTCTGGTTGCTCGCTCTGGTCGGTCTGGGAGGCGCCGTCGGTGGCATCGGTACGTCGTTCACCGAGTCGACGAGCCTGCCCAGCAGCGAGTCCAGCACCGCCTACGACCTGCTCGCCCAGGCCGGTGCCAACCCCGACGACGGCGACACGGCCGCGGGGAACGTGGTCTGGCAGACCGACGGCGGCGACGTCACCGACCCGGCCGTGGTGGTCCAGGTGCAGGACGTGCTGGCCCGGATCGCCGACGTGCCGGGTGTGGAGCAGGTGGTCAGCCCCTACGACGCCGCCGGCGCCGCCCAGATCAGCAGCGGCGGGGACATCGCCTACGCGTCGCTGACGCTGACCGAGGACGCCGACACCGAGCAGATCACCGCGCTGGCCGACTCCCTGGACAGCTCGACGCTGGAGGCGCTGACCGGTGGCACCGCGTTCGCGCCGGTGATCAGCGCCGGCGGGTCCGGCGAGATCGCCGGTGTGCTGGGTGCGCTGGTGATCCTGCTGCTGGTGTTCCGCTCGTTGTGGGCCGCGCTGCTGCCGATCATCACCGGCGTGGTCGGGGTCGGTGTCTCGGCCCTGGTGGTGCTGCTGGGCACCAACGTCGTGGACCTGCCCAGCCAGACCCTGGCCATGGGCTCGCTGATCGGCTTGGGGGTGGGCATCGACTACGCCCTGTTCATCGTCAACCGGCACCGCAAGGGCCTGCTGGCCGGAGTGCCGCTGCGCGAGTCCATCGCCCAGGCGGTGAACACCTCGGGCCGGGCCGTGGTCTTCGCCGGCGCCACCGTCATGATCGCGCTGCTGGGCATGACGATCCTGGACATCGGCATCCTCACCGGCATGGCGTTGGGTGCCGCGGTCACCGTGCTGCTCACCGTCGCCGCCGCGCTCACCCTCCTGCCCGCGCTGCTGGCGATGCTCGGCACCAAGGTGCTGTCCCGCAGGCAGCGCCGCGCCCTGGCCGCCGGTCAGCTCGTTGCCGAGTCCGGCGGCGGGATCTGGGGCCGCTGGGCGATCGCCGTGCAGCGCCGCCGCGGCCTGCTCGGCGTCGTCGCGGCTGCGCTGGTCGTCCTGCTCGCTGCGCCGGTGGCCAGCATGCGGCTGGGCTCGGCCGATGACAGCAGCGACCCCACCGACTCGATCACCCACCAGTACCACCAGGCCATGTCCGACGGCTTCGGCGACGGCTTCGCCGCCCAGCTGCTGCTGGTCGGCCAGACCCCCGACGACGCCTCCCGCGCCGCGTTCACCACGCTGGCCGGAGAGCTGTCCTCGGTGGACGACGTCACCGCGGTGAGCGCCGCGCC
>DASPIH010000127.1:0-2965 GCA_035629195.1 Blastococcus sp. | reverse complement strand
GCCGACGCGCTGATCGCCGCCGGGATCGCCCGCGTCGTCGTCGCCGTTCCGGAGCCGACCGCGCTGGCCGGCGGAGGAGCCGCACGGCTGCGCGCCGCCGGGATCGACGTCGTCACGGGCGTGGAGCAGCAGGCCGCCGAGCGGGGCGCGCTCGCCGGCTGGCTGACCGGGGTCCGCGAGCAGCGCCCGTACGTCGTCTGGAAGGTCGCCGCCACGATCGACGGCCGGGTCGCCGCGGCCGACGGCAGCAGCCGCTGGATCACCGGCCCCGAGGCGCGCGCGGAGGTGCACCGGCTGCGGGCCGGTTGCGACGCCGTCGTCGTCGGATCGGGCACGGCGCTGACCGACGACCCGCAGCTGACCGTCCGCGACGACGAGGGCCGCGCCGCCGACCGGCAGCCGTTGCGGGTCGTCGTCGACCGGAGCGGCCGGCTGCCGGCGACGGCACGGGTCCTCGACGACGCCGCCCCCACCGTCGTGAGCGGCGCGGGCGACCCGGCGACGCTGCTCGCCGAGCTCTTCGACCGCGACGTCCGCCGTGTCCTGCTGGAGGGCGGGCCCACCCTCGCCGCGGCCTTCCTGCGGGCCGGGCTGGTCGACGAGGCCCTCGTGCACCTGGCGCCGAAGCTGCTGGGCGCCGGCCCGTCCCTCGTGGGTGACCTGGGAATCGGGGCGATCGGTGCGGCACTGGCCTTCGAGGTGGCCGATCTCACCCCGCTGGGCGGGGACGTGCAGATCCGGCTGCACCCCACCCGGCACACTGGTGGGGACACCCGCACCGGCGGGGACCGCGCGGACGGAAGGGGCTGAGGTGTTCACCGGCATCGTCGAAGAGGTGGGCATCCTGGCCGGCCAGGTGGAGCAGGGGCGACCAGGGGAGGAAGCGGTCGTCCTGCGGATCCGGGCGCGCACCGTCCTGCAGGACGTCGCGCTGGGCGACTCCATCGCGGTCAACGGCGTCTGCCTGACCGTCACCGGCGTCGAGCCGGGCGACGACGGCGCCGGGGTCTGGACCACCGACGTGATGGCCGAGACGCTGCGCCGCAGCAGCCTCGGCGCGGTCGCCGAGGGCTCACCGGTCAACCTCGAGCGCGCCGTCAGCCCGCACACCCGGCTGGGCGGGCACATGATGCAGGGACACGTCGACGGCGTCGGCCGCATCGTGTCGCGCACCCCCACCGAGCACTGGGAGGTCGTCCGCATCGGGCTGCCTGCCGGACTGAGCCGCTACGTCGTCGAGAAGGGCTCCATCGCCGTCGACGGCGTCTCGCTGACCGTCAGCGCGGTCAGCGCCGTGGACGACCCCGAGCCCTGGTTCGAGGTCAGCCTCATCCCCACCACCCTCCGCGAGACCACGCTCGGTGCGCGCGCCCCGGGGGAGACCGTCAACCTGGAGGTCGACGTGATCGCCAAGTACGTGGAGCGACTGCTGGGAGACCGTCGATGAGCGCGCCCGCCACCCGGCTGGACTCGATCGAGGCCGCTCTCGCCGCGATCAAGAGCGGCCGGCCGGTCGTCGTGATCGACGACGAGGACCGGGAGAACGAGGGCGACCTGATCTTCGCCTCCGAGCTCGCCACGCCCGAGCTGGTCGCGTTCATGGTCCGGTACACCTCGGGCTACATCTGCGTGGCCGTCAGCGAGGCCGACGCCGACCGGCTCGACCTGCCCCCGATGCACCGGGTGAACCAGGACCGGCTCGGCACCGCCTACACCGTCACCGTGGATGCCCGCGAAGGGGTCACCACCGGCATCTCCGCCGCCGACCGCGCGCACACCATCCGCACCCTCGCCGCAGCGGACACGACGTCGGCCGACCTCGCCCGCCCCGGCCACGTCGTCCCCCTGCGGGCCAGGGACGGCGGCGTGCTGCGGCGCCCCGGCCACACCGAGGCCTCCGTCGACCTCGCCGTGCTCGCGGGGCTCCGGCCTTCGGGAGTGCTCTGCGAGATCGTCAGCGAGCAGGACCCCACCGGCATGGCGCGCGCAGCGGAGCTGCGGGCCTTCGCCGACGAGCACGACCTCTGCCTGATCTCCATCGCCGATCTCATCGCCTACCGGAAGCGCTTCGACAAGCTCGTCGACCGGGTGGCCGAGGCGATCGTCCCGCTGGCGCCGGGCACCTTCACGGCCGTCGGCTACCGGAGCTCCTACGACGAGCGGGAGCACGTCGCCTTCGTCTACGGCGACATCAACTCCGCGGACGGGGCCGGCCCGGGCGAGGACGTGCTGGTGCGCGTGCACTCCGAGTGCCTCACCGGCGACGTCTTCGGCTCGCTGCGCTGCGACTGCGGCCCGCAGCTGCAGGCGGCGCTGGCTGCCGTCGCGCAGGAGGGCCGCGGCGTCGTCCTCTACATCCGCGGGCACGAGGGCCGGGGCATCGGCCTGCTGCACAAGCTGCAGGCCTACCAGCTGCAGGACCTCGGCGCCGACACCGTCGACGCCAACCTCGACCTGGGGCTGCCCGCCGACGCCCGCGACTACGGCACCGGGGCGCAGATCCTCGTGGACCTCGGCGTGCACACCATGCGGCTGCTGACCAACAACCCGGCCAAGCGGGCCGGCCTCGAGGGCTACGGCCTGCGGGTGCTCGGCCTGGTGCCGCTGCCCAGCCACGTGACCGAGCAGAACCTCGGCTACCTGCGCACCAAGCGCGACCGGATGGGACACCTGTTGGAGATCATCGAGCCCGACGGCGGCGTGGCCGCCACCACCAAGGGGAGCGACATCCCGATGCGCCACGACGAGCAGCCAGTATGAGCGAGCTCGCGAGCGAGTCCATGAGCTCAGCAGTGGCGCGGATGCGGTCGACGAGCGTCAGCGAGGAGAGCTCATGAGCGGGGCGGGGGCGCCGAAGCAGGAGCCGGTCGAGGCCGCGGGGCTGACCCTCGGGATCGTGGCCGCGAGCTGGCACGCCGACATCACCGACTCCCTGCTGGCCCGCGCGCTGGCCTGCGCGAAGGCT
>DASPIH010000126.1:0-14259 GCA_035629195.1 Blastococcus sp. | reverse complement strand
TGGCCCAGCCGGCGCGGTACCTGCAGCGGCACGGCCCGAGCGCGCGGGCGTCCGGGCTAGTCGGCCAGCGAGCGCAGGATCCGCTCCAGGGTGGCCCGGTCGTCGGCGGAGAGCCGGCCGAACAGCTCGCTCGTGTCCGCCGTCCGCGCGTCGTCCACCTCGCGCTGCACCCGCCGGCCATCGGCGGTGGGGCGGAGGATGACCGCCCGCCGGTCGGCCGGGTCGGCGGCCCGCTCGGCCAGCCCGCGCTCCTGCAGCCCGTCGGCGACCTCGGTGGCCGAACGCGGCGCGATGTGCAGCGCCTCGGCCAGGTCGGAGAGCCGGACGCCGTCCCGCTCGGCGATCACCCGCAGCGCCCGGGCCTGGGAGGGCGAGAGGTCCCAGGGAGCGAGGGTGTCCCGCCAGCGACGACGTTGCGTGCGGGCGACCCGCATCAGCAGGTCGCCCAGCTCGCCGGCCCGGTCCTCCGCCACGGCGGAATCCTAGCGGGAGCCCTCCGGTCACCTCACCATGAGGTAACCTCAGCATCTCGGAGGTGCGACATCAGCGAGTCCATGATGAGCGGTGGCCGTGGTGCCGGCGGTGGTGGGCGGAAGCCCGATCCCGCCGACCGGGCGCAGCTGGAGCGGTCCCCCGTCCGCTGGACCCGGGTGGCCGCCCTGTTCCGCCCCTATCGCCGGCAGCTCGCCGTCGTCGTGGCGCTCATCGTCGCGTCGTCGGTCGTGGCGCTGGCCACGCCCTTCCTCATCCGTCTGGTCATCGATGAGGCGATCCCGCGGCAGGACGTGCCGCTGCTGCTGGCGGCGGTCGGCGGCATGCTCGCCGTCACCGTGGTCACGGCGGTCCTCGGCGTCGTCCAGACCTGGTTGTCCACCACCGTGGGGCAGCGGGTCATGCACCGCCTGCGCACGGCGGTGTTCAGCCACCTGCAACGTCAGTCGCTGGGCTTCTTCACCCGCACGAAGGGGGGCGAGGTCCAGTCGCGGCTCATGAACGACATCGGCGGCATGCAGTCGGTGGTCACCTCGACCGCGACGTCGTTCGCCTCGAACACCACCACGGTCGTCGGAACGGTCGTGGCCATGGCGGTGCTGAGCTGGCGGCTGTCCCTGCTGTCGCTGGTGGTGCTCCCGCCGGCCGTCTGGCTCACCCGCCGGGTGGCCCGCATGCGCCGTGCCATCACCGCCCAGCGGCAGCGCCACCTGGCCGACCTGCACTCCCAGGTCGAGGAGGGGCTCTCGGTCAGCGGCGTCCTGCTCGGCAAGACCCTGGGCGCCGGGCCCGCGCAGTCGCAGCGGTTCGCCGGCACCTCGGAGTTCCTGGTCGACCTCGAGGTGCGCTCCCAGCTGGCCGGCCGCTGGCGGATGGCCACCATGAGCGTCGTCTTCGCCGGCATCCCGGCGCTGATCTACCTGGCGGCGGGGCTGCCCGCGACGTCCGGGGGCATGACGATCGGCACGCTGGTCGCCTTCACCACGCTGCAGGGCGCGCTGTTCCGCCCGCTCATGCAACTGCTGGACATCGGCGTCTCCCTCACCGCCTCGATGGCGCTGTTCAGCCGGGTCTTCGAGTACCTGGACCTGCCGGTCGACATCGACGACCCCGCCCGTCCGGTCGACCTGGACCCGGCCACCGTGCGCGGGGAGGTCCGGTTCGAGCACGTCGGCTTCCGCTATCCCGACGGCGCCCGGCCCGCGCTGGCCGGCGTCGACGTGACCGTGCCCGCCGGATCGACGCTCGCACTGGTGGGGGAGACGGGCTCGGGGAAGAGCACGCTGGCCTCGCTGGTCGCCCGGCTGAACGATCCCACCACCGGGCGGGTGCTGGTCGACGGCATCGATGTCCGGCAGCTCCGGCTGGCCGACCTCACGCGCGTCGTCGGCGTCGTCTCCCAGGAGACCTACCTGCTGCACGGCACGGTGCGGGAGAACCTGCTGCACGCCCGGCCCGACGCCACGGACGCCGAGATGGTCCAGGCGGCCCGCCGGGCCCAGGTGCACGGCGTCATCACCGCCCTGCCCGACGGCTACGAGACCGTCGTCGGCGCCCGCGGGCACCGGTTCTCCGGCGGGGAGAAGCAGCGCCTGGCCATCGCCCGCACGCTGCTGCGCGACCCGCGGGTCCTGGTGCTGGACGAGGCGACCAGCGCCCTGGACAACGAGACGGAGCAAGCGGTGCAGACGGCGCTCGACGAGGCCGGCCGGGACCGCACCACCGTCACCATCGCGCACCGGCTCTCCACCGTCCGGAACGCCGACCGCATCGTCGTCCTGGACGCGGGGCGGGTGGCCGAGCAGGGCACGCACGACGAGCTCATGGCGCTCGGCGGCCGCTACGCCCGGCTGGCCGGCCTCGCCCAGCGGAACGCTGTCCTCGCCGGCTGAGGAAGGCCCCCACTGCCCCCCGCCGCTCGCGAGCTCGCAGCGGGCCCCTGCAGCGGGGCCGTCGCAGGCGTGACGATCGCCGCAGAACCGCTCCGCCCGGAATTGCCTGCCGGAACACCCGGTTGGCCCCGGTATGGACTTGTTCTCCCCGGTCCGGCTCGGGAACCTCGAGCTGGCCAACCGCGTCGTCATGGCTCCGCTGACCCGCATGCGCTCCGGCACGGACGGCGTTCCGCGCGAGCTCGTCGTCGAGCACTACGAGCAGCGGGCCGGCGTGGGCCTGATCATCGCCGAGGGCACGTTCCCCAACGAGGAGTCCCGCGCGTTCGCCGGGCAGCCGGGCATCGTCACCGACGAGCAGGCGGCGGGCTGGGCGAAGGTCGCCGACGCCGTGCACGCCCGTGGCGGTCGGATCGTTCTGCAGGTCATGCACGGTGGACGGGTCTCGCACCCGGAGCTCACCGGCACCCGCGTCGTCGCCCCCAGCGCGCTCGCCATCGACGGCGAGGTGCACGTCGGCGGCGGACGGAAGCTGCCACTGCCCGTGCCGCACGCCCTCACCACCGATGAGGCGCGCGCCACCCTCGCGGACTTCGTCGCCGCCTCCGTGCGCGCGGTCGACGCCGGTCTGGACGGCGTCGAGCTGCACGCCGCCAACGGCTACCTGCTGCACGAGTTCCTCGCTCCGACGTCCAACCAGCGCGACGACGTGTACGGCGGCAGCCCGGAGAACCGCGCCCGCTTCGTCGTCGAGGTGGCCACCGCCGTGGCCGAGGCCATCGGCGGCGGCCGTGTCGGCATCCGCATCTCTCCCGAGCACAACATCCAGGGCGCCCTCGAGACCGACCGTGCCGACGTCCTGGCCACCTACGGCGCGCTGATGGACGGGCTGCGACCGCTGGGCCTGGCCTACCTCAGCGTGTTGCACGTGGAACCAGGTGGTGAGCTCGTGCAGGAGCTGCGCCGCCGTTTCGGCGGTCCGATCATCGCCAACAGCGGGTTCGGCACGGTGACCACCCGCGGCGAGGCGGTGCAGCTCATCGAGGACGCGCACGCCGAGGCGGTCGCCGTCGGCCGGGCGGTCATCGCCAACCCCGACCTGGTCGAGCGGTGGAGGGGCGAGCACCCCGAGAACGAGCCGGATGCTCGGACGTTCTACGCCCCTGGCCGGGAGGGCTACACCGACTATCCGTTCCTGGCGGCCGCAGGGGCGTGACATGCGGGCCGGCCGGCGTACGAACGCAGGAGACGACGCGACAGCCCGGAACGCCCCAGGGATCCGGACCCGACGTATCGTCTCGCCCCCGGTCCGAAACTCGACCGTCCGATGAGCGCCAGGAGGGGTTCCGTGTCCGTGCAGGAGGGTTCGGCGCCGTCAGCGGCCGTCGCCGCCTCCCCGCAGGTACGGCTGTCGCTGGCGCTCATCGAGGCGGTCGAGGCACTGCTGTGCGTCGTCGATGCCGACGGCCGGATCCTGCTGACCAATCCCGCGCTGCAGCGGTTCACGGGGCAGGACGCCGATGCGCTGCTGGGTCGGTGCTTCTGGAACGTCTGGGTTGCCCCGGAGGACAGGGGACTGGCGGAGCAGTCCGTGCGACTGGCGATCGAGGACGGTCAGGCACACCCGCAGGAGGGTGACTGGATGACCGGGGGCGGCGAACGGCGCCGCGTCACCATGCGCAACACCGTCCTGGTCGACGACGACGGCGTGCCGTACGCGATCGCCTGCGTGGGCATGGACGTCAGCGACGACCGGGCACGGGAGGCGCGGCTGCGCCATCAGACGCGCACCGACCTGCTCACCGGTGTCGCGAGCCGGGGAGCGCTCTTCGACGCGTTGACCGCGCTCCTGGCCAGCGAGGGCGCCGAGGGTTGCGGGCTGCTGTTCTGCGACCTCGACCACTTCAAGAAGGTCAACGACCGGTACGGGCACGGCATGGGGGACCAGCTGCTGGTCGAGGCGGCGAACCGGCTGACCGATGTCGCCGGTGTCGACCACCTGGTGGCCCGGTTCGGCGGCGACGAGTTCGTCATCGTCTGCCCGCACGCGGACGAGGCCAGGCTCCGGTCCCTCGCCGACGACGTCGTCGCGCGGGTGGGCCGGCCTTTTCCCGGCCCCGAGGGCCCGCTGCGGATCGGCGTGAGCGTGGGTGTCGCCGTGGGGCGGCCGGGTGAGCTGGTCGACGACGTCATCGCGCGCGCCGACCGGGCGATGTACGGGGCCAAGAGCCACCAGCGTCGCCGGGCACCCCGCGACTGATTCCGGCGGTCGGACGTCGCCGGGCTCCGGTGGGGTTCAGGGCCGTTCACTGCCGAGGGACCGGGCCAGCTCCCCGAGGACAGCGGCGAACTTTTCGGCAGGCATGGACAGCCCTGCCGCGGTGCGGTCGGCGAGTTCCTGCCAGGTGGATCTCAGGGCGGGCAGGAGTTCCCGGCCCCGGTCGGAGAGGTCGACGATCGTGACCCGGCCGTCGGTGGGTGAGGTGGTGCGCACGACGAGGCCGGCTGTCTCGAGCTTGCGCACGCTACCGGTGATCGTGGGCGGCTCGCACCCGCTGGCGACGGCCAGCTGCCCCTGGGTCCGAGGGCCCCGCGCGTCGAGCTCCAGCAGGATCACCTCCTGCCCGGGGTGCAGCCCGAGAGGTGCGAGCAGCACGGTGGCGAGGGCCCGATGCCGCATGGCGATCGTGCGGATGGCGCCGTTGAGCGCATCGGCCTGCTCGAACTCCACGTGCGCCCCTTGCCTCACAATAGTTATGCGCCTAACCTTCTCCCACTCGTTAGGAGCCTAAAGAACGGTTTCCCGGGCGCCGGAGTGGGTGTCCCGGCGAAGGGAGATCTGCATGACGCCGACCCTTGCGTTGCGTTCCCGTGCCAGCGGGCCGACGGCATGCCACGGGCGGCGGAGTGGTGGTCCCGCCGTTCCCGGTGCGGCCGCTGCAGCCATGGCCGGCTGGCTCCTGGCGCAGCCCGTCACTGGTGTGGACCCGCAGGTGCTCAGGACGAGGAAGCCGTGATGGCCGCCGACGGGCGGCCCGGCGCCGCGCCCGTCTCCTTCGGTCCCCAAGAGCTGGCGTACCTGCTCGGCGAGCGGCGGCTGGGTCGCCTCGCCACCGCCGACGCGGACGGCCGCCCGCACGTCGTGCCGGTCGGTTGGTCCTACGACGCCGACCTCGGCACCATCGACATCACCGGACGCGACGTCGCCTCCACCAAGAAGTTCCGCAACGTACGGAGCAATCCGCATGCCGCCTTCGTGGTGGACGACGTGCTGCCTCCGTGGCGGCCGCGGTGCGTGACCGTCCGTGCGGATGCCGAGGCCGTCGAAGCGACGACGGCGGGGCCGGCGATGATCCGCCTGCGCCCGAGATCCATCGTGTCCTGGGGTCTGGACTGACGCCAGCGACGCATGGGACGGACGGTCTCGGTCACCGGGCGACCGGCGCGCTGGGCGTGCCGACCGTGGCTCGGCTGCCGAAGGTCGGGCACGACGTGCGGGCGCTGCGCCGGAGGAGCACATGGATCGCCGCGGCCACGGTCGAGCCACCCCGGAGGGCCGGGCGCTCAGGCCTTCGTGCCGTGCGCGGCGATCGACACGTGCTCCCACTCCCGCCAGGTGGCGAGCCGGGACTCGTAGTCGCGGGTGGCCATCGCCAGGGGCCCGTCGCCGAAGAAGATCCGCAGCGGCGGGTTCTCGGCGTCGACCACCGCGAGCACCGCCTCACGGGTGGCGACCGGGTCGCCCGAGTTGCCCACGCGTGACCTGCGCTGCTCGGCGGCCTTCTCCCGGTAGGCGTCGTAGGCGGGATCCGGCGTGGCGTGCTTGGCGGAGGAGCCACCCCAGTCGGTGCCGAACGCGCCGGGTTCGATCAGGGTGACCTTGATGCCGAAGTCAGCGACCTCGGCCGCCAGGGACTGGCTGAACCCCTCCAGCGCCCACTTCGAGGCGTTGTAGATGCCGATGTTCGGGAACGCGCTGATGCCGCCGATGCTGCTGACCTGCAGGAAGTGGCCCGATCCCTGCTCGCGCAGGTACGGCAGCGCGGCCTGGGTGACGAAGAGCGCGCCGAACACGTTGGTGTCGAACTGCGCGCGGGCCTCGGCCTCGGAGATCTCCTCGATCATCCCGAACTGCCCGTAGCCGGCGTTGTTGACGACCACGTCGAGCCCGCCGAAGTGGTCGTGCGCCTGCTGCACCGCGGCGAAGACGGCATCGCGGTCGTTGACGTCGAGCTGGATCGGCAGCACCCGGTCGCCGAACTGCTGCACGAGGTCGTCCAGGGCGCTGGTGTCGCGAGCGGTGGCGGCGACCGCATCCCCGCGCTCGAGGGCCGCGATCGACCACTCCTTGCCGAAGCCGCGGGATGCGCCGGTGATGAACCAGGTCCTGGCCATGGGATCTCCTCGCTCGAAGTCGTTGCCCGGTGCAATCGGCCGATCGGCCGCGTTGTTCCGCCGCAGCGGTCCGGCCGTGCCGGCGTGCCGGTGCCGTGCTCCTGCGACGTGGCGCCGGCTCGCCACGGCCGCAGCCGTCCGACGGTCGGTCAGTAGGCGACGGTGAAGCGGGCCCGGCGGTGCGCCGGCTGCTCGATCTCGTCGACGACGGCGGTGCCGAAGTCCTCGCCACCGATGAACGAGTTGCCCTCGTCGTCGGTCAGGAGGACGTCGCCGCCGACGCGGTAGGTGCCGCGGCGCTCACCGGGCGCGAAGCCGACGAAGCCCCCGGCCGGGCTGAGGTAGAACCAGTCGAGCGTCTCCGGCGTCGCCTTCAGGTCGTCCAGGATGCCGCCCATCTCCAGGCTCTCCGGGCGGTACTCCGCTCCGAAGTCGGGGAGGTCGAAGATGCGGGGGCCGCCCTCGGCGACGTGCAGCGACCCGGCGCCACCGACGACGCCGATGCGCACGCCGGCCCGCTCGGCCTCGGCAGCGATCGCCGCGACGGCCGGGCGCACCTTGCCGACCATGTCCCCGCGGGGAGCGACGGCGAGGGCGACGACGTCGGAGTTCGCCAGGACCTTGGCGCGGGTGTCGGCGTCCAGGAGCGAGCCCTCGAGGTAGTCGACGTCGTCGATCCGCTGCTCGGGGAGCTTCCGGCTCACCGACGTCACCGAGTGACCCCGCCTGGCCGCCTCCGCGACGATGTTGCTGCCGGCGTAGCCGGTTCCGCCGAACACGCTGATCCGTGCCATGTCTGTTCCTCCGAGCTCGTCGACTGTCGTCCGATGCGGGGAACCAGGCGGGTCGGTTGAACATTCCACTGATCGGCAGGCGCGACCGATGAGAACGCGGTGGCCGGGTGGTCTGCACCGCATCAGCCGATCGAGGAGACCCCATGGACCCGATGACGCCGGTCGACGACTACCTCGCCGCGCTCGACGACGACGTGCGCGAGCGCATGGAGGAGCTGCGGGCGCTGGTGCACCGCGTCGCCCCTGATGCGCAGGAGCGGATCTCCTACGGGATGCCCACGTTCACCGTCGACGGACGGCCGGTCGTGCACCTGGCGGCGTGGAAGAGGCACATCGCGCTGTACCCGCTCCCTCCGCTGCCGCCCGGGCTGGCGGAGCAGGTCGCCCCGTGGCGTGCGGCGAAGGACACCCTGCGCCTGCCGCACGACCGGCCGCTGCCCCTGCCCCTGGTCGCCGCCGTCCTGGAGGTGCTGGTGGCCGGGCGGCCCTGACACCGGATGCCACCTCCGTGGGCCCGTGGTCTCATGCCCGGGGGCGACGACGACGTCGCCGGCGGGAGGGTCCATGGCCGAGGTCCACGGCAGCTGCGACGAGCGGTTCGCGGGGGTGCGCGAGGCGCTGGCGCAGCAGCTGGACGGCGAGGAGCTCGGTGCGTCGGTCGCCGTCGACCTGGACGGGCGGACCGTCGTCGACCTGTGGGGCGGCTACCGGGACGAGGCCCGCACCCAGCCGTGGTCCGAGCACACGATCGTCAACGGCTGGTCGACGACGAAGTGCGTGCTGGCGCTGGCGGCCCTGGTGCTCGTCGAGCGCGGCGAGCTGGACCTCTACGCGCCGGTGGGCAACTACTGGCCCGAGTTCTCCGCCAAGGGCAAGAAGGACGTGCAGGTGCGGCACCTGCTGTCGCACACCTCGGGCGTGTCCGGCTGGGAGCGACCCTTCTCCCTCCGCGACATGTACGACTGGGAGACCGCGACCGAGCGGCTGGCGCAGCAGCGGCCGTGGTGGGAGCCGGGTACCGCGTCGGGCTACCACGCCAACAACCAGGGGCACCTCGTCGGCGAGGTCATCCGGCGGATCACGAACACGACGGTCAAGCGGTTCGTGGCCGACTCCATCGCCGGCCCGCTCGGCGCGGACTTCCAGATCGGCGCCCGGGAGTCGGAGGTCTCCCGGATCGCGCCGGTCGTGCCGCCGGCCCCCGCCGCCGACGCGGGCACGCCGGACCCGGAGTCGGTGGAGGAGAGGACCTTCTCCGGGCCGCGGGTGCCGGCGGGAGCGGCCAACTCCCCGGAATGGCGGGCGGCGGACCTGGGCGCCCTCAACGGCCACTCGAACGCGAGGGGCATGACGACGGTGCTGCGGACGCTCTCGCTGGGCGGGGAGGCCGGCGGCGTGCGACTGCTGTCTCCGGCGACGGTGGAGAAGGTGTTCGACCAGCAGTCCGACGGCGTGGACCTGGTGCTGGGCGCGCCCTTCCGCTGGGGCATGGGCTTCTGCCTCGGCTCGCCGGCCGTGCCGTACGTCCCGTCCGGTCGCACCTGCTTCTGGGGCGGCTGGGGCGGCTCGCTGGTGGTGATGGATCTGGACCGGCGGCTGACGATCAGCTACATGATGAACCGCATGCGCAACGGGCTCATCGGGTCGCCGCACAGCGAGGCCTGCGTGCGGGCCGTCTACGACGCCCTGGCCTGACCGTGGACCTCGACGACGTCCTTCCCCGGCCGGAGCACGTCACCCGGCAGGTGCGCTGGATCCCCGCTCCGCCCGAGGCGGTGTGGCACGCGCTGCACGAGGTGCGGCTCTCCCGGCTACCGGTGACGCTCGTGCTGAGCGCCGCGCGCTTCCTGCCGGTCGTGCTGTCCGGCGGCGGGCGCGGCCGGCTGCACGACCGGCCGTTCCTCGACGCCCTCCCGGTGCCGCTGCTGGCGTCCGAGGCGCCGTCGTCCGTGGTGTTCGGGGGCGCGCTGCAGGCCTGGCGGTTGTCCGGTGGGAAGGAGGGGCCGGTGCTGGACGCCCAGGCCTTCCGCCGGTTCACGCAGCGTGGGTGGGTGAAGGCCGCGATCGACTTCCGGCTGACGCCGGAGGGGAGCGGCACCGAGTTGAGCTCGGAGACGCGGGTCATGTCGACCGACGCGCAGACCCGACGCCTCTTCGACCGCTACTGGCGGATCGTCCGGCCGGGCAGCTCGGCGATCCGCTGGGAAGTCCTGACGGCGGTGGAGCTCCAGGCGACCGGCCGGCTGCCCTAGCCACGAGTGTGCGGGTGTCCACGTGTCTCCAGCCGCATTCCGTGGATGCGCGCACAGTGATCGGGCCCGGTACTGCGCCGTGGCGCGGTCTGAGACAGTTGTTGTGGGCAACCGTAGGCGACGTGGGGCGGACTTCGTGGAATCGATCGAGCGACGCGCCCCCCACCAGCTGACCTTCGCGGTCCTCACCGTCGGGGTCCTGGCGTTCGCGCTCCTCCAGTCGCTGGTGATCCCGGTGCTGCCGACCATCCAGGAGGCCCTGGGCGCGAGCCAGTCCGATGTGACGTGGGTGCTGACCGCCTACCTGCTGTCGGCGTCGATCTTCACGCCGATCGTCGGGCGCCTGGGTGACATGACCGGCAAGAAGCGGATGTTCGTCTTCGCGCTGGGGGCGCTCGCTCTGGGCTGCCTCCTCTCCGCGCTGGCGTCGTCCCTCGCGGTCATGATCGCCGGTCGGGTGATCCAGGGCGTGGGTGGCGGCGTGCTGCCCCTCGCGTTCGGGATCGTCCGGGACGAGTTTCCCGAGGACGAGGTGCCGAGCGCGGTGAGCGTCATCGCCTCCATGGCGGCCGGGGGTGCCGGGGTCGGCCTCGTGCTGGCCGGCCCGATCGTCAACGCGCTCGGCTACAGCTGGTTGTTCTGGCTGCCGCTCGTCGTGCTGCTCGTCGCCGCCGTGGCCGCCTACTTCGTCGTCCCCGAATCGCGCGTGACGACGGCGGGGCGGATCAACTGGGTGGCCGCGCTGCTGCTCTCCGGCTGGCTGGTCGCCCTGCTGCTCCCGGTGAGCCAGGGCCAGTCCTGGGGCTGGGGCTCGCCGGCGGTCCTCGGGCTGCTCGGGGTCGCCGTCGTTCTCGCCGTCCTCTGGATCGTCGTGGAGTCCCGGTCGAGGTTCCCGCTGATCGACATGCGCATGATGCGTCTGCGCGCGGTGTGGACGACCAATGTGGTGGCGCTGCTCATCGGCGTGGTGATGTACGCATCCTTCGCCTTCCTCCCCCAGTTCCTCCAGACGCCGTCCTCGGCCGGGTACGGCTTCGGCGCCTCGGTGACCGAGTCGGGCCTGATGGTGCTGCCGCAGACGGCGGCGTCCTTCGTGCTCGGGCTGTTCGTCGGTCGGCTGGGGCAGCGGTACGGGTCGAAGAACGTGCTGCTCGTCGGCATCGCCATCTCCATCGTCGGCTACCTGCTCTTCGTGCTGGCCCACGACCACCGGTGGGAGATCTACCTGGTGAACACGGTGATGGGGATCGGCTTCGGCGCGGTCTTCGGAACGATGTCCAACCTGATCGTGGCCGCCGTCCCGCACGAGCAGACCGGCGTGGCCAGCGGCATGAACGCCAACATCCGCACCATCGGCGGCTCCATCGGGTCCGCCGTCATGGCGACGATCGTGACCGCGCACGTCGATGCCGACGGGCTGCCCCGGGAGGCCGGCTACACGAACGCGTTCATGCTGCTCACCGGAGCGCTGGTGCTGGCCGGGGTGGCGGCGCTGATGATTCCTGCGGTGCGGCGCGACCCCGTTTCCCATCAGGAGCCCGACGTCGCGCTGCGGCACCCGGGGGCCGCGCTCGTCGCTGGTGGGACCGTCGTGGGGGACGACCCGGAGTAGTGGTCGTGGGGACCCGGAGCAGCCGGACCCCGGGAACGCAGACGGGTGCCCGCCCGGAGCCGGAGCTCCGGGGGGCACCCGCTCGATTCAGCGCTCAGGCGCGACGATCACCCGTGGTGACGTCAGTGGGTGGTGTGCCCGGCGGTGTGCTCGGTGCCGTGCCAGTCGTCGTCACCCTCGGGCTCCTTGGCCAGCAGGAACGCGCCGACGGCCCAGACGATCGCCCCGACGAGGCCGACCCAGGCGCCCAGCTCCGCGGAGTAGTCGCTGCCGCGCTCGAGGGCGCCGGGGGCGTCGATGATGTAGCTCAGAGCCAGACCGGCCGCCGCGATACCGGCGGCCATGGTGGTCAGCGAGAGGCCCCGGTGCTGGCGGCCCCGGGCGCGGTCGAGGGCGTAGAGGAGGGCGGCGGCCAGGCCGACACCCAGGTAGGCGACGAGCGGGATCGCGGTGTCGGTCTCGTAGCCGCTACCGGTCACCGAGTCGTCCTGGGTGGAGACCCAGTCGAGGAAGGTGGCGATGAAGAAGATGACAACACCAGCGGTGGCCACATAGGCACCGGTCGGGTTGGCTCGCCGGTCGTGGCGGAGCGTGTCCCGGTCCGAGTGCGCAGTTGTTCCTGAATTGGCCATGTGCCGCCATTACCCGGCGTGAGCAAGGCCATAAACGGAGGGTGACCAACAGCACCCGTCCGAGTGGTCTCCACGGGAACTCCTCCGCGCTGCCGGGTCCGGCCGACGACATTGACGAGCGGGGGCGGCGTCAGCCTTCGAGCAGGCCGGCCTCGTGGGCGAGGATCGCGGCCTGCGTGCGGTTGGCCAGGCCGAGCTTGGCCAGCAGCCGCGAGACGTAGGTCTTCACCGTCGCCTCGCTGACGTAGAGCTTCTTCGCCAGGTCGGCGTTGGACTCCCCGCTGCCGAGCAGCTTCAGCACCTCCTGCTCGCGTTCGGACAGCTCCCTGATCCGGCGCAACGCGTGGGCCTTGCGTGGTGCGGCCTTCTTGTCCACGAAGGACTCGATCAGCGTGGCGGTCACCTTCGGCGACAGGGTGGCGGTGCCGTCGGCGACGGCGCGGACGGCGGCGGCGATCTCCCGCGGCGGGGTGTCCTTGAGCAGGAAGCCGGCCGCGCCCGCGGCCAGCGCCGAGTACACGTAGTCGTCCACGTGGAACGTCGTGAGGACGGCGACCTGCGGTGGGTTCGGCAGCGCGAGGATCTGCCGGGTCGCCGCCAGGCCGTCCAGCACCGGCATGCGGATGTCCATGAGGACGACGTCCGGCCGCAGTTCCCGCGCCGCCTTCACCCCCGCGGCGCCGTCCCCGGCCTCACCGACCACCTCGAAGTCGCCGGACGCCTCGAGCACCGTGCGCAGCCCGAACCGCACCAGCTCCTCGTCGTCCACCAGCAGGACGCGGATCATGACGTCCCCCGTGAGCTCCCGCGGAGCGCTCCGCTCATCGCTCGTCCCTCGCTGCGATGCTCACGCCCCTGTCCGCTCACGCCGGGATCACCGCCTCGACCAGGAATCCCCCGTCCAGCCGTGGCTCGGTGCGGAGCCGGCCGTCCAGCGTGCGCACCCGCTCGCGCAGGCCGACCAGCCCGTAGCCGCCGCCGACATCGGCGCGCACCGGCTCGGTGGCGCCGCCGTTCAGCACCCGTACGACCAGCTGACCCGGCGACCGTTCGAGCGCCACGGTGACGTGCGCGCCGGGCGCGTGCTTGCCGGCATTGGTCAGGCCTTCCTGCACGATCCGGTACGCGGCTCGCGATACCGCCGCCTCGATCGGGTCGGCGTCGTCCGGAGGGCACGCCAGGTCGACGTCCATCCCGGCCGACCGGCACTCCTTGACCAGCCGCTTCAGGTCCTCGATGCCGGGCTGCGGGGCGAGCGGCGCGTCGTCGTCCTGCTCACCGGTGCGCAGCACGCCCACCGCCTGCCGGAGCTCGTCGAGGGCCTTCCGGCCCGCCGCCTGCACCTGGCAGGCGAGCTGCTCGACCCGGTCGCGGTCGGTGGCGGCCATCTCGATCGCGCCGGCCTGCAGCACCATGAGGCTGACCCGGTGCCCGACGGCGTCGTGCATCTCGCGCGCGATGCGGGCGCGCTCGGTGGCGATGGCCTCCCGCGCCAGCAGCTCCCGCTCGGCCTCGGCCCGCTCGGCGCGCTCGGTGAGCGCCTCCATCAGCTGCGCGTGGGCGCGTACCCACGCACCGATCGCGCCCGGCAGCAGGATGGCGAAGGCGGTCGACGCCACCCCGCCGAGCACGTCCTCCACGTCCGGCAGCGCCCAGGGGCGGATGAGCACCACCGCGCCCACGACCCCGGCGAGCACCCGTGCCGGCCAGCGCGAGGTGTAGCGGCCGACGGCGTAGGCGGTGAGGGGCAGCGCGCCGCTCGCGCCGGGGGACACGACGCCGAGCGCGGCCGCGATCAGGAACGGAACCACGGGAGCGGTGCGGCGGAGCAGGAAGACCGTGACCGCGAGGACGATCGAGCCGGTCCACACGAACGCGGGCGAGACCGTGAACCGGTCCGGCGTCAGCGACACCGCCCGGACGCTCAGCCCGCTCAGCACGGCGATGCCCGCCTCCAGCGCGAGGCTGCGCGGAGGCAGTCGCAGAGCCGACGGGAGCCGCATGGCGCGAGCGTAGGGCCGGAACCGCGGTCCTCTCGTCGTCCGGACGTGGCCTTCTCCGGTCAACTTTCGGATGACGCACGGTCGACGTCCGACCTGCAGGTTCGAGGCTCGCGACTGACGCGGGCAGGGACCTGTTCGCAGTTCTCTGTGCCGTGACACCGGAACACCGGTACGGACAAGGAGAACC
>DASPIH010000125.1:0-5375 GCA_035629195.1 Blastococcus sp. | reverse complement strand
CGTCCGGGCCGGGTCGGCGGAGGACGGCGCCGCCGACGACGTGCCGCTCGTGGGCACGAGGTCGCCCGGCCGGACCAGCCGGCCCACCCCCTCGCTCCCGGCGGGGACGGCGAAGCCCCAGTCCAGGAGCAGCGCCGCCTGGTCGGCTGCCCGCAGCGGCACGTTCTCGGTGTCCAGGACGCTGACCACCAGCCGTCGGCCGTTCCGCTCGGCGGCGGCGACGAAGGTGTGCCGGGCGGCGTCGGTGAACCCCGTCTTGCCGCCGAGGATCCCCGGATAGCTGTTCCGCAGGGGGTTCTGGTCCTGGATCTGGAAACCGGCCGAGCGGCCCTCGACCGGAGGTACCTGGGCGCTGGGTGTGCGGAGGACGGCCGCTGCCGCCGGGTCCTCGACGAGCGCTCGGAAGACGAGAGCCAGGTCGTAGGCCGAGGAGGTCTGGCCGGCGACGTCGAGACCGGACGGCGATCCGGCGACCGTGTCGTGGGCGCCCAGTCCGGCAGCCGTCGCGTTCATCGCCGCGACCGTCTCCTGCGTGCCGCCGGCCGCGCGAGCCAGCGCGCTGGCCGCGTCGTTGCCCGACTGCAGGACGAGCGCCTCGAACAGCAACGACACCGGATAGCGCCCCCCGGCGACCAGACCGACCCGGCTGCCCTCGACCCGCTCGTCCTCCTCCGTGGCCACGACCACCGCGGCCGGATCGAGTCGGTGCACCAGCGTGAGCAGGGTCAGCGTCTTGAGGGTGCTGGCGGGGTAGTAGCGGCCGTGCGGATCCCGGGCGGCCAGCACCGTTCCCGTGGCGGCGTCCGCTACCAGCCACGCCGACGCCGCCAGGCCCTCGGGCAGCGGCGGTGCCGGGTCGGCCACGACGACCCCGCGTGCGCCCAGCTCGCCGCCACCCACCGTGCTGCCGTCCGGTGCGCTGCCCCGGTGGGGCAGCCCGGTGAGCGGAGCCGAGGGCGTCGGTGCGGCGGGATCGACCGTCGGGCGGGCGGAGGGCGCGACGGCCGGCCCGGCCGCGGGATCCGGGGTCCCCGCGGCCGCGACCGGTGGACAGAGGGCGAGCAGCAGGGCGGCCGTCCCCCCGACCAGGGTGGACCGGCGGCATCCCATGCGCGCACACCGTAGGCGGGGTGACCGCGCACACGTCCACCGAGGGACCCGGCTCCGGACGGAGGAGCCTTCGCAACGATCGGGTATCGGTCCGCGGCAAGGGTTGTAGCGCCGTCGGGCGGGCCGGTTAGCGTCGCTGGCGGTGCCTGCCGAGGCCCGCGGAGCGCGGACCGGAGGCATGCGCATCCCCGAATCCGGGACACCGCGCCGCCACCCGGTGGTCGGGTCCCCCCAGAGAGGAGATCGTTGTGCGCCGAGCGCGGATGACGAAGGCCGGCATTCGCGGCATGGCGCTGCTGCTGGCCGGCAGCCTGGCCCTGGTGGCCTGCGCCAGCGACGAGGAGAGCGGCTCCGGCGGCTCGGGTGGCTCCGGGGGCAGCGACGGCGAGCTGAGGGTCGGTGTCGCCTACGACACCGGCGGTCGCGGTGACAAGTCCTTCAACGACTCGGCCATCGCCGGTGTCGAGGCGGCGGTCGACGAGCTGGGTGGCGAGATCCAGGAGCTCTCCCCGAACGAGGACGGCTCCAACCGTGCCGAGCTGCTGACCCAGCTCGCCGAGAACGACTTCAACCCGGTCATCGCCGTCGGCTTCGCCTACGGCGAGATCATCGGCGACATCGCGGGCGAGTACCCGGACACGCAGTTCGCCATCGTCGACACGTCGGTCGAGGAGATGGGCGTCGACAACCTCACCGGCCTGGTGTTCGCCGAGGAGGAGGGCAGCTTCCTCGCGGGCGTGGCCGCCGCGTCGAAGAGCGCGACCGGCCGCATCGGCTTCGTGGGTGGCTCGGAGAGCCCGCTGATCCGCAAGTTCGAGGCGGGCTACCGGGCCGGCGCCGAGGCCGTCAAGCCGGGCATCCCGGTCGACGTCACCTACCTGTCGCCCGCCGGGGATCCCTCCGGCTTCGGTGACCCCGAGGGCGGCAAGGTGGCTGCGCAGGGCATGTACCAGGCCGGCGCGGACATCGTGTTCCACGCCGCGGGCGGCTCGGGCGAGGGTGTCTTCGAGGCCGCCGTCGAAGCCGGTCAGCGCGCCATCGGCGTCGACTCCGACCAGTACCTCAGCGCCTCGCCCCAGCAGCAGGCCGTCATCATGACGTCGATGCTCAAGCGGGTCGACCTCGCGGTGGAGAGCTACCTCACCGACTTCGCCGAGGGCGACGTCGAGGGTGGTACCGACATCCTCAACGACCTGAGCACCGACGGTGTGGGTCTGTCGACCTCGGGCGGCTTCATCGACGACATCCAGGACGTCATCGCCGACTACCGCCAGCAGATCATCGACGGCGAGATCGAGGTCCCGACCACTCCGTGATCCCGCGCGGGGCCCGCCTCCGGGTGGGCCCGCGTCCACCGGTTCGGCCCGCGGCGGGCCCGGGCGCACGCGCCCGGGCCCGTCGTCGTCGTCCGGCCGGGTGACGGGGCGCGGGGGCGGGCAGACCCGGTGCCGACCGGTGGGGGATCATCCCCGTGCCGGTGGCGGACGGTCGATCCCGTCCCCGCCGAGGCACACGAGAGGACGTGCGCCGCGGACCCGCGGGGTGCACCCCGAGAGAGAGGCCCACCATGGCCGCAGCAGGAGCGACCGGCGGTTCCGCCCCGGCCGACGGCGCCCCGTACGCCGTCGAGCTGCGGGGCATCACCAAGCGCTTCCCCGGCGTCGTCGCCAACCGCGACATCGAGCTGCGGGTCCGGCGCGGGGAGGTGCACGCCATCGTCGGGGAGAACGGCGCGGGCAAGTCCACCCTCATGAAGACGCTCTACGGGATGCACCGGCCGGACGAGGGCACGATCCTGCTCGACGGCCGGGAGACCTCGCTGCGCAGCCCCGCCGACGCGATCGCCGCGGGCATCGGCATGGTCCACCAGCACTTCATGCTGGCCGACAACTTCACCGTCCTGGAGAACATCGTCCTGGGCAGCGAGCCGACCCGCGGCGGCCGGCTCGACCGGGCCGAGGCCCGGCGCCGCATCACCGACATCTCCGACCGGTACGCGCTCAACCTCGCCCCCGACGTGCTGGTCGAGGACCTCGGCGTCGGCGACCGGCAGCGCGTGGAGATCGCCAAGGTCCTCTACCGGGGCGCCACGACGCTGATCCTCGACGAGCCGACGGCGGTCCTCGTGCCCCAGGAGGTCGACGAGCTGTTCGGCAACCTCGGCGAGCTGAAACGCGAGGGGCTGACGGTCATCTTCATCTCGCACAAGCTCGACGAGGTCCGCAAGGTGGCCGACTCCATCACCGTGATCCGCCGCGGCACGACCGTGGGCACCGCGGACCCGAGGACCACCACCGCCCGCCAGCTCGCCGAGCTGATGGTCGGCTCCGAGCTGCCCTCCCCGGAGACGCGGTCGGCGACCGTCCGCGAGACCGCGGTCCTGCAGCTGCGCGACCTGACGGTCCCGTCACCCGGCGGCCGGCCGGCGGTCGACGAGGTCACGCTGACCGTCCGCGAGGGCGAGGTCGTGGGTATCGCCGGCGTGGAGGGCAACGGCCAGGCCGAGCTCGTCGAGGCGGTCATGGGTCTGCGGGCGCTGTCGGGCGGAACCGTCACCTTCGCCGGTCAGGACGTCACCGCGTGGAGCACCCGGGCCCGCCGGGAGGCCGGGCTCGGGTTCATCCCCGAGGACCGGCACCGCCAGGGCATGCTGCTCGACGCGCCGCTCTGGGAGAACCGCATCCTGGGCCACCAGACCCGCCCGCCGGCGGTGAAGGGCCCCTTCATCGACCGCCGGTCCGCCCGTGCCGACACCGAGCGGATCATGCGCGAGTACGACGTCCGTGCCCCCGGGCCGGACACGCCGGCCGCCGCCCTGTCCGGCGGCAACCAGCAGAAGCTGATCATCGGGCGCGAGATGAGCGCCGCTCCGAAGCTGCTGATCGCGGCCCATCCCACCCGGGGTGTCGACGTCGGCGCGCAGTCGGCCATCTGGGAGCTGCTCAAGGACGCCCGCGCGGAGGGGATGGGGATCTTGCTGATCTCGGCGGACCTCGACGAGCTGATCGGCCTGTCGGACACGCTGCACGTGATGCTGCGCGGCCGGCTGGTGGCCACGCTCGACCCGGCGTCGCTCACGCCGGAGGAGCTGGGCGGCCACATGACCGGCGCCCACGACGGCACGGTGGGTGCGGCGTGAACGCCCTCCGCCGCATCGGCACGTCGCTCATGGCCCCCGCGATGGCCGTCGTCGTCGCCGTCGTCATCACCGCCGTGGTCATCGTGGCCATCGGCCAGGACCCGATCGCGGCCCTGCGGGTGCTGTTCGACTTCGGCGACTCGCCCGCGCAGCAGACCCAGTCGATCGTGGTGATCCTCAACCGCGCCGTGCCGCTGTTCCTCGCCGGTCTGGCTGTTGCGGTCGCCTTCCGCATGGGCCTGTTCAACATCGGCGTCGAGGGCCAGTACCGCATGGCCACCGTCGTGGCCGCCGGCGTCGGCGCGGCCGTGGTCCTCCCCGCCCCGCTGCACGTGCTGCTCATCATCGTCGTCGCGATGGCGGCCGGAGCGGTCTGGGCCGGCATCGTCGCCGTCCTCAAGGTCACCCGCGGGGTCAGCGAGGTGATCAGCTCGATCATGCTGAACTTCATCGCGCTCGGGATTGCTTCGTTCCTGCTCACCGGGCCCCTGCGGGGCAGCGAGGAGGGCGCGGCGATCATCACCACGACCGACATCCCCGAGTCCGGTCGCTTCCCGGCGCTCAACGGCGTGTTCGACGTGCTGGGGCTGGCGCAGCCGCGCGGCCGGCTCTTCGGCTTCCTGGTCGTAGCGGTGCTCGTCGGCGTCGTCGTCGCGGTGCTGCTCAAGCGCACCCGGTTCGGCTTCGACCTGCGGGCCACCGGTCTGTCGCCCTCGGCGGCCACGGCCAGCGGCATCGACGCCCGCGCCATGGTGGTCAAGACGATGCTGATCTCCGGCGCGGTCGCCGGGCTGATCGGCCTGCCGGACCTGCTGGGCCGCACGTACCACTTCGGCACCGAGTTCACCGCCGGCCTGGGCTTCCTCGGCATCGCCGTCGCGCTGCTGGGCCGCAACTCGCCGCTCGGCATCGCCTTCGCGGCGCTGCTGTTCGCCTTCCTCGACCGGGCCGCGGTCCCGCTGCAGTTCGCCGACATCCCCGCCTCGGTGGTCACGATCATCCAGGGCACGATCGTGCTCTCGGTCGTCATCGCCAACGAGGCCGCGCGGCAGCTCACCCGGCGGCGCGCCGAGCGGCACAGCGGCCAGGCGGCCCCGCCCCCGGCCGACGACGGCGGTGCCACCGG